>JANYAM010000194.1 GCA_025361365.1 Opitutus sp. | reverse complement strand
GTGTAGCTCTCGTAGCGCGCGGAGGCGGAGAGCTCGAGCGACTGCACGAGCGGCAGCTTGAACTTGTGGCCGACGAGCGGGACGACGGTCTCGACGTAGGCCGCGGCCACGTGGCGCGTGCCGTGCGTGTCGGAGTTCGGCGAGAAGCCGAGGAAGTCGTTCGTCGCCGGGTCGAGGCCGGAGCTGGCCGGATTCAGGCCGGCGAAGGGCGGGCGCGAGTCGTTGTAGAGCTCATAGCGGAACTCGCCGCCGAAGGCCCCGCCGATGCTGTTGCCACCCCAGATGGGCAGCACGTCGCCGGCGGCGCGGAAGTCCGCGCTGGTGAGGCCGGAGACGCCGTTGCGGGCGAAATCCGAACGGAAGGTCGACTGCACACTCTCGGGGTTCACGTAGTTGCCCGTGACCACGAGACCGCCGTTCTGCACCGCGAAGGTGCGGGTGAAGGGATTGAAGGCCTTGGTCGGGTCGGTCTGGTTGATGGCGGCGATGATCAGGCTCTTGCGGCTCGGGCCGACCTCGTCATCGGTCACGCGGGCCTCGGCCTTGAACACGGCGGCCTCCCAGTTCCAGGTGGTGAAGAGCTTGCCGCGCACGCCACCGAGCACGCGGTAGGAAGTGCTGTCAACGACGGCGGCACGGTCCGCAAGATCGGTCAGGCGCTTGTTGGTGATACGCACCGCAGAGGGCGTGCCGGTGAGCCGGGCGGTGCCGTCGGCGTTGGGTGCGCCGGTGACCGACCAGAAACGGTCACCGAAGGGATTGAAGGGATTGCTCGTCGGCACGATGATGTCACCGTCGGTGGAGGCCGTGATGCCGTCGGGCTCGCGCACGGTTTCCGAGCGGGCCTTGTAGGCCATGACCTCGCCGAAGACGGTCAGCTCGGGCCGCAGCTCGTAGCTGCCGCTGGCGAAAAGATTGCCGCGCGTGGACTGCGGCTGGATGACGCGGTAGGCGTCGTTGTTCCAGTAATAGTCGTGGGTCACGCCGTCGCGCGTCGGCGTCGTGGTCTGGAAGCCGACCCCGGTAGTCGTCGGCACGATGAAGAATGTGCCCGAGGTGGCGACCAGCGTGGCCGGCACGCCGGCGGGGCGGGCGGCCGTGAACACGCCGGCGGTCACGGTGCCGGTGGAGTAGTTGCCGAACTCCGTCGTGGCCGAGCGGAGGTTGAAGGTGGTGTTGGTGGAGACATTCCAAGGCGCGGGTGCGCGGTAGGAATTGTCGGCCTCCGCCGAGAAATGCCGGTCGCGGGCATACATCGGGTCGCGGTCGTAAAGGTCGGCGACAATCATCAGGTTACCCTTGCCGCCAGCGAAGGTCAGGCCGTGCGTGAGGGTCGCGCGCATTTCCTGGCCGTCGCCCTGCCCGGTGATGCCGTAGCGCAGGGCGAGCTCGGTGCCGTTGTAGCCCGGGCGCGTGATGTAGTTCACGACGCCGGCGACCGCGTCGGTGCCGTAGATGGACGAGGCGCCGTCCCGGAGAACCTCGACGCGCTCGAGGCCGCGGTTGGGCAGCGTGTTGATGTTGGTGGAGAGCGTGGGCACGCCGGCCTCGCCCTGGCTGATCGGGTGCGCCGGGAGGCGGCGGCCGTTGAGCAGGACGAGCGTGTTGCTCGACGGGATGCCGCGGAGGGAGATGGCGGCGTTGTCCCCGCGCGCAGTGGCGCCGAGCGTGGCGGTCTCATTGCCGGGCAGGCCGGTGATCTGGGGCAGCGAAGTGAGCAGGTCGGAGGCCTGCGAGGCGTCGCGGGCGTCCATCATGTCGCGGTCAAGCACGGTGACCGGCAGGACCTTTTCCTGGTCAAGCCGGCGGATGTTCGAGCCGGTGACGACATATTTCTCCAGCACGACGGGACCCTCGTCGCCCTTGGCGCCGGCGGCCTTCGGCGCGGGGGCGGGCTTGTTCTCGGTGGGAGCCTTGCGTGTCACGGCGAGCGCGCCGGTGCGCTCGTCTTGCTGGACGGCGAGCTCGGTGCCCGCGACCAGGCGGTCGAGGGCCTCGCGGGCGGTCAGCCGGCCCTTGACGGCCGGGGTCGTGACGCCGGTGACAGCGTCAGCGGAGAACAGGAGCTGTTCGCCGGATTGCGCGGCGAATTGCTTGAGGGCCGCGGCGGCGGCGCCGGCGGGGAGATCGTAATCCTTCCGGACGGCTTCGGCGGCGCGGAGGCTGGCGGCCAGCGTGAGCGCCAACAGGCCGGCGAAGGTCGCCTGGAGGATACGGGGAAAGAGCCGGCCCAAGGGCCGGCAGGGCGTGGTGTGCTTGGTCATGAGGTGAAAGGCCGGAGATTGTTTGACGGGGTAATCCGCCGGCAATGGGGAAGACGGTTTAAGTCACGGAAACAGCTAAAAAGAATTTTCGGGGCGGACCGCGGCTTATTACTTGAGGCGGAGCACGGTCCGGCCCTCGCTGCGCTCGGCGGTAACCTCGTTGCTGCCCTCGAGCAGGCGCACCAGGGCCGGATAGCCGTCGGCGCGGAAAGTGACGGTGAAGCGCTTCGCCTCCAGCTGGCGATCGCCGATCACGAGCTGGTGCGTGTTGTAGCGGTTGAACTCCGCGACGATCTCGCTGAGCGGCGCGTCCTCGAACTCCAGCCGGCGTTCCTGCCATGCCAGCGCCCGCGCCACCTCGACCGGGGCGACCGACGCCACGGCGGCGGCGGCGCGGCCGGTGACGGCCTGCGTGGGAATGGTGGCACGCTCACCCGCCACGAGCAGCGGGGTCTCGGTCTCCGCCTGCGGCATGAGCAGCGAGCCGCCCTGCACGCTGTCATTCACCTGCACTTTGCCCTCGGTGACGAGCACCTCGACGGCGGCGGAGCGCCAGCGGACGTTGAACGCGGTGCCGACCGCCCGCACCGCCACCTGGCCCGCGCTGACGATGAACGGCCGGTCGGGATTTTTCGCGACGGAGAAATGGGCCTCGCCCCGCACGAGCCGCACGCGGCGCTCCCCGGCGGTATACTGGACCTCGATCGCGCTGTCGGTGTTCACCTGCACGACGGAGCCGTCCGGCAGGTCCAGCTTCTGGAACGCGCCAACGGTGGTGACCACGTCCTGGTGCAGATTCGCCCCCGGCACGCGCGGCCAGGCCAGGCTGAGAAACACCACCGCGGCGGCCGCTGCCAGGGCGGCGGCCCACCGGGTGCGGTGCCTCCGGCGGCGGCGCGGGGCGAGCAGGTCAGCATCGGGCCGGGCGGCCCCAGCCGGCCGGGCGGCGCGGAGACGGTTGAAATTTTTCCACGTGTCATCGAGCTCGGCGAACACCTCGGCGTGACGGGCATCCTGTTGCAGCCAGCGGATGAAAGTGACGGTCTCGGCCTCGCTCATGCCGCGGTCGCGGCGGCCGAGCCAGACGGCGGCGGTCGCCTCGATGGCGTCGGTTTCGGGACCCGGCAGGGGCGGAGTGGAAGGGCTGGAATTCATCAGTCGTGGATCCGGGTCAGGCCATGGGCGTGCAGGTAGGTCCGCAGCCGCAGCACGCCGATGGCGAGCTGGGCGTTGACAGTGTGCTCGGAGATCTCGAGCTGCGCAGCGATGTCGCGGTGTGAAAGGCCATAGATCTTGCGCAGGGTCATCACCTGCCGGCAGCGGGCGGGCAGCGCCTGGATGGCGGCGGCGAGCAATTGGAGTTCCTGGTCATGGCAGACGGTTTCGGCCACACCGGGCCTATCTTCCAAGACGGGCAGGAGGTCGATATCAGCTAGGCCGTCGATCGCCACGACCTGCCGGCGGCGGAAGAAATCGAGGGCGGCGTTGCGCGCCGTGGCGAAGAGGAATGAACGCGGGGAGTGCACCGGGTGCGCCTCGCGGGCCTGCAGCAGCCGCGCGTAGGTCTCCTGGACGAGGTCGTCGATATCCGGGTGGCCCGGGAAGCGGTTGCGCAAGTAGCCGCGCAGCGCGGCTTCGTGCGGCTGCACTTCCTCGGCGAACCAACGGGCTTGCTCAGCGTCCTGCGGGGGCATGGGGTGACCTGTTAGTTCACGTTGAAGCGGGGACTGTCGAGAGGTTAAATAATAATGTGGGGGCGCTTAGTAGAATCCGCCGGGCTGGCCGTCTATGCGGAAATGTGGAGGGTCTAGCTCCAGCTAGACCGCGGCCCAGCTGGAGCTGGGCCCTCCATTATTTCACCGCAAACGGCGCGCCAGTCTTGGCCTTCAACTCGTCGAGCGTGACCCCCGGATGCAACTCGATCAGCACGAGCCCACCGCCCGGCTTCACTTCGAAGACGCAGAGGTCGGTGATGATGAGGCTGACCACGGCTCGCCCGGTGACGGGCAGTGAGCACTGCTTTAAAATCTTCGGGCTGCCGTCCTTCGCGCAGTGCTCCATCACGGCCACGACGCGTTTCACGCCGGCGACGAGATCCATCGCACCGCCGGGACCCTTGACCATTTTGCCCGGCACCATCCAGTTCGCGATGTCGCCGTTGTCGGCCACCTCGAGCGCACCGAGGATAGACAAGTCGATGTGCCCGCCGCGGATCATCGCGAACGAGTCGGAGCTGGAGAAGAACGCCGAGCCTGGAATCGTCGAGATGGTCTGCTTGCCGGCGTTGATCAGGTCGGGATCGACTTCGCTGTCGGCCGGGAACGGCCCGATGCCGAGCAGGCCGTTCTCGGACTGCAGCGTGACGTTCATGCCCTTGGGAATGAAGTTGGCGACGAGCGTCGGGATGCCGATGCCAAGGTTGACGTAATAGCCGTCGCGCAATTCCTGCGCGGCGCGCTTCGCCATCAATTCGCGGATGGGCGTTTCCTTCTTCGAGGCCGCGGCGCCCTGCACGGTGCGAAACTCAATGCGCTTCTCGTAAGCCGCACCCTGGATGATGCGGTCGACGTAGATGCCCGGCGTGTGGATGTCGTCCGGCGCCAGCTCCCCCACTTCGACAAGTTGCTCGACCTCCGCGACGCACACCTTGCCGCAGGTCGCGATCATTGGGTTGAAATTTCGCGCGGTCTTCCGGAAGACGAGGTTGCCGGACTTGTCGCCCTTCCACGCCTTCACGAGCGAGACCTCGGCCTTGATGCCCGGCTCGAGCACATATTCCTTGCCGTCGAAAACCTTGGTCTCCTTCCCTTCCGCCAGCTTCGTGCCAAAGGCGGTGCGCGTGTAGAAACCCGGGATGCCCGCGCCGCCGGCGCGCAAGCGTTCGGCCAGCGTGCCCTGCGGGATGAGCTCGAGTTCGAGTTCGCCGGCCAGCACCTGGCGCTCGAACTCCTTGTTCTCGCCCACGTAGGAAGCCATGACCTTCTTCACCTGCCGCGTCGTGAGCAACACGCCCATGCCGAAGCCGTCCACGCCGGCGTTGTTGCCGACGATGGTCAGGCCCTTCACGCCGCTGTCGCGCAGCGCCGCGATCAGATTCTCCGGGATGCCGCAGAGGCCGAATCCGCCCGCGGCGATCGTCATGTTGTCGCGCAACAAACCCGCTAGGGCGGCTTGGGCGTTGGGGTAGACTTTGCTCATCAGGAAACGGTTTTTAACACAGAGATCACAGAGGGCCGAGGGGTTTTCCGAAATACATCTCTCGCCGAACTCCGTGTCCTCTGTGTTTAAATCAGTTCAACGCACACGGCCAGGCCTTCGCCACCGCCGATGCAGATGGCCGCGACGCCGCGCTTGAGGCCGCGCTCCTTGAGCGATGCGATGAGCGTCACGAGAATGCGGGCACCACTGGCGCCGATGGGATGGCCGAGCGCGATGGCGCCACCGCGGACGTTGAGCTTGTCGTGGGCCACACCGAGTTCCGCCATGAAGGCCATCGGCACGACGGCGAAAGCCTCGTTCACTTCCCAGAGATCGACGTCCTTCACGGCCCAGCCGGCTTGCTTCAGCGCATTGTGCGTCGCCTGCACCGGCGCGGTGGTGAACCAGAACGGATCCTGCGCATGGCCACCGAAGCCGGCGAGGCGCGCGATGGGTTTGAGGCCCTTGGCCTTGGCGGTGTCTGCGGTCGTCACGACGAGCGCGGCGGCGCCGTCGTTGAGCGTCGAAGCGTTGGCCGGCGTGATGGTGCCGTCCTTCTGAAAAGCCGGCTTCAACGAGGGAATCTTGTCATACTTCACCTTCGCCGGGCCCTCGTCGTGCTCAAACTTCGTGACGTTGCCCTTGGCGTCGGTGATTTCGACCGGCGTGATCTCGGTGGCGAACAGGCCGGCCTTCTGCGCGGCGTTGGCGCGCTGGAACGAGGCGATGGCGTAGGCGTCCTGCTGCTCGCGGGTGAACTTGTATTTCGTCGCGCACTGCTCGGCGCAGTTGCCCATGTGGAGATTGTTATACGGGTCCCACAGGCCGTCGGTGATGAGTGAATCCACCACCTGCTGGTGACCAAGGCGGTAACCATCGCGCGCTTTCGGCAACAGGTAGGGCGCGAGCGACATGTTCTCCATGCCGCCAGCCACCGCGATGCTGCCCATGCCGCCGGCGAGAAAATGCGAGGCACCGATGACCGTCTGCATGCCGGATCCGCAAACCTTGTGCACGGTGATGCAGCGCGTGGACGTCGGCATGCCACCATGGATGGCGGCCTGGCGCGCCGGCGCCTGCCCCTGCCCCGCCTGCAGCACATTGCCCATGAGGCAATCGGTGACGTCGGCGGGATTGACGCCGGCCGCGGCCACCGCGGCCTTGATGGCCGCCGCGCCGAGACGCGACGCCGGGACCGAAGCGAGGCCACCTTGAAAGGCGCCGATGGGCGTGCGGGTGGCGGAGAGGATGACGATGTCGGGCATGGGTGTTGGGGAGGTCACCACGAAACACACTGAATACACGAAAGCCTGACTTCGCTTTTCGTGTGTTTGGTGTGTTTCATCGTGATAATTATCCGGGTCGTTTGATCATGAACAGATCGGTGGCGGATCGCGTGTAGAAGTCGCCGCCCATGCGGCCGATGGTGTCGAGCTTGCGCGGGTCGAGCGCGCCGTCGGTGATCACGGACTCGCTGACGTGCGCACACAGGATCGTGCCAAACACGACGTTGCCCGCCAGCGGGCCGTCGCCGATGCGGACGATGCGGTCGAGCCGGCACTCGAACGACACGGGCGACGCGGCGACGCGCGGTGGCTTCACCAGCGTCGACGGTGCGGTGGCGATGTCGAATTTCTCGAATTCACTCTCGCCGTGCGGCAGCGGCGCGGAGGTGAGATTCATGATGTCGCGCAGCTCGTAGGGCACGATGTTGACGACGAACTCCGGCACCTGTTCGACGTTCACCACACTGTCCTTCTTCTTGCCGGTGCGGTCGTTGGCCCCGGAGAACATCAGTGTCGGCGGGCTGGCGCAGATGCCTTGGAAGAACGAGAACGGCGCGAGGTTGGTCTTGCCGGCGGCGGAAATGGTGGAGACCCAAGCGATCGGGCGCGGGTTGATCGCGTTGATCAGCCAGGGATAAGATTCGCGCGGCGGGAGTTTTTGAAAATCGATGAGCATGGTTTGGACAGAATGAACAAAATTCACAGAATAGCCGAGCCTGACCCTGGGAGCATTCTGTCCATTTTGTTAAATCTGTCTAATCCTCATCCCAGCCATGACAGCGGGTAGCTCGGATCGTCCATCGCCAGCGCCTCGGCGGTCAGCTCGAGCGGATACTGTGTGTCGAACATCACGGCGAGCTCCTCCGTGCGGGTGTGCTCGAAGCTCTTGAGCGTCGTGCCCGGGTGCGGGCCGTGCGGGATGCCCTGCGGGTGCAGCGTGAACGAGCCGGGCTCGACGCCCTTGCGCGAACCGAATTGGCCGCGCACGTAGAAGAGCACCTCGTCGGCCTCGGTGTTGTCGTGCGCCCACGGGACCTTGATGGCCTCGGGGTGGTGGTCGAGGTAGCGCGGCGCGAAGGTGCAC
The DNA here is from genome assembly GCA_025361365.1 of Opitutus sp. Taxonomy (GTDB): domain Bacteria; phylum Verrucomicrobiota; class Verrucomicrobiia; order Opitutales; family Opitutaceae; genus Lacunisphaera. Next base: position 31,287 of record JANYAM010000194.1, on the reverse strand, counting down.
ATGACGAAGCCGTGCATCTCGAAAGTCTGGTGCACCGGCGGCGGCAGGTGGACCGTGCCGGTGAGCGGCTCAAAATCATTCGCGTTGAACGTGAACGGATAAAGGTAGCCGTCCCAGCCCACGACATCGTGCGGGTGGCCGGCCATGATGTTTTTCGTGAAACGTGTGCGGTCCTTCGTCAGCACCGCGAAGTCTCCTTCCTTGTCCTGCGCGATGATCTCCGTCGGCCCGTGGAAGTCGCGCTCACTGTAGGGCGCGCCCATGCGGATCTGGCCTTCCTTGTGCAGGTAGCGCTCGGGGATGCGGACCGGGTGCGTGGACTCGATGATGAGGTAGTCCTCCTTGGCGATGTCGTCGGGCACGAGGCGGTAGATGGTGCCGCGCGGGATGACGACGTAGTCGTCCTGCTTGTAGCGGAGCCGGCCGTATTGCGACTCGAGCCAGCCGCCGCCGGCCCAGACGAAGATCACGTCGTCGCTCTGGCCGTTGCGGTAGAAATCATAGCCCGCCGCCATCGCGGTCGCGGGCCGGCAGCGATAGGCACCGATGTCGGCGTTGAACATCAACGGCACGCGGCCGGTGTAAGGATCGCCCGCCCGGACCATCGCCGCGGATTTCAAATGATGGTGGCGCAGCGGCGTGGGTGCGCCGGGCTTGAGCGCGAACTCCTTGAACAACTCGACGCTCTTCACCCGCGTCGGCGGCTTCAGGTGGTAAAGGATGCTGTAGGCGCGATCGAAGCCCTCGGTCGTGACGACATGCTCGTAGTGCAGGCCCTCGCCCTTGTAGCTCGCCGCGGTCTCGCGCGGAAACTTGATGTGATGTTTCCGGGGCAGCGCGCCGAGCTGGAGGTATTGGGGCATGGGGGTATCAGAGGACGGAGGACAGATTACAGAGGACGGAGCAGATGGCCAGAGTAGTTCTGTGCTCTGTCATCTGTTTTCTGTCCTCTGATTCAGAGTGTGCCGCGCCGGGCCTGCTCGCGCTCGATGGCCTCGAACAGCGCGCGGAAGTTGCCCTCGCCGAAGCCGATCGAGCGACCGCGTCGCTGGATGACCTCGAAGAAAAGCGTCGGCCGCGCGAAGACGCACTTGGTGAAAAGCTGGAGCAGGTAGCCTTCCTCGTTGTCACGGTCGACGAGGATCTTGAGCTTCTTCAGGTCGTCCTTGTTCTCCTGGATCTTGCCGACGCGCTCGTCGAAGCTGCCGTCGTAATAGCTGTCCGGCACGTCAAGGAACTCCTGGCCCATCTTGCGCATCTCGTCGATCGTCGCGGTGATGTCGGGGGTGAGCAGCGCGATGTGCTGGACGCCGGCGCCGTTGTATTGGTCGAGGAACTCCTGGATCTGCGAGTTGGCGGACGAAGGCTCGTTGATCGGCAGCTTCACCCAGCCGTCGGTCGAGCTGACCACCTTGGACATCAGCGCGGAGCGGCCGGTGTTGATGTCAAAGTGCATGAACAGGTCGAAGCCGAACACCTGCTCGTAGTAGGTCACCCACTCGTCCATCGACTCCACGTTGGCCACGACGTGGTCGATCATGGCGAAGTTGATCTCGCGGTCGTCAATGCCGCCGGGAACGTTGACGAAGCCCGGCATGAACTCGCCGTGGCCTTTCCGCTCGACGAAGCTGTGGATCGTGTCGCCGTAGGCCGCGATGGCGGCGTGGGCGATGTTGGCGTCCGCGTAGAGCGCGCGCACGGCGTTCGCTCCGCGGCGCTGGGCCTCGGTGAAGGCGTGCGCGGCGTCCTTCACCTTGAAGGCCACGTCGCGCACGCCGCAGCCGTGCTTCTCCAAATGCGCGCGCAGGAAATCCGCCGCGGGGCCGGTGCCCTGCGGTTCGCTGACGACGAAGTTGACGCGGCCCTGGCCGACCACGTGCGCCCGGCGGCCGGCGAGCCCGGTCGAGTTGTCGCCGTAGGCGCGGGTCGTCATGCCGTATTTCTTGACGAAGAAGTCGCGCCACTGGTCGGCGTTATCGACATAGAACTCGATGTGGTCGAAACCGCGCAGGCCGAGCGGGTTCACGCCGGTTTTGCGCTCGACGGGTTTTTCAAAAAAAGTGCGACTCATGCGTGGAAGGTGAGGCGGGCGGAAACGCCAGCCATGAACCCACTCTACCTCCTTGCCCTCCCCCGGGCCATACGCCGGACGGAGTAAACGGCCTTGCGCCCGCCGGCCCGGCGGCCATTTACTCCGTTCAGCCTATGCTCCACCCCCACGCCCAGCCGCCCCTCCTGGACCATGTGCTCGCGATGCTGGAGGACGTGCCCGTCGGCCTGCTGCTGCTCGATGCCGGCGGCCGCCCGCTCTGGTTCAACGGCGAGGCGGCGCGGGCCTGCGCGGTGTGGAACCACGGCGAACGCCACGCCGCCGCGTTGCGCGCCCGCAATTCGTTCCGCGTGCCCGAGGCACTGACGGAGGCCTGTCGCGAGCTCGCGGCCGAGCAGAGTCCGGCGCCGACCAAGGTCGTGAGCGACAACACCCGCGGCCTGCACGCCCGCATCAAGCTGCACCCCGCCCCCGGCGCGGCCGCGCCGGCGTTCCACATCCAGCTCGACTACCGCCGCCCGCGCGGCGACCGCGACCGCCAGCTCTCTCCCGGCGCCGTGGCCCTGCTCGCCCGGCTGACCGAGCGCGAGCGCGAGGTGGCCATGCGCGTGCGCGAGGGCCTGCGCACCGCCGAGATCGCCGCTGAGCTGCGGCGCAGCCCCCTCACCATCAAGACCCAGCTCGCCGCCATCTTCGCCAAGCTCAGTGTGCGCGGCCGCACCCGCGTCGCCGCCCTGCTCAACCGCTGACGCCCGGGCGTGACAACCGGCCCCGGGCCTGTCTTGCTCTTCCCCACACCCGCATGCGTTCGATCAAGTCGACAGGCATTTCCAACGAGAAATTCGCCCCCTGGCTCCGCCGGGAGCTGGCGCGGGCGCTCAAGCTCGGCCTCGTCCTGCTGGTCGCCGGCGGGGCCGTGATCTGGGGCCTGACGGCCGCGTCCTCCTCCTTCGAGGCGGGCTGGACCAATTTCAACTACCGGCTCTCCGGCGTGGCGCTCGACCAGCACCCGCTCGCGCTGGCCCGCACCTTCGCCAGCCGGCTGCGCGAGAGCGAATACGGCTGGGCCCCGCTCAGCTGGGGCACGCCCTTCAACGTCACCGCCGAACGGGAAGCCCTGCGCCGCGCCTACCCGGAGGTGACCGGTGTGTTCGACGGCGTGCCGCAAATCCCGCGCGGCTCCCGGCTGCGCGCCGCCAACCCGGCGCTCTACGAGCAGCGCATCGCGGCCTACCTCCAGCGCTACCGGCAGATCGAGGCGGGCCGCTTCTCCAGCCTCTACGACCGCGACGACATGTTTTCGGCGCCCAACGCCAACGTGAAGCTCGGGCTCTTCGTGACCAAGGTCTTCGGCCTGCCCGACGCCTTCCTGTTCACTTTCAGCACCATCCTCGCCGGGGGGTGGCCCGGCATCGTGCTCTTCGGCACCGTGCTGGGACTCACCGCGATGCCGCTCTGGCGCTCGCGCCGGCCCGCGCGCACCTGGCTGAAGCTCATCGCCTGGCCCGGCCTCGCCAGCGCGCTCGTCTGGGCCGCCATCCTGATCATGGCGATCTCGGCCGCCGCGTTTGGCGGTCTGACGCCCAACACCTCCGCGCTCGCACTGCTCGCGACCCTGCCGCTGCTATCCGTCATCGCCCGCCTCCCACTGCACCTCGCCGAGACTCTGGTGACGCCGCCGGCCCAATGGGACGGCTCCGATCGCCGCAAGCCGCGGCCGATCGTCCCCCCAGGTCCGCCGCCGAAGCCCGGCGAGACCATCCCGCCTTGGGGCGGAGCGTAGTCGTCCCCGCTACTCCTTTCAGCCTAATTGGAGGCTTTGCCGTGGATTCCGCGGCGGAACCGGGCACATTGCCCGTCATGCAGAATACTCCCGCCCCCTCCCCGGCCGGCACCGGGGCGGATGATCCGCGTTGCATCCCGCACAAGCTGACGGCACCGCTGCCCGTCGGCGCGGAGTGCCAGTATCCGGCCTACACCGCGGATGAACAAGATGTCTGGCGGACGCTCTACGCCCGCATGGAGGCACTCCTGCCCGGCCGCGCTGCCGACGAATTCCTCACCGGCCTCGCCGCGCTCAAATTGGAGCCGGACCGCATCCCCTCCCTTGCCGACGTGTCGCGCAAGCTGCAGGCCGCGACCAACTGGCAGATCGCCCGCACGCCGGGCCTGCTTGACGCGCATGATTTCTTTTCCTACCTCGCGCGCCGCATCTTCCCCTGCACCGACTACATCCGCGCCCGCTCCGAGCTCGACTACACGCCGGCGCCCGACTGCTTCCATGACATCTACGGCCACACGCCGATGATCATGCACCCGCGCTTCGCCAACTTCTACCAGAAGATCGGCCAGGCCGCGCTGGCGTGCAAGGATCCCGCCGTCGAGGAGGGCCTGACGCGCATCTACTGGTTCACCGTCGAGTTCGGCCTCATCAAGAATCCCGGCGGCCTCCGCATCTACGGCAACGGCATCATCTCCTCCTCCGGCGAGACCCAGCACAGTCTTACCGACAAGGTGAAGAAGGTCGTCTACCGGCCCGAGACGCTCGCGGCGCAGCCCTACGACATCTGGCACTTCCAGGACACTCTGTTCGTCATCGAGTCCTTCGACCAGCTCGAGCAGGAGTTCGTGCGCTGGGCGCGCGACCACCGGCTGCTTTGACGGAACGCCCGCGGGGATTTCACCCGGCCCTTGACGCAGGTCAAGGCGGTGGCCGGCGTTTGCGCCGATACTGCGGGCATGCAAGGCACCGCCCTTCTCGCCTCCATCCCCGGCTCGCTCCCCGCCCGCCCGCCCGCCGCGGCGACGACCGCGACGACGGTTTTTCTGCCCAAGGAGCACGGCTCCTGGTCGCTGGTCCTCGAGCCGCTGTTGCTGGGCCTGTTCATCGCCCCCTCTTCCGCGGGTGGTGCGCTCACGGTGACGGCGCTGGCCGGTTTTTTCGCGCGCCGGCCCTGCAAGGCCCTGGCCGCCGCCGATGCCGCGCGCCGGCGCACGGCCCGGGAGACAGTCGTGTTGTTCTCCGCGCTGGGGATCGCCGGGCTTTTTGTCGTCTACGTGCTGGGCGGGATCGCGCCGCTCTGGCCGTTGCTGCTGGCCGCCCCGCTCGCGGGGCTGTTCGCCTGGTTTGACGCGCAAAACGGTTCACGCGACGCCGCGGCCGAGGTCGCGGGCAGCGCGGCGTTCGCCCTCGTGCCGGCAGCCCTGGCCACGCTCGCGGGCTGGCCGGCGGGGCCCGCCCTGACGCTGGCGGCCGTCGCCCTCACCCGCAGCGTGCCCACCGTGCTCCTGGTGCGCACGAGCCTGCGCCGGGCCAAGGGCGGACGCGGCGGTTTGCTGCTCCCCGTGCTTGGGGCCGCCGGGGCCGCGTCCGTTCTCACCCTGCTCAGCGCCCGCTCACTGCTGCCCCCCTGGGCCGCGCTCCCCGCGTGGGGGCTGTTCGCCCGCTCGCTTTGGTTCGCCAGTCCGTTTCGTCCGGCCTGGCCGGCGCGGCGGATTGGCCTCTTCGAGGCCCTGCTCGGGACCGCCTACATCGGGGCCATCATCAGTGCTTATCTTGGCTGACCCATGCTGCCACCTAATGCTGATGACAAGAAATGCGCAGACCCTGACAACCCCCGCCACGCCAACCCGCCCTTTTCCCGCTAATCTATGAACCAGACCGCCATGAATAATCCACGCATTCTATCCGCCGTCGCGGTGGCCGGGCTCGCCCTGGCTGCTGCTTTGCTCACGACCACCTTCGTTCGCGCCAACGAGGGCCCGACCGACGTCCAGGGTCCCGTCATTCTGCCTCCTGAGATCGTCAACCTGCCCGTCGAGCAGGCGATCCTCACTTCACCGCCGCACGTGCCGCCGCCGATCCACCGCACTTATGCGGCGCGCGTCGTCGTGAACCTCGAGATCCGCGAGGTCGTGGCCCGCCTGGCCGATGGCGTCGAATACACCTTCTGGACCTACGGCGGCAGCGTGCCGGGCTCCTTCATCCGCATCCGCGAGGGCGACGTCGTGGAGTTTCACCTGAACAACCACCCCTCCTCGAAGCTGCCGCACAACATCGACCTCCACGCTGTCACCGGTCCCGGCGGCGGCGCTGCGTCGACGTTCACCGCGCCGGGCCACAGCTCGCAGTTCACCTTCCAAGCGCTCAATCCCGGCCTCTACGTCTACCACTGCGCCACCGCGCCGGTCCCGATGCACATCGGCAACGGCATGTATGGCCTAATCCTCGTCGAGCCCAAGGACGGCCTGCCGCCAGTCGACAAGGAATACTACGTGATGCAGGGTGAGTTCTACACCACCGGCAAATACGGCGAGGAGGGCATGCAGTCCTTCGACATGGGCAAGGCCATCGACGAGCGTCCGCCGTATGTCGTGTTCAACGGCGCCGTGGGCTCGCTCGTGGGCGACAAGGCCATCACGGCGAACGTCGGCGAGCACGTGCGCATCTATTTCGGCGTGGGCGGACCAAACCTGACGTCCTCCTTCCACATCATCGGCGAAATCTTCGACAAGGTCTACCCGGAGGCCGGCCTCAGCCTGCCCAACCGCAACGTGCAGACCACTCTCGTGCCCAGCGGCGGCGCCTGCGCGGTGGAGTTCAAGGTGGATGTCCCGGGCACGTTCATTCTCGTCGACCACTCCCTGACCCGCGCCTTCAACAAGGGCGCCCTCGGCATGCTCAAGGTGGCCGGCGAACCCAATCGCGTGATCTACTCCGGCAAGGAGATCGATGCCGTCTACCTCGGAGCCCAGGCGGACGCGGGTTCCGATTCCGCCAAGCGCGAGGCCGAGTTGAAGAAGCAGATCGCCGCCGAGATCAAGTCCAACCCCGCCATTGCCGGCCTGACCAAGGAAATGCAGGCCGAGAAGGGCAAGCAGGTCTACATGGGCCTGTGCTTCGCCTGTCACCAGCCCGACGGCAAGGGCCTGCCCCTGGCCTTCCCGCCGCTCGCCGGCTCCGATTTCCTGCTCGCCGACCGCGACCGGGCGATCCGCATCGTGCTGAAGGGCCTGACCGGCCCCGTCACCGTCAACGGCCAGATCATCAACAGCGCCATGCCTCCGCAGGAAGCCGTGCTGACAGACCAGCAGGTGGCCGATGTGCTGACCTACGTCTACAACACCTGGGGCAACAAGGGCGACGCGTTCACTAGCGACCAGGTCAAGGCCCTGCGCAACCAGAACCACTAGGCCGTTCCCGCCCGCGCCATGAACTTCCTTCCTTCCTTCCGACTCGGCGTGCTCGCGCTCAGTTTGCTGGCGGGAGGGTCCGTGGCCTTCGCCAGGCTGGACGCGAAGCTGGTGACCATTCCGGCCGGCGTCTACACGCCGTTGCTCCGCACGACCAAGGACGCCGCCGCGGTGCCGGTTGCCGCGTTCCTGCTCGACGAAAAGCCGGTCACGAACGCCGAGTTCCTGGCGTTCGTCACGGCCAACCCGAAGTGGCGCCGCTCGCAAGTCAGCCCTCTCTTTGCCGACTCGTCCTACTTGGAACACTGGGCGGGCGACCTTGAGCCGGGCCCGAAGGCCCCGCCGGGAGCCCCGGTGGTCCGCGTGTCGTGGTTCGCCGCCCGCGCCTACGCCCGCTGGCTCGGTCAGCGCCTGCCCACCACGGCCGAGTGGGAACTCGCCGCCGCCGCCGGCTACACGCAGCCCGCCGGCCGGACCGACGAGGCCCTGCAACGCGACCTCTACGCCTGGCTCGCCCGCCCGGTGCCGGCCGTTCTCGCCGACGCCACCACGGCCCGGGCCAATTATCTCGGCGTGCGCGGCCTGCACGGGCTCGTCTGGGAATGGGTCGACGATTTCAACACTGCCATGGTCACCGGCGAGTCGCGGGGCGACACCGGCCTCGAGCGCGATCTCTTCTGCGGCGCCGGCACCGTCGGAGCCAAGGACCCGACGGACTACGCCGCCTTCATGCGCCAGGCCCTGCGCTCCTCCCTCAAGGCCAACAACACCACGACCTCGCTCGGCTTCCGCTGCGCCAAGGACCTGCCATGAAAACCACCGCCCTGTTCCTGCTTTGCGCCACGCTCGCCCTGGGCGCCGAAACCCCGCCTGCCGGAAAAAAGGACGCCTGCTGCGCGGCCATGGCCGCGGCTCCGTTCAGCGCGGCCTCGCTCTATCAGACCGACGTCACCTTCACCACCGACGCCGGGCAGCCGTTCGCGCTCGGCGCGCTGCGTGGCCGCCCCGTCGTGCTCGCGATGTTCTTCACCTCCTGCGGCTACGCCTGCCCGCTCATCGTGAGCGACATGCAGGCTATCAGGGAAAAGCTTCCGGCCGGGATCCGCGAGCGGGCCGCGTTCGTGCTGGTCTCCTTCGACACGGCGCGCGACACGCCCGCCGCCCTCGCGGCCTATCGGGGCCAGCGCGGGCTCGACGCCCAGTGGACCCTGTTGCACGGCAGCAACGACGCCGTGCGCGAACTCGCGGCGCTCCTCGGCGTGAAATACAAACAGGAGGCCGACGGCGCCTTCTCCCATTCCAACCTGATCACGATCCTCAACCCGCAGGGCGAAATCATCCACCAACGCACCGGGCTGCAGGGCGGCCTCGACGAGGCCGCCGCCGCGCTGGCGGCCGCGGCCCGGAACTGAATCGGCGACGCTTGACCCACGTCAAGGCGCGGATCGCCCTGAGGGAGTAGGCTGACGGCAATCCTCCCGCCGATGAAGTTTCTCCCGCTGTCCCTCGCCACCTTGCTGGCCGCCACCGCTCCGCTCAACGCGGCGCCCGCCGGCCCCACGCTCTCGCTCAACGTCCGCCTGCGCTACGAGGACGTCCAACAGACCGGCCTGCGCGACGCCGAGGCGCTGACCGTGCGCACCCGGCTCGGCCTCAGCCCGGCGCCCTTCCACGGGTGGACCGCGCTGCTGGAAGGCGAAAACATCGCCACGCCCGACGGTGACTGCTACAGTCAGGCCGGCCTGAATCCCGGCGGCACCGGCCGCGCAGTGGTGGCCGATCCCGAACTGACCGAGATCAACCAGGCCTGGCTGGCCTACACCTACGGCGGGACCACCGCGACGCTCGGCCGGCAGCGCCTCGTCCTCGACAACGCCCGCTTCGTCGGCGACTCGGGCTGGAGGCAGGACATGCAGACCTTCGACGCCATCGTCGTGCAGGACAAAACGCTCGAGAAGACCGTCCTGACCTACGCCTACCTCGACCGGATCAACCGGGTGTTCGGCGACCGGCATCCCCAGGGCTACTGGCACTCGGACTCGCACTTGCTGAATGCGAGCTACGCCGGCCTGCCCGGCGGCACGCTCACCGGCTACGCCTACCTGCTCGATTTCAAGCCGCCCGCCGCCGCCAATTCCTGCGCCACTTATGGCGCCAGCTTTGCCGGGAAGGCGAAACTCTCACCCGAACTCACGCTGGCCTATCGCCTCGAAGCCGCCCACCAGACCGACTACGGCTCCAGTCAGCTCAATTACTCGGCCAATTATTTTCTGCTGGAAACCGGCCTGTCCGCCAAGCCGGGCGGGCTCACGGTGGGCTACGAGGTGCTGGGCTCGGACCACGGCACCGGCTTTAAGACCCCGCTCGCCACGCTGCATGCCTTCAACGGCTGGGCGGACCTCTTCCTCGCCACCCCGGCCACCGGCCTGCGGGACACTTATGTGAAGCTCGGCGCGCCGCTGCCCGGCGCCGTGGCGCTGGTCGCCGTCGGCCACTGGTATGAGAGTGCTACCGGCGCCACGCGGCTCGGCACCGAGTTCAATCTCCAACTCTCCCGCAAGTTCGGCCCCCGGTGCACCGGGCTGCTGAAATATGCCGATTTCCGGCGCGGCAACACCACCCAGCCCGATGTGCGGAAAATCTGGGCGCAGGTGGAGTTCGCGTTATAGGCTCACGCTCATGTCCGTCTCCAAATTCAAGCTCTGCGATGTCCGGCCCAACCTGGCCCGCGGCGAGGAACCCTTCCCGCTGATCCGCGCCAAGGTCGACGCCCTCAAGCCGGGCGAAGGCGTGACCATCGTCGCGCCGTTCATGCCCGCGCCGCTCATCGAGCTCCTGCGGAGCGAGGGCTTTGCCTCGACGATGGAACGCCGCGCGGACGGCGCCTGGGCGGTCAACTTCTGGAGGGAATAACTTATGTCCACCGCCCTGCTTCCGCCTGACCAGGCTGCCGTCTGCCCGCTGCTGACGCCCACCCAAAGCGTCGCCCACGGCATCGTCAGCCAGGCCGTGCTCACGGCGCCGGGCCTGCGCCTCACCCTTTTTCGTTTCGCCGCCGGGCAGGAACTTTCCGAGCACACCACGCCGGCGCGCGCCCTCGTCCAGGTGCTGGCCGGCGCGTGCGAGTTCACTTTTCCCGACCGCAAGCAACGACTCGGAGCCGGCGACCTGCTGCATATGCCACCGAAACTGCCCCACGCGGTCCGTGCCCTCGCGGACCTGACCATCCTCATCACGCAGGCCACGCCGCCGAAGGGCTGACCGGTCAGGGAAAGATCCGCTGCGCGCTCCACGCGCCCCGGGCGCGGGTGAAGCGGACGCGCTCGTGCAACCGGAAGGGTTTCTCGTGCCAGAACTCGATCGTCGCCGGCACGACACGGAAACCTGACCAACCCGACGGGCGCGGCACCGTGCTGACGCCGAAACGCAACGCGGCGGCCGCACAATTGCGCTCCAGCTCGAACGAGTCGGCCATCGGCTGCGACTGGTGCGAGGCCCAGGCGCCGAGCTGGCTGAGCCGCGGCCGCGAGGCAAAGTAGGTGTCAGCCTCCGCGTCGGTCACCCGCTCCACCGGCCCGACGACGCGCACCTGGCGGCCGATCTGGTTCCAATAGAAGCACAGCGCGGCCCGGGGGTTGGCGGTGAGCTCCGCCGCCTTGGGGCTGCTCAGATTGGTGTAGAAGACGAAGCCGCGCTGGTCGTAGCCCTTCAGCAGGAGCATACGGACATTGGGCATGCCGTCCGCGCTGGCCGTCGCCACGGCCATCGCCGTGGGCTCGGGCACACCCGCGCGCGCGGCGATGGCAAACCATTCGCCGAACTGCCCGATCGGGTCGGCTCCGGCCGATTGCAGTTTTTTCATGGCCGGATCACGTGAGCTCACAAGCGCCGCCGGCGCAGGCGGCGACATCCTTGAGTGCGGTCTCGTCGGTGGACTCGGCGAGCTGCGTGTAATCTACCGCCTGGTATTTCAGCCGGTTCCATTTCGCCACGTCGTCCTCGGTCGCCACCGCCTCGCGCGGGGCCTGCGGGTAGCGCTTGTCGCCGTCGTGGCCGAGCAGCGCGACGCCGGTGAAACCGGCCCGGTGCCGCCAGATGAAATCGGCCACGGTGTCCCATTCGCCGGGCTTCACGGTGCAGGTGTGTGAGACGTTGTGGTGCAAGCCCGGCGAACGGGAAGATTCCGCCTCCCCCGCCAGCACCCAGTGTTGCTGGACGCGCTGCACCAGCCGGAGGAACTCCAGCGCGCCGATTTCGTCGCGCAGGATGGCGTGGGCCGGCGCCTCGACGGCGAAGGTCAGGACATCGTCCATGTCGGGCCGGTAGACGGAGGTCTCCGTCAGGTGCGGATTGGCCGCGGCGAAGTGCCGGTAGACGGGATCGCGGCGGTTGGCCTGCACGCGGCGGAAGTAGTGCCGGGCGTGGTGCGGATGGATGCCGGAAGCCGCGCCGAGCAGCAGCGAGGCCGTGCCCTCGGGCTTCACGCAGGTCACCCGGGCCGCCGGCCGGAGGCCGAGGGCCGCCGCCACGATCCGGTTCGCCGCGCGCGCCAGCCGGGCGCCGCGCTCGAGCAGCGCCGGGTCGAACAGCAGGTCCGGGTTGTCCATGAAGCCGCAGATCGAGACGCCGAGCAGCGCGTCGCGTTCGTTGAGGTAGCGGGTGACCGGCCCGAGGTAGGGAATATCGGTGTAGGCCGCCTGCAAGGTGCCGAGCACGGCGGCGTGGATGCAGGCGGTGAGGAAATCGTCTGCGTCGGTGAGCGCCGCACCATTGATCGTGCTGAGGTTGCACATCTGCCAGCCGCTGAGCCCGGTGCCCGCGGCCACCGGGCCGGTGTAGCCGAGCGCGCGCAGCCGCGCCACCTCGGCCTCGTCATCGAGTTCGCCACCCACGACGGGATGCAGGCCGATCTCGCAGCATGGGTTGCAACCATACTCGGGATCGTCGGAAAAATAGAAGCCCGGCTCGCCGAACTCGCGCTGCGCGGCGAACAGCTTGCGGAAGAGCCGGTCGTCGCCGCTGGCGCGCGGCACGACGGCGGAATTATTGGAGGCGGACCGCTGGGGGTGCTTGGTGAACCAGTCGCCGGTCTTGGCGTCCATCATCTCCTGGTCGTCGGGCGAGAACAGGCAGATGGTGGCCGAGCGGCGGATGCCGCCGCTGAGGACGGAGCGCGCGGCGAACATGCAGATGTCGTAGAGCTCGACCGGGCGCAGCTGGCGGCCGGCGGCGCCGGCGAGCACGGCCTCGATGTCCAGCAGGGCCGACTTGAGCGGCAGGTGGCCGGGCGCCTTGCCTCCGGAGGTGCGCAGCTGGCTGCCGCGCGGGCGGACCCCGGAGTAGTTGAACTCAACCTTGAAGCGCTCCCAGTGGCTGCGCACGAGCAGGTGGAGCGCGTCGGCCCAGCCCTCGATGGTATCGGCGATCGCGTGGTGCACGACGGGCAGCTCCATCTCGTCACCTCGGACGGGCAGCGCTGGGAGCCGGCCGGCATGGTGGCGCTGCACCGAGAAACCGCAGCCAGTGCCGGCGAGCAGGAGGAAGAGGTATTCGCGGAAAAATTCCAGCCGGTCCACCGGGCTGAACGAGCAGTTGAAGAGCCGGGCGTGGTTGCGCAGGATCGCTTCGCCGCCGAACTGGAGCGACCGCATCGAGGGCAGCACCGACTTGGCCACCACGGCGGCAAACGCCCGGTCGAGGGCGAGGCCCAGGCTGCCGCCACTCAGGGCGGCGACGAGCCGGGCCCGGTCCGCCGGGGCCACGGGAGAATCTTCGCCGGGATTCGGCAGCACCCGGTCGAGTCGATCATGGAAAAACCGCCGGTGCATCGCCTGCACGCGCCGGGCCGCCTCATCGAACAGCTCGCGCCGGCCGAGGTCGGGGCGGTAGCGGGCGTATTTGGCGAGGGCGATGTAGTCGGCGAGGCCGTTCTCCGCATAGTGGTTGAGTCGGCGGGCCGCCTGCCCGGCGCGGTAGACGATATAGGCACGGGCGACCGCCCACTCGCCCTCGGCGGCGATGGCCTTCTCGACGTTGTCCTGGATCTGCTCGATCGTGGGGTGCCGGCCCGCGCGATAGAAGAGCTCCAGCATGTGTTCGACCCGGGTGGTGATGTGCCGGACCTTCACGAAGGTGGCCGCCTCCAGCCCGTAGTGCCTCGCCAGGTTGTCACGCTCAGGATTGTCCGTGGTGCCGTGGGCCACCTCGAAGAAAGCCAGCGCCACGGCGCGAGCGACCTTGGCAGAGTCCCATGCGACGGTGGTGCCGTCGCGTTTGACCACACAGCGGTCGACGGGTGCGATGGCGGCGTGGGCGGAACGGCGGGCGGTGGGAAATTTTTGGGCTTGGGTGGGAGCGGAATGGATCATGGAAAGGAAAAGCGGCAGCATACCCGATCCGGCCCGCGGCCGCTAACCACCCGTTGCTTTAAGACCGCAATCTTTGCGCATAAATTGTCCCCGGGAGCGGATCTCGCGGCATTTTGCACGCGACAGGCGCCCGGCGCCGCTATCCAATGCCCGGACGATGCCCCGCCCCGCCGACCTCAAGCTCACCGGCCTCACCGGCAGCCTGCGTTGCTGCCAGATCTTCTCGAGTCTCTCGGGTGAGGACCTGCAGCTGATCGCCTCGTTCGCCAGCCCGATCACCCTGGCCAAGGGCGACTACCTGTTCCACGAGGGCGAGGCCTCGCGCGGTTTCTACGTGATGCAAAGCGGCGCCATCAACGTCCACCGCGTCAGCGCCGCGGGCAAGGAGCAGGTCATCCACGTTTTCCGCGCCGGCGAATCCTTTGCCGAGGCCGCCCTCGCCTCGCCCACCGGCTACCCCGCCGACGCCCGCGCGGTCGAGGCGAGCACCATTCTGCTGCTGCCCAAGGCGCCGGTGCTCGACCTCATCGGCCGACGGCCTGATCTCGCCCTGCGCATGCTGGGCTCGATGAGCGCCCATCTGCGTGTCCTGGTGGGCATGCTCGACGACCTTACCCTGAAGGACGTGGAGACCCGCCTGCTCAACTGGCTCGTGAAGCACGGCCGGACCGCCCATGGCGGCGTCATCAAGCTGCCCGGCACCAAGCGCGTGCTGGCAGCCGAGCTCGGCACCAGCAGCGAGACGCTGTCCCGCACGCTGGCCCGGTTGCGCGACCGAAAGCTAATCACGGTTGCGGCCCGGACCATCACGGTGCACGACCCCGCCCCGCTCGCCGCCATGCTCCGGCACAATCTGGGCGAGGCTTGACCTGGCTCAAGGCTGGCGGCCCCGGGTTGTGCGATACTGCGGACATGTCCTCCACCACCTTGTCCGCTGCCATCACCCCGGAATCCACGATCGGCGCGCTCGTTGCCGCCCGGCCCCTGCTCGCCCGCTTCTTTGAGCGCCTCGGCATCGACTACTGCTGTGGAGGCAAGCAGACGCTCGCCGCCGCTTGCCAGCGCCGCGGGCTCGACGTGCCGACCACGCTCGCCCTGCTCGATTCCACCGCCGCCGCCCTGGCCGCCGGTCCGGCCGAGGTCGATGCCGCGGCCATGGGCCTTGGCCAGCTCGCCGACCACATCGAGGCCACCCATCACGCCTACCTGAAAGCCGAGTTGCCCCGCCTCGTGGAGATGGCCGACCGGGTGGCCGCCAAGCACGGCTGGCGCGACGGCCGGCTGCCGGAAGTGGCCGCGGCCGTGAACACCCTCGCCGCCGAGATGACCGACCACATGCGCAAGGAGGAGAAGATCCTCTTCCCGCTGGTCCGCGAGATCGAGGCCGGCGCGGCCGATGGATTTCCCTGCGGTTCCATCGCCAATCCCATCCGGCAGATGGAGGCCGAGCACGAGTCCGCCGGCAACCTGACCGCCAAGCTGCGCCTGCTGACCGACGGCTTCACGCCCAACGCCGAGGCCTGCAACACCCACCGCGCGCTGCTCGGAGGCTTGGAGGAATTCGAAAGCGACCTCCACCGCCACGTGCACAAGGAGAACAACGTGCTCTTCCCGCGCGCCCTGGCCCTCGCGGCGGCTCAGCCCGCGTAAGCGGGCCGGGCCCTCCGAAGCTAACCCGCGAAAGAGGGGTCGAGCCCGAGACGGAAGTAGGCGCGGGCGTTGGCGAAGCAGATGGATTTCACCATGCCGCCAACGTGCTCCCGGTCCGCCGGGATCTCGCCGCGCTCGATCAGGCCGCCCAGAAAATTGCACAGCACGCGGCGGAAATACTCGTGGCGCGTGTAGCTGAGGAAGCTGCGCGAGTCCGTGAGCATGCCAACGAAGCGGCTGAGCAGGCCGAGGTTGGCGAGCGCGTTCATCTGCCATTCCATCGCCTCCTTCTGGTCGAGGAACCACCAGCCGGAACCGAACTGCACCTTGCCGGCGACGGAGCCGTCTTGAAAATTTCCGGCCATCGTCGCGAAGGCGTAGTTGTCGGCCGGGTTCAGGTTGTAGAGCACGGTGCGCGGCAGCTCGCCGGTCGTGTCGAGCGCGTCGAGGTAGCGGCCGAGGGCGCGCGTCTGGTTGAAGTCGCCGATGCTATCGAAGCCCGTGTCGGGCCCGAGGGCCTTGAGCAGGCGGGTGTTGGTGTTGCGCAGGGCGCCGAGGTGCAGCTGCTTCGTCCAACCTTTCTTCGCGTCCCAGCGGCCGAACTCCAACATGAGATAGGAACCGAACTTCGCCCAGTCGGCGGGCGAGGCGGCCTGGCCGCTGCGGGCAGCGGCGAAGATCGCCGTGGCCTCGGCGTGGGTGCAGGGCTCGGCCAGCGCCGTGTCCATGCCATGATCGGACACCCGGCCGCCGGCGGCGTGGAAGTCGTCGTGGCGCTGCTTCAGCGCGGTGAGCAGGTCGTCGAAGGTCTTGATGGCCACCTTGGCCTCGCCGCCGAGCTTCTCGAGCCAGGCGTTGTAGGCGGCGGGGGCATTGACGCCGAGCGCCTTGTCGGGCCGGAACGTCGGGTAGACCTTCGTCTTGATCCCGAGCTTCGCGATGCGGGCGTGGTCCGTCAGCGGCTCGGCCGGGTCGTCGGTCGTGCAGATGACGGCGACCTTGTTGGTCGCGAGAATGTCGTGGATGCGCATGCCGGCGAGTTTCTCGTTGGCGCGCTTCCAGATGCTGTCGGCGGACTTCGGGCTGATGATGTCGTCGATGCCGAAGTAGCGCTTCAGCTCAAGGTGCGACCAGTGGTAGAGGGGGTTGCCGAGGGTGTTCGGCACGGCCGCGCACCAGGCGTCGAATTTCTCGCGCGGGGTGGCGTCGCCGGTGCACACGCGCTCCTGCACGCCGTTGGCCCGCATGGCGCGCCACTTGTAGTGGTCGCCGCCCAGCCAGATCTCGGACAGGTCCGCGAACTGGTGGTTATTCGCGATGAGCGCCTGCGGCAGGTGGCAGTGATAGTCAAAGATCGGCTCGGCCTTCGCGAAGTGGTGATACAGGTCGCGGGCGGCGTCGGTCTGCAGCAGGAAGTCGTCGTGAATGAAGGAGCGGGACATGGGAAAGATTGAGACAGAATTAACCGAATGAAACAGAATCAGAAATTTCGGACAGAAAGGAGACAGACAGGGATCGGATCATTTTGTCTATTCTGTTCATTCTGTCCAAACCTCAGCGGCTGATGTCGCCGAGCATGGCCTCGAGCGTGGTATAGCTCGCGAGCAGCTTGCTGGTGGCGGCGCAGCGTTCCTTGGTGGCGAGGCCGGTGTTCTCGGCCAGGAAGATCAGGTAGGCGGCGATGCGTTTGGAGAACAGCAGGCGCGTCTCGGCGCTGACCGCGTAGAAGCGGGCGCGTTGCTGGTAACCGGCGGGCGTGTGGTCACCGAGGGCGGACTTCTCCGGCTTGCCGCCGGCGGCGAGCACGTAGAGGAAATTATATTCGAAGAAGATCATGTGCTCGGCCGACGGCGGCAGCGCCTCGAGCGCGGCACGGCAGCTGGCGGGTGAGGCGAAGACGTCAACGGACTTGCCGAGAGCGGCGAGCGACGTGGTGACGAAGATGCGCGCCATTTTCTGCTCGGTGGCGTCGGCGCTGAACGCGCCGGCGACGGACATGTCGACGGTGAACTTATACCAGTCGCGCCAGAGGGCGGCGTCGGCCGCGTTCTTCGACTGCGAGATCGCGACGCCCATCTCGTAGGTGTAGCGGCCGCTGGTCTTGATCTCGAGCGCGCTGCCCGTGACCTGGCCCATGACTTGGTAGTTCTCCGCGGATTTGCCGGAGCCGGAATGGAAACCGATGCTGACGCCGAATTTCGCGCAGACGCCCCACTGGTCCTCGATGAGCTGCTTCAGCGCGGCGTTGTCCGGATACGGCGTGTTCTTCTGGAAACCGAAGGCCGGCGCCACGAAGTTGACCGGCATGCCGAGCACTTCGCAGAGCGCGAGCATGATGGCGGTGGTCTCGGGTGTGGTCAGGCCGGGCAACTCGTCGATCGAAAGCTCGCGGAGATAACTGCGGCCGACCTCGGTGGTGAAGGCGGCGGCACGGGCGGCGGCGTATTTTTCGTCGCGACGCTTCATCTTCTGCATCGGCGTCCAGACGGTGCAGAGCAGGTTGGCGAAGGCCTGGTCGTCCAGCTTGAGACCGGCGGCGGCGACGCGCGCGCGGGTTTTCGTCACGATGTCGGCCGGGATGTCGGCGAGCTTCGCCGGCTGGTTGAGCGCGAGCTCGGGCGAGAGGTCGAACGTGATGTAGCTGGCGAGCAGGCAACCCTTGACCAAGGCGTCCTCGCGGACGTCGAACTTGCCGCCGATCGGCTGGTGGTCGGCGTTGAACGACCACGCGATCTTGCGGTGGTGGAAGCCGGTCTTGAGCTTGGAGAGCACGCAGCCGTGGCTCATGCCCTCGACGCTCTGGCCCTGGTGGCCCTCGGGGACGTTGGTGCCAATGAAAGGGAACGGCACGGTGTCGAGGCGGTTGCCGAGCATGGCGTCGACGTCATAGACGAGCTCGCGTGGGATGGAATTCTGGTTGGCGGTCATGCCCACCTCGAGGGCGCTCATCGCCCACTCAACGGCCGGCCAGTGCAGCGTGGTGAAGCGCGCGCCGACGCCGAGCGTGGAACGGCCGAGCTTGGCGCCGCCGGTCGGGAAGATCGTCGAGGCTGCGTCCTGCTCCTGGATGAGATTCTTCAGCTTGAGCAGATTGCTCCAGGACGCCGGGAAGTAGGTCGCACCCGCGTGGGCGATGCCGTCGGCCAGCGGCGAGGCGGCGGCGTGAAGTTTCCACGCGCAGTCACCGGTCGCGTTCTCGACGAGGGTGAACTCGCCGGCCTTCGTGGCGAAGCGGCTCTTCTTGAACTCGGTGACCTTGCCGGCCTTCACGTCGGCCGACAGCGCGGGCCAGTCGAGACAGAAGTCGGGACTGACGCACGGATTCTGCGCGATGCGCAGGTTGTTTTTCAGGAGGAATTGATTGAGGGCGGACATGGAAAAATCAGAGGGTCACCACGAAATACACCAAACACACGAAAGGTGGAAGTCGGGCGGGATTATTTTCGTGTGTTTCGTGCTGGCAGATCTTCAGATCGTCATCGCGTGGTAGCCGCCGTCGACGATCAGCTCCTCGCCGGTGATGAACGAGCCCGCGCCGTCGGACGCGAGCAGCAGGGTGGCGCCGATGAGCTCGCGCGCCTCGCCGAAGCGCTTCATCGGCGTGTGGCCCATGATGTTCGCGACGCGGTCGGGCGTGAGGACCTTCTTGTTCTGCTCGGCCGGGAAGAAGCCGGGGACGAGGACGTTGACGCGCACCTTGGCCGGCGCCCACTCGCGCGCGAGGTTGAGGGAGAGGTTGTGCACCGCGCCCTTGGTGGCCGAGTAAGTGAAGACGCGCGACAGCGGCACGACGCCCGACATGGAACCGAGATTGATGATGGAGCCGCCCTGCCCGCGCTCGACGAGGTATTTGCCGAAAACCTGGCAACCGAGGAACACGCCCTTGAGGTTGACGCGCACGATGCGGTCGAACTCCTCCTCGGTGATGTCGAAGAACGGCGTGGCGGAATTGATGCCCGCGCCGTTAATCACGATGTCGATGCGGCCGCTGCGCTTGAGCACGGCGTCACGCAGGCCCTCGACCTCCGCCTTGCTGGTGGCCTCGGCGGCGTGGAACCACGCCTTGCCGCCTGCGGTGGCGATCTTCTTGAGGCGGGCCTCGGCCTTTTCGAGGCTGCGGCCGACGAGGACGACCTCGGCGCCGGCGCCGGCCAGACCCTCGGCCATCGCGCCGCAGAGTTCGCCGGTGCCGCCGATGACGACGGCCACCTTGCCAGTTAGTCCGAACAGTTGGTTGAGATAATCAGGGTTGCTCATTGAAAAAGTGGGTTGCGAAACTGCGCCACCCTCGCGGCGTTTTCACCTATGAAACAGCGGACGGTCATGAGACCGTTTTACGCGTCCCACCGCAAGCCCCGAGACAGCCTGACCTGTCCTAATTTCAGATGACATGCCGGCTCCCGGGGGAAACTTTACTTCGCGGTAGAACCGACCAGAAACGCGTCATAATCCGCCGACGTGCCGGCCGCACCCGCGGCAAACAGGCCGACCTTGGCGCCGACCCACCGGCCGACGTTGGCCGTGAACGGCTCGCCGAGCGGCGTGAAGGCTTTCCCATCCAGGCTGTAACTGAAACGGCACTTGCCACCCGCCGCCACGTCGACGCGCAGATGGACGGGGCCAGAGATTTTGTCCGCCGCGGTTTTCCCGGTGGCGACGGGCTTGCCCATGGCGTTCATGACCGTGACCTGCACCAGCCGGCCGTCACGCACGCCGATCCACGCATAGTCGTAACCGAAAACGATGAGTCCGGTCTGCGCCGCGGTCGTGACGTCGAGGACGGCCGTCGCGTTGAATTCCAGCGCCGGGAATTTCTGCAGCAGCAATGCCGGCGAATCGTAGAGATTGCCCGGCTTCGGCTCGGGCTCGGCGAAGAGCCGGAGTGCGCCCGGTTTCGCCGTGAGCGAAACCCAGTCCGCACCCGGGTTGCCTTGCCATTGCCACTGCAGGCCGAGGGCCGGTGCGTTGAATTCGTCGCTGGTCGCGGGTTCCAGAATTGGTCCGGCGACAAGCGCCGACCCTACATTGGGTTTCCGGTGGGTGAGCACCGGCTCGCCCTTCGCGGCCCCGGTCGCCACGCCCGTGCCCATCAGTGGCCAGTCGTCCACCCATTTCACCGGCTGCAGGTGCACGATGCGGCCGTAGGCGTCGACATCCTGGAAATGCAGGAACCACGACTCGCCCGATGGCGTATCGACCAGTGCGCCCTGGTGCGGGCCGTTGACGGGCGACTTGCCTTGCGCGAGCACGATGCGGTCCGCGTAGGGGCCGCGGATGTTTTTGGCACGGAAGACCGACTGCCAGCCCGGCTTCACGCCGCCGGCGGGCGCGAAGATGTAATACCACCCGTTGCGCTTGTAGAGCTTCGGGCCCTCGAGCGTGGTGTAGTTCGGCAGCTTGTTGCCGTTGATGATCCAGCCGAAGTCGTCGATGATCTTCGTGCCCGTGGCGTCGAGCTCGAGCAGGGTGAGCACGTTTTTAATATTGGCGCGGCTCGCCGCCCAACCATGGACCAGGTAGACCCGGCCGTCGTCGTCCCACAGCGGGCACGGGTCGATGAGGCCGCGACCACCGTGCACGAGCACGGGCGCGCTCCACGGGCCGCGCGGGTCGGTCGCGATCACGACGTAAATGCCGAAGTCCGGGTCGGGATAATAGATCCAGAACTTGCCCGCGTGGTGGCGGATGGCGGGCGCCCACACGCCCTTGCCGTGCTGTGGCGTGCGGAAGACGTCCTCGGGGACGAGCCGGGGCAGCGCGTGGCCGACCAGCTCCCAGTTGACGAGATCGCGCGAGTGGAGAATGGGCAGCCCGGGCACGTGGCTGAAGCTGGAGGCCGTCAGCCAATAGTCGTCGCCGACGCGGATGGCATCGGGATCCGAGTAGTCGGCGTGCAGGATCGGATTCCGGAAGGTGCCGTCGCCGAGGTCAGCCGACCACGCGGGCGCCGCGGCGCGGACGTGGGTTGAAAACATGGCCAGAAGGAGTCCGAGCGCGAGCCTCGGGCGGGATACGTTGTTCATGGGGTGGGTTGCGCTTACTTCAGCGTCGTGCGCAGCCAGGCGATCATGCGGTCGGCGTAGTCCGGCGCAAACTTCTCCCAGGTTGACAGTCCGTGCGGCGCACCGGGGATCGTGATCAGGTCGCAGGTCACGCCATTCGCGCGGAGCTTGGTCTGGAAATTAAGCGAGGTCTGGTAGGGCACGGTCCCCCGCCGTCCGGCACATTGACATCGAGCAGCAGATCCTCGCCGCCGGCGCGGCCGTATTCGACGTTGCTAACGAGGACCGCGCCGCGCGCGGGCTCGGCCCGCAGGACCGGCACGAGGGCGGGCACGATCCGCCGCAATTCATCAACCACCAGCCGGGCAAACACCACGCTCCCCTCATCCGCCAGGTGGGTCGTGTCCGGTGTGCCATCCTCCTTGGGCGGGTTGAGCTTTGCGGTTTCGGCCGGGCCGATTTTCTCGCAATAGGCGACGCTCAGCGCGTGCAGGTCGAGCAGCGGCACGTTCTTCGCCGCCGCGAGCCGCTTCACCGCCGCGACGTATGGCTCGAGGTTAGGCCTGAGGCTCATCTGATACGGCGGATCAAAATTCCGCCGGGTGAGCGAAGTCACCAAGACCGGCTGGCCGCCCTGCGCGCGGACTTCGTCGACGTAACGCGCCATGTTCGCCGTGAAGGTCGTGGCCGGGTCGGTCTCGCGCTCGGGGCCCTTGCTCGGCTCATCGTTGTGGCCGAACTGGATCAGGTAATAGTCGCCTTTCAGCGCGAGCGCCGGCTCCCAATGGCCTTCGTCGCGAAAGCTCTTCGAGCTGCAGCCGCCGAGCGCGGTGTTGGTGACCGTGGCGTCGTCGGTGACAAACTGCCGGAAACCCGCGCCCCAGCCGGTGCGATCGTTGACCGTCGAATCGCCCACCAAAACAATGTGCGGCTTCGATGCCACCGGCGCCACCGCCAGCACCGCGGCGGGCAGCAGGGCCAGCAGCAGCCGGCGGAGCGCCGCCTTCATGGCTGCGGATTCCAGCCGTCGTGGCCGGCCAACACCTTGGCCGGCGTGAGCGTGGCGGCCTCGGCGGCAGTGAGCGGCTTGGCCCACTTCACGCGCGCCGCGTCATTGGCGCCCGGGCCGGTGCTGCCAAACTCAGCGTAGAGGGTCGTCAGCTCGGCGTCCGGCTTGCTCCAGTTATTCCAGCCCGCAGCCGGCACCACCGCGGACATTTCGGTGCGGAGGAAGATGGTCTTCGCAAAATTGCGCCACGGCCGGCCGAGATAGGCGTGCGCCCCTTCCGCGCCGGTCAGCTGGCAGTCGGCGAAGACGTAACCGTAGGGCGCGTCCTTCGGCGTCGAGGCCGCGGTGAAATAGCCTTCGCGCAATTCATGGATGTGGCAGTGGTCGAAATACGCGGTGGCCGCGCCGAAAATGAAATCGACCGAGCCCTCGATGTAGCAGTCGAAGAAATAATGCCGGCCGCGGTTGGTGAGGATGGCATCCTGCCAGCCGAGGAAGCGGCAGTGGCGGAACTCGAGGCGGTCGCCGTCGGCGCGCAGGGCCAGCGCCTGGCCCACCTTCAGGCCGTCAACCATCTTGCCCGACTCGCCGATGGTGTTGGCGAGGGTGAGGTTTTCCCAGATCATACCGTCGCCGTCGACCTGGACGGTCGGCGTGCGGAAAGTGCCGATGGGCTTGCCGTCCGGCCCGGGCATATTCGCGTGCATATTGTAGGCGATGACGGTCTTCGCCCGGTCCTCGCCGATGACGTGGATGTTGCCGCGCTCCCGCTGGACGTAGATGCGCTCGTTGTAGGTGCCAGCCTTGACGAAGATGACCCAGCGCGGCGTGGCCGGATCGGTTTTCATCGGCGCGGCGCTGATGGCTTCCTGGAGCGATTTGTATTGGCCGGAGCCGTCGAGCGCGACGATGACGTCAGGCTTGGGCGTGGCCGACGCCAGGCCGGCCAGGGCGAGCAATAAGGCGAGGGATCGGATCATGGGGTAGGACGAGAATTTCCCACAGGGCGAAAGGGCGCCGCAAGCAAGTTTCTCATGACAAATTTATGACATCCCGCGGGGGCGGGCCAGCTCAGGCCTTGAGTTCCACCATCTCGAACTTGGGGGCGAGGAGATGCTGCAGGATGAAGGTCACAATGTAGGCGCCCGCGCAGATTGAGAAGAGCAGCGCGTAGCCGGCCGAGACGTTGCCCTGGGCCTTGAAGGTGTCGAGCAGGCGGCCGGCCATCACCGGGAAGAAGATGCCGATCGCAGAGCCGGCCATGCTGCCGAGGCCGACGACGGAGGCCACGGCACGCTTCGGGAACATGTCGGAGGCCGTCGTGAACAGGTTGGCCGACCACGCCTGGTGGGCGGCGCAGGCCAGGCCGATGAGCAGCACGGCCGTCCAGTCACCGACATCCTTGACGAGGATAATGGGCATCACGGCAAAGGCGGCGACCAGCATGGCCGTCTTGCGGGCGCGGGTGACCGACCAGCCCGACTTCACGAGGCGGCCGACCACGACGCCGGCGCCGATGCTGATCACCGTGGCGAGGCCGTAGATGGTCGCGAGCATCGGGCCGCTCGTCTTGATGTCGAGGTGGCGGGTCTGCTTGAAAAAGTCGGGCAGCCACGTGAGGAAGAACCACCACACCGGGTCGGTCAGACCCTTGGCGAGGACGAACGCCCAGGTCTGCCGGTAGCCGAGCAGGCTGAGCCAGGAGACCTTCTCGCCGTCGCGGCTGGTGTCGTCGCGATCGCTGGCGATGTGGTCGAGCTCGGCGGCGTTGGCGGCCTTGATCTTCTCCGGGACGTTGTAGAAAGGGATCCAGAGGAAGAGCCAGAGGAAGCCGGCGATGCCCGCGCAGATGAACGCCCAGTGCCAGCCCAAGGTGAGGGCGACCATGGGCACGACCAGCGGGGCGATGATGGCGCCGACATTGGTGCCGGAGTTGAAGATGGCGGTGGCGGTCGCACGCTCGCGCTTGGGGAACCAGAGGGCGACGGCCTTGATGGCGGAGGGGAAGTTGCCGCCCTCGCCAAGGCCGAGGGCCACGCGGGCGAACAGGAAGCCGCTGATGCTGTAGACGAGGGCGTGCCCGATGGCCGCCACGCTCCAGGCCGCGATGGAGACGGCGTAACCGATCTTGGTGCCGTAGCGGTCGACGAACCAGCCGAAGACGAGCAGGCCCAGGGCATAGGCGCCCTGGAAGGCGCCGTTGACGGCGCCAAACTGCTCGTTGGTCCAGTGGAGCTGGTCGTCGAGAATCGGTTTGATCAGCGCCAGGATCTGCCGGTCGATGTAATTGACCGTCGTCGCAAAGAACAGCAAGGCGCAGACGACCCAGCGGTAATTGCTGGCCGGGGCGGACACGCGGGCGGGTGAACTCATGGCTTGTTCGGGGTTGGGGTGGCGCTGGCGGCCGCATCCACCGTGCGGGAATTGGCGCCGGCTTTGCGATGCGCGGGGTTGATGGTGACGTTCTTGAAGCTAATGGAACCGGCGTGTTCCACCAGCTCCGTTTCCGTCACGCCGCTGAAGGTGCAATCGGTGAACTTGATGCCGTCGATCGTCCCGTTCTCGATGCCAGCGAGATACATGACCCGCGGGCTGGCCCGGCTGGTGACATGCTCGATCTGGATGTTGCGGGCGATGGGGTGCTCCGGGCCGCGGGCGCCCTCCTCATACTGGAAGTCAACCGTCAGCACGGCTTCCTTCACCTGCCCCACCTCGACGTTGCGCATGAAAATGTTCTCCAGCACGCCGCCGCGCCGGGCGTTGGACTTGAGGCGCAGCGCCCGGTCGAGGTTCGGGCTGTCCATCTTGCAATCCTCGACGAAGACGTTGCGGATGCTGCCGGAGCACTCGCTGCCGAGCACGACGCCGCCGTGGCCGTCGAGCATGGTGCAGCCGCGCACGACGATGTTCTCGCTGGGCACGTTGACCCGGCGGCCGTCGTTGTTGCGGCCGGACTTGATCGCGATGCAATCATCGCCGGTGTCGAAGACCGTGTTCTCGACCAGGATGTCACGCGAGGACTCGGGGTCGAAGCCATCGTTGTTCGGGCCGTGGCTGTGGATCTTCACGCCACGGACCGTGATGTTTTGCGACAAGGTCGGATGCAGCTCCCACATCGGCGAACGCACGATGGTCACGCCCTCGACCAGGATGTTCTGGCAGCGGACCGGGCTGAAGAAATTCGGGCGCAGGTAGTGGCCCGCGCCGAAGACCCGCTGTTCGACCGGCACGCCCTTTTCGCCCATCTCATTGAGCGCGGTGCGGTCGGCAGTGGCGAGCGCGGGCGAGCCGTCCTTGCGGCGGGTCCAGCCCCACCAGTTTTCGTCGGAGGCCTGGCCGTCGAGCGTGCCCTCACCGGTGACCGCGATGTTTTCCTGTTCGAACGCGTAGATGAAGGCCGAGTAGTTCAGGCACTCGACGCCTTCCCAACGCGTGAACACGGTCGGATAGTCGGCGGGATTGGTGGAGAACTTGAGCGTCGCGTCCTTCGCGACGTGGAGATTGACGTTGCTCTTGAGGTGGACCGCGCCCGTGAGCCATTCGCCCGCCGGCACGACCACGCGGCCGCCGCCGGCCTTGGAGCAGGCGTCGATCGCCGCGGCGATGGCGGCCGTGGCAGTGGCGCCGGGCTTGGCGCCGAAGTCGGTGATCGGAAAATCGCGGTTCGCGAAGGTCGGCGCCTTGATGCGCGCCAGCACGGACTCGTAGTCAGCCCAGCCGCTGATGCGCTGTGGCACTTCGCGACCCGCGCTGGCGAGCAGTTTTTGCACCTCAAGGCCGGCCATGATGAACGGGCCGGTGCCCTTCGGATCGTTGTCCACCATGGGTTCGCTGACGTAGTATTTGAAGGAACCGTCGCGCGGCGTCTTGCCGTCGGCCATCAGGTAGCCGAGGCCGGCGCCCGAGCAGATCTGCGTGAGGCGGATGGTGCCGTCGGGATTGGCTTTCACCAAAGTCTTCAGCAGGCCCTCCCAACCCTTGAGGATGGCGGGGAGATATTTTTCGCGCGGCAGGTATCCCTTGTTCACGCCCTTCGCCAGCGTGTAGACGAACATGGCCGAACCGGAACCCTCGAGGTAATTGCCTTCCTTCGTGCCCAGGTTGGTGATCTGCCACCAGACGCCGGTCTTCGGGTCCTGCCACTTCACGATGCCGTCGGCGACGCGCTTGAGGATGTTCAC
The DNA here is from genome assembly GCA_025361365.1 of Opitutus sp. Classification (GTDB taxonomy): domain Bacteria; phylum Verrucomicrobiota; class Verrucomicrobiia; order Opitutales; family Opitutaceae; genus Lacunisphaera. The sequence continues at coordinate 4,834 of JANYAM010000194.1, read as the reverse complement.
GATCTCGTCGATCTCAGGCTGGCTGACCGGCAGGTAGTCCAGTGAATCAACGATCGCCATGCCATACCAGCCGATGGCGCGGCTCCAGAAATTCGGCGAGAAGCCCGTCTTCGGGTCGGCCCAGCTCTGCGAATGCGACTCGTCCCACGCATGCCAGTAGAGGCCGGTGGCGGCATCGTAGCCGTGGCGGTCCATGAGGATGATTTGTTTGGCGACGTCGTCGAACAGCGCCGGCTCCTTGAACTGGCCGCCATATTGCGCGAGGAAGGGCGACGCCATGTAGAGGCCGTCCAGCCACATCTGGTGCGGATAACGCTTCTTGTGCCAGAAGCCGCCCTCGCTGGTGCGCGGCTGCGTGGCCATCTGCGCGCGCAGCGCCTGCACGACCTTGGTCCAAGCCTCGTTCTTCTCGCCGCGGGCCAGCGCCGCGAGCAGCACCTTGCCGGGCGGGACATTGTCGATGTTGTAGTCGTCAAGCTTGTAACCCGCGATCGTGCCGTCGGGCTTCACGTGGGAGGCGACCATGTGCGTGCCATACTTGATATAGGCATCGTTCTTGGTCTCCTCGCCGAGCCGCACGAGGCCGAGGGCGAGCACGGCCGGCGAATAATCCCAGCGGGCGCGCGGGTTGGCCCCGCCGGCATCGTAACCGGTGCCGATGCGCTTCATCTCGGAATCAGCGAGACGCTGGGCCCATTCGAGCGGCGTGGCGCCGTCAACCTTGGGCACGGGGGCCTGGGCGGCAACTGACACCAACAACAGGGCGGCCAGACCAGCGGCGCGCGGGAGAAACTGGATCCGAGTTTTCATGGGGTGGAAGGGATTACGGGAGGTGGCGGACCTCGCTGCCCGCGAGCAGGAAGGCACCGGCGCCGAAAGGTTCGTTCGACTCGGGATCAAAAGTGACGGGCGTAAAGCCGACGGGCTGCACATGGGTCAGCTTGCCGTCAGCATTCACGCAGCCGGCGAGCGCGGCCCAGGCGCGGCGCACAGGCGCCTCGAACTTCGCCCGGCCGAGCAGGCCGTGGTTGATGCCCCAGGCGAAAGCATAGCAATAAAAGCCGGTGCCACTGGTCTCGTGCATCGGATAGGTTTCGGGATCAAGCAGGCTGGAGCGCCAGAAACCGTCCGGCTGCTGGAGCGCGACGACCTTGTCCGCCATCTCGCGAAACTGCTGCTCGAAGCGCGGGCGGGACGGATGGTCTGCCGGCAGCAGCTCCAGCATGCGCGCGAGGCCGGCCATCACCCAGCCATTGCCGCGACCCCAGAAGATTTTCTGGCCGTTCTTCTCGCGCTTCTCAAAGAGCGAGCTGTCACGGAAGTAGAGATGTGCTTCCTTGTCGTAAAGGTAGTCGGAAGTGAACCACCACTCCGAGACGGCGAAATCGAGGTAGCGCTGGTCGCCGGTCGCTTTCCACAAACGGAGCCAGGCCGGCGGCGACATGAACAGCGCATCGCACCACGACCAGCGCTCCTGGCTCTTCGGGTTCTTCTTCTTGTCGAAATCGAGCGGCGTGTCCGGGCGGTGCGCGAGGATGTAGTCGAAGCGCTCCTGCGTCGGCGCGAGCATGCGCGGGTCGCGATGCTGCAAGTAAAGGTCGAGGTAAGTCTGGGTGACGACGGCGTCGTCCGCATGGTAGATGCGCGCGGCCGGTTTCCATTGGTTGCCCTCGGCCATCTTCATCATCGCGTCGTGAAAACGCGGGCTGGCGGACTCGCGCGCGAGGGCCATCACGCCCGTGTAGAACGCCCCGTTGATCCAGCCGTCGGGCTTGCCCTCTCCCTTCTCGGGCTTGGGATGCGCGAGCTGCCAGTCGGCGGCGCGCTCCATCAGCGCCAGCACCGTGCCGTCATCCGCCGCCAGGGCCCGGCTCCAGCCGGCGCACAGCACGAGGGCGGAAAACAGCAGGCGGCGGCTCATTGGGTCAGGGTAACCTTGAGCGGAGACTTGAGCCGGGCGGCGAAAGCCGCGACGTAGGCGTCCCACGATTCCTTGGTGGTGAACTCGCCGGCCTTGGACCAGCCGGCGCCGACGTAATAGCGGACGGGTTGGCCGGAAACCGCCTTGGCCAGCACCAGCCGGTTGACGGAATCCTCGGCGAAGCCGGCGAAGTCCGCCGGCACGATGATGCCCTCGCCGAGCGAACCGTTGGTCTTCTGGGCCTCCCACTGGCTGAGCCAGCCCTCGGCCTGGTTCGGGTTGACGGTGATCACGGGCTCCTGGCCCTTGTCGGCGCTGTCCTTGTTCAGGCCGATGGCGACCGTGAAGTTCTTCGGCCCGACCTCGGCGGTGAAGGTGCTGTCGATGCGGTCGAAATTCGAACCGGCATCGACGGTGAAGCGCTTGACCTCGGACACGATGGCGCCGCCGGCCGTCCAGGTCTCGTAGCTGAGCTCGAAGATCGCACGGATCGGCCCGTTGGCGACGACCTTCCAGGTCTTGAAGTTGCGGCCGACATAAAGCTGCTTGCCGTCCCAGATGCCCGTGCCACCCGCGCCGCGCGAGGTGCCGACGTTATACATGTCCATGCCCTCGCCCTCATCGTGGTGGTAGTGGTCGTGGCCCTTGTTATACCAGCGGTCGACGACGAGGTAGTCGACGCGCTTGCACCAGATGTCGAGACCGCTGGTGACCAGCACCTCCTTGTTGGCGCCCGGGGCGCGGGCCTCGGCGAGCGCCGGGCCGTAGGTGCGGTGCGCGAGCTTGTCGTTTTCCCAGCCGAAATCATCGAGGCGCTCCGGCACGTAGCGGGCGAACACCTTGCTCGGGAAAACCGGCGCGACGGCCGCGATCTTCTCGATCGTGAACGTGGCGGATTTCTCGCCGGCGGCGAAATCGTGCTGGAAGATGAGCTCGCCGTAGGCGATGCCCTGCCCCTTCGGGTCCTTGGCCTCGGGGGCGACATTGGTGACCTGGTAGGCCAGCACGGTGCCCTTGGCATCCTTGACGGCGATATGTTGCAGCATCGCGCCAGGCATCGCCTGGTTGAGGTCGGACCACGGGATCGTGATGGTCTCGGCGGGACGCGCCCCGGCGAAATCGTGGGTCACGGTGACGGTCACCTTGTCGGCGGCGACAGCGGCGAGCGCCGACGCGAGGAACAGCGGAAGCAAGCGCAGGGATTTCATGAAACAGCGGGGTTCAGCGCACGAGCCAGCCACCGTCAACCGCGAGGATGTGGCCGTGCATGTAATCGGACGCCGGGGCGGCGAGAAAGATGACGGCGCCCGCCAGGTCGGCCGGGGTGCCCCAGCGGCCGGCGGGGATGCGGTCGAGGATCGACTTGTTGCGCACCGGATCGGCCTGCAGCGCGGCGGTGTTGTCCGTCGCCATGTAGCCGGGCGCGACGGCGTTGACGTTGACGCCCTGGGCCGCGAGCTCGTTGGCCATGGCGCGAGTGACGCCGGCCAGCGCGCTCTTGGCGGCGGTGTAGGAAACCACGCGGATGCCGCCCTGGAACGAGAGCAGCGAGGCGGTGTTGATGATCTTGCCCGGCGCCTTCCGAGCCGCGAGCGGGGCGGCGAAGCGCTGGCTCAGCCGGAACACCGCGCGGAGGTTCACGTTCAGGACGTCATCCCAGTCCGCGTCGGAAAACTCGAGGAACGGCGCGCGCCGGATGATGCCGGCGTTGTTCACGAGGATGTCGGGGGCGCCCAGCTGCGCCGTGACGTCCGCCATGATCTTTTCCGCCGCGCCGGCCGCGCCCACGTCGACGGCGACTGTGCCGCAGCGCCGGCCGAGGGCCTTGATCTCCTTGGCGACCGCGGTGGTGTCGCCGCGCGCCACGAGGGCGACATCCGCCCCGGCTTCCGCGAGGGCGACCGCCAGATCCGCGCCGAGACCGCGCGAGGCGCCGGTGACGATGGCCACCCGGCCGGACAGCCGGAAAGTGTCGAGCACGGCGGCCATGGGGGCTCAGCGCAGCTCGGGGAGCGGCGCGGGATCCATGTCCGCGAATTCCTGGTTCTCCCCGCCCATGCCCCAGACGAAGGCGTAGTTGGAGGTGCCGACCCCGCAGTGGATGGACCACGGCGGGGACAGCACGGCCTCGCAGTCGCGCACGACCAGGTGCCGGGTCTCCTGCGGGCGGCCCATGAAATGAAACACCGCCTGCTCGGGCGGGAGGTCGAAATAGAGGTAGATTTCCGAGCGGCGCAGGTGGGTGTGCGGCGGCATGGTGTTCCAGACGCTGCCGGACTCGAGCCGGGTCAGGCCCATCACGAGCTGGCAGGTGGGAACGCCCCCGGGTGGATGAGCTTGTAGATGGTGCGCTCGTTGGCGCTGGCGCGCTGGCCGAGCCGCGTGCCCTCCACGCCACGGAACGGGACGTGCCGCGTCGGGTAGGCCGCGTGGGCCGGATAGCTGAGCAGCCAGAAGCGCGCGGGTTTCGCGGGCGACTGGGAGGCGAAGCTGACCGCCTGCGCGCCGCGGCCGAGGTACAGCGCATCGTGGGGCTCGAGCCGGTGCTCGGCGCCATCGACCCGCACGATTCCCGGCCCGCCCAGGTTGATCACGCCGGCCTCGCGCCGCTCGAGGAAAAACGCGGCGCGCAGCGCATCGGGATTCGGCAGGAGCAGCGCCGCCCCCGCGGGGCAGATGCCGCCCATGACGGTGCGGTCGGTCTCCCACCAGTGCAGGCTGGTCTCGCCCAGCCGGAACAGGCCGGTGACAAGAAATTCAGAACGCAACTCCTCGGGCGTCAGGTTGCTGGCCAGCCGCGAGAGGGCTCGATCGTGGGTTTTCATGGGTAGACGGGGGAAGAACCACCAAGCAGACAGGGGTTGCAAGCCTTCCGGGACGGGCCCGCCGCCCGGGGCGGGACGCCCCGGACCG
>JANYAM010000144.1 GCA_025361365.1 Opitutus sp. | reverse complement strand
TCGCGGCCGGCCTGGAAGTAGGTGGAGACGCGCTTTTTCAGGCTCTTGGCCTTGCCCACATAGATAATGCGGCCCAGCCGGTCCTTCATCAGGTAAACGCCGGGCGTATCCGGGAGGGCCCGGATCTTGGCCCGGAGGGCTTCGCTGTATGCGGGGGCTGGCATTTTGGGAAAAACGAGGTAGGTTGCGCCCCCACACACTGTATGGCCACCTCGGAATCGTCAAAACTGCGCCCGGCGGGCGCTGCGCCCCGCTACGAATTGCTCACGCTGGGCGATGAGCTGCTGCTGGGGCTGACGGCGAACGGCCACCTGACGTGGATCGGCGCCGAGCTCGGCCGCCGGGGCGTGTTGCTGGCGCGCAATGTCACCATCACGGACGAGGCCGACGCCATTGCCGAGCAATTCCGCGAGAGCTGGGCGAAGTCGAAGGTGATCATCACCACGGGCGGGCTCGGGCCCACCTGCGACGACCGCACACGCGACGTCCTCGCGCAGGCGCTGGGGCAGCAGCTGGTGTTCGACCCGGCCATCGAGCGGGCGATCACGGAGCGCTTCGCGAAGTTCAACCGCGTCCCGACCGCCAACAATCTCAAGCAGGCCTACAAGTTCGAGCGTGGCGAGGTGCTGCCCAACGCCAACGGCACGGCGCCCGGCCTCTGGGTCGAGCAGGACGGCAAGGTGCTCATCATGTTGCCCGGTCCGCCGAACGAGCTGCGCCCGATGTTCACCGAGCAGGTGATCCCGCGGCTCGCCGCGCGCGGCCTGCTCGCCGAGGGCGAAGCCTACGTCCAGATCCGCACCGCCGGCGTCGGCGAGTCGGCGCTCGAGACCAAGTTCCAGCCACTCTTCGACCGGCACCCGGGCCTCGGCATCGCGTTCTGCGCGCACCTCGGCCAGGTGGACTGCCGCATCAGTTCGCCCGACGGCCAGTATTCCATGGACGTGCTGCGGGCGCTGGCCGAGGAATGTGCCGGCTTGCTGGGCGAGGACTTTGTGTGCTTCGGCCATGACAACATGGTGAAGGTCGTCGCCGACCAGCTCCGCGCGCAGGGCCGCACGCTCGCGGTCGCGGAGTCCTGCACCGGCGGCCTGCTGGCCAACTCGTTCACCGATGTCTGCGGCGCCTCGAAGTTTTTCCAGGGCGGCATCGTTTCCTACAGCAACGACTCGAAGATGCTCCTGCTCGACTGCCCGGAGTGCCTGCTCTCGCAGCACGGCGCCGTCAGCGCCGAGTGCGCCGTCGCCATGGCGACCGGCGTGGCCGAGCAACTGGGTGCCGACTACGGCGTGGCCATCACCGGTTTTGCCGGCCCGACCGGCGGCGCGGGTGACAACCCGATCGGCACGATCTACGTCGGCCTGCACGCCCCCGGCGGCGACTGGACGAAGAAGCTGACTTATCCCGGCCCGCGCTGCGCCGTCAAGGAACGCGCCGTGACCGCCGCCATCGACTGGCTGCGTCGTGAAGTGGTGAAGGAATCGCGCCGGGTGGCGGCGCCGCTGGCGAATTGAACGGGTAGGTTCAAGGTGGAGCGCGACCTCCGGGCGCGCTTTCAGGAGCAGCGAACCCGAACCAACCCGCCCGGAGGTCGGGTTCCACCTCTGAAAAATCTGCGTGCGCTTTGGCGCGTTTCGTGGGCAAATCCCCGCCCATGCCCGCCACCACCAAACCCTTCGCGATCTTCTGCGGGCCGGATGACTTCATCGTCAGCCGGCTGGGCAAGGAGCGGTTCGAGGCGCTGGCGACCGAGGCGAACGCGGACGACTTTTCCCGCGAGATCATCAGCGGCTTCGCCAACAACGTGGACGAGGTCGAGACCGCGGTGAACCGTTTCCGCGACGCCGTGCAGACCGTCCCGATGTTCGGCGGCAAGCGCGTCGTGTGGTTCAAGGACGTGAATTTCCTCGCCGACACCGTGACCGGCCGCGCCGACGGCACGCTCAAGCAGGTCGAGGCCCTGCAGGAATTATTGGAGAAGGTGAACGCCGAGGAAGTGGCGATCGTCATCACTGCCGCGCCGGTGGATCGCCGGCGTTCATTTCCGAAATGGTGCGAGGGCAACGCCGACTTCACGCTGGCCGGCGGCGACGGTGAATCGGCCGGCGAGGCGCTGGCGGGCGTGGCGCTCGCCGAGGCGCGCGACAGTGGCGTGACGTTCGGCCCCGGCGCGGTCGAGCTGCTGCTCTCGAAGATCGGCCCGAACACGCGGCTCCTGACCGAGGAGGTGCGCAAGCTCGCGACGTTCGTGGGTGAGGGTGGCGTCATCGACGACGCGCAGATCGACGAGCTCACGCCGAATTTTGCCGAGGGGGATTTCTTTGCGTCGGCTGAGCGCTTCTTCGCCGGCGACCTGTCCGGGACGCTCGCCGCCCTGGCGCAGCACTTCTTCAACGGCAACGACGCCCGGCCCGTGCTCAGCGCGCTGCAGAACCGCAACCGCATCCTCATCCAGGTGCGCGTGCTGCTCGACACCGGCGACCTGCGGGCGCCAGGTCCCTACGGTTTCGACAAGGCGGCGTGGGCCCGCGCCCAGGGCGTCTACGCGAAACACTTCGGCGGCGACGCCGAGAAGAGCGCCTATAATCTTTTCACCCAGAACCAGTGGTATGTCGGCAAGCTGGTCGGCAGCGGCAAACTGCCGGGCCTGCGCCGGTTGATCGACAACCAGCAGGAATTCATCCGCGCGTTCGAGGAAATCATCCGCCGCCCGAACGAACAGGAAGCGGTGCTGCGCGACATGGCCGTGCGCTGCCTCGCGCCGGGGGCGATTTGATCGAACTTAGGTGGTCGCCGATTTCCATATCGGCGACAGGCGTCGGTATGGAAACCGACGCCCACCTCACTTGATCCCGCCGAAGATCACGAAGGGGATCTCGCGCCAGAAGCACTCGGGGTCGGCGAAGCCGGCCTCGCCGACCAGGCGCAGCTCGGTCGCCAGCGGCGGATAGTAGTCCTCGTGGGCCCAGCTGGCGAAATGCGCGCGGGCCTGCGCTTCGGTGATGCCGTGCGGCGCCATGGCGTTGACCCATTCCTGGTAGGAGAACTCGCGCAGCACGCCCCCCGCGGCGATGGCCGTATCGGCATTGAGGAAAACCCCGCCCGGCTGCAGCGCGGCGAAGATGTTCCGGTAGATGGCGCCCTTGGCCGCCAGGTCCTTCACGTGGTGCAGCGCGATGCCCGCGACGACCGCGTCGCAGGGCGTCAGGGGATTGGCAAAGGAACGCTCAATATAACGGATGCGGTTGCCGAAACGCGTGCAGCGCTCGCGCGCCACGGCCAGCATGGCCGGGTCGGTGTCCCAGATTTCCACCTCGGCCAACGGCAGGGTTTCCGCCACAGCCTCGGCCAGCGCGCCGGTGCCGCCGCCCAGGTCGAGCACGAGCGTGCGCCGGTCGGCTGGCAGCAACTTCCGCAGCAGCGCCATGTGGGCGGTGCGCATGGCGGCGTAGCCCGGCACGAGCTGGCGGATGAGCTGGTCGTAATCGGCGACGCTGAGCTTGAGGTGACCCTCGACGGAATGGCCCATGGGTTTTTGGAAGTTGAGAGTTGAGGGCTGAGAGTTGATAGCCCGGACTTCTTAGGACGCAGATTCTTGCGCTCTCAACGCTCATCTCTCAACCCTCAACTAGCCCCTTTTCCATTGGCAACACCCCGGCGGTGGGCTAACCGTAGCCACCTCGTGAAGCCACCCGCCCAGTCCGCCGAAACCATCCCCAATGTGCTCGCCGAGCGCTATGCCTCGGCAGCGATGAAAGAGACGTGGTCGGCGACCGGCCGCATCCTGCTCGAGCGCGATTTCTGGATTGCGGTGATGAAGGCGCAGAAGGATCTCGGCGTCGCCATCCCGGCGGAGGCGATCAAGGATTACGAGCGCGTGCGCGACGATGTGAACGTCGAGCGCATCAAGGAGCGCGAGCGCGTCACCCTCCACGACGTGAAATCGCGGATCGAGGAGTTTTCCGACCTGGCGAAGCGCCAGTTCATCCATCTCGGGCTGACCAGCCGCGACCTGACGGAGAACGTCGAGCAGCTGCAGGTGGCACGTTCGTTGCAATTGGTGCAGTTCAAGGTCGCCGCCGCGCTGCTCGCGCTGGCGAAGCGCGCCGCGGAGCACCGCGACGTCATGATCACCGGCCGCACGCACAACGTGCCGGCCCAGCCCACGACCTTTGGCAAGCGCCTCGCGATGTTCGCGCAGGAACTGCTCATCGCCTCCGCCCGTCTCGACGACCTCGTCACCCGCTACCCGGTGCGCGGCCTCAAGGGCGCGGTCGGCACGCAGCTCGACCAGCTCACGCTGCTCGGTGGCGACACGGGCAAGGTCGACCAGCTCGAGGGGCGCATCCTCAAGCATCTCGGTTTCAAAGCCTCGCTCGGCGCCGTCGGCCAGGTTTACCCGCGCTCGCTCGATTTCGATGTCGTCAGCGCGTTGCACCAGACCGGTGCGGCTGCCGCGAGTTGCGCCACGACGCTGCGGCTCATGGCCGGCGCCGGCTTGTTGACGGAGGGCTTTCAGGAAGGGCAGGTGGGTTCCTCCGCCATGCCGCACAAGGTCAACGCCCGGAACTGCGAGCGCATCTGCGGCTTCTCGACGATTTTGTCCGGCTACGTGACGATGACGGCGAACCTCGCGGGCCACCAGTGGAACGAGGGCGACGTGTCGTGCTCGGTCGTGCGCCGCGTGGCGCTGCCCGACGCGTTCTTCGCGATCGACGGCCTGCTCGAGACCTTCCTCACCGTGCTGCGCCAGATGGAGATTTTCCCGGCGGCCATCGCGGCCGAGAACGAGCGCAACCTGCCGTTCCTCGCGACCACGACGATCCTGATGGAGGCGGTGAAAGGCGGCGCGGGCCGCGAGACCGCGCACGAGGCCATCAAGGAGCATGCGCTGGCCGCGGCCCAGGCGCTGCGCAACGGCGGTGACGCCAACCTGCTCGGCCGCCTGGCCGGCGACAAGCGAGTGGGTCTCGGCAAAAAGAAGCTCCAGGAAATCCTCGGACAGAACGAGCGCTTCGTCGGCGCCGCGCCGCATCAGGTCGACGCGCTCGTGGCCGCGGTCGCACCGCTCGCCCGGCAGCACAAGGGCGCGGCCGACTACCGCCCCGGCAAGCTGCTGTAAGGCTGCGCATTCCGACGAAAATATTTTTTCGTCAGCGGGTGGGGCGCGTTGCCCCCACGCGCCGGGGAAGCGTCTTGGGGGCAGGCCGCTCCACCACGGCGTTACGCCGCGCGGGATTAAATTTTCGCCGCCCCAAGGTTTTAGTTTGCCAGCGTCCGGAGCGTGGCCTTTTTTGAACCCTCTTTTCGTTTCGTTCATCGCTTTAACCACCACACACCATGGCAGAAGAATTAGTCGGTAATTGTCTCATCGGCCAGTCCGGCGGTCCCACGGCCGTCATCAACGCCAGCGTCGCCGGCGTCGTTGCCGAGGCCCTGAACCATGCTTCCATCGAGGAAGTTTACGGCGCGCTGAACGGCGTGCTCGGCCTCCTGGGCGAGGATCTCGTCGATCTGGCCGCCGAATCGCAGCAGGCCATCCGCGGCCTCCGTTACACGCCCGGCGCCGCCCTCGGCACCTGCCGCTCCAAGCTGAAGAAGCCCGCTGAGTTTGAGCGCGTGCTCGAGGTGTTCAAGGCGCACAATATCCGCTACTATTTCCACATCGGCGACGGCGACTCCCAGGAGACCGCCACCAAGCTCGTCGAGCTAGCCAAGGCGCAGGCCTACGATCTCCGCGTCATCGGCATCCCGAAGACGATCGAGAACGACCTGCCGGCCACCGACCACTGCCCCGGCTACGGCAGCGCGATCAAATACATCGGCGCCACCGTCAAGGAGCTCTCGCTCGACGCCGAGGCCATGGGCCAGGGCGATCTCGTCACCCTCGTCGAGGTCATGGGCCGCAACTCCGGCTGGCTCGCCGCCGGCGCCTCGCTGGCCAAGCGCCGCGACCACCCGAACGATCCGCCGCACCTCGTCTATCTCCCGGAGGTCCCCTTCACCAACGAGAAGTTCCTCGATGACGTCCGCCGTGTCCTCAAGCGCGAGAAGCACGCCGTGGTCGTCGTCGGCGAAGGCCTCGTCGACAAGGACGGCAATTACGTTTCCGTCGAGAACGCCGATGCGGCCGGCCACACGCAGCTCGGCGGCGTCGGTGAGACCCTGAAGGATCTCGTCGAGTCGCAGATCGGCGCCAAGTGCCGCGTCGCCCGCCTCGGCATCACCCAGCGCTCCGCTGCCCACCTCGCCTCGAAAACGGACGCCGACGAGGCGTTCCTCGTGGGCCAGGCCGCGGTCAAGGCCGCCATCGCCGGCGAGACCGACAAGCTGCTCACGCTCGTGCGCGGCGACGGCGACAACTACACCTGCGAGACCGGCCTCTCCAACCTCAGCGACGTCATCGGCAACCCGAAGCGCCTGCCCAAGGAGTGGATCAACGAGGACGGCGTCAGCCTGAACTTCCAGTTCTTCCGCTACGCCACCCCGCTCATCCAGGGCGAGGTCGCGGTGCCCTACGACAACGGCCTGCCCGCCTACGCGAAGCTCGCCAAGGAGTCGGTCGACAAGACCCTCCCGGCCTACGAGGGCTGAGGGCCACTGGAGGGTCGGTCTCCTGACCGACCGCGGCCGGCCGGAAGGCCGGCCCTCCAAGAAAATGTTTTAACCCAGAGCCGGTCCGCAAGGGCCGGCTCTTTTTGTTGGTAGGGCGCGGACTCCGTTCCGCGCCGCGGCGGGGAAGGGACTCCCCGCCCTACCTGCCGGACTGTCAGAAGCGAAAAGCCGTGAGTCAGCGCGACCGCGGGGCGACACTCCCGCTTACCCCATGAAGACTTCCCGCCTCCGTCGCGCGCTGCTCGCGCCGCTCTGCCTGCTCACTTTCACGCTGGGCCTGGCCCAGACGGATCCCGCGGCGCTCGATGCCGCCAACCTCGCGGCCTTCGAGCGCAAAGCCACGCTCGCGAAAGAGCTCGGCGCGACGCACGTGCCGCTCACCGACAACCTGCCGCCGGCGACGTGGCAGTTCCAGCGCGCCGACGACCCGTATCCGGGCTGGTTCATCCAGCGCCCGGATTTCTTCAAGCTCTTCCCGGCGAAGGAAGTCGAGCCGTTCGTCGACATGAATTATGCGAAGCGCGTGTCCGGCCTCCTCGAGCAGCGGTCGAAGATCCTGCGCAAGCTTGGGCTCAAGGCCCACTGGGGTGCCAACATCCCGCAGGTGATGCCGGAGAAATTCTTCACGGCCTATCCGCAGCTCCGCGGCCCCCGCGTGGACCAGCCCAACCGCTCGAAAGTCGCCTGGTTCTCGATGTGCGTGGACCAGCCCGAGACGCGCCGGCTCTACGCCGAGGCGATGAAGAACCTGCTCGCGCGCTGCCCGGAGATCGAGACGTTCGCCTTCCTCACGCAGGATTCCGGTTCAGGCTTCTGCTGGGTGCCCGCGCTTTATCCGGGACTCAACGGCCACAGCGACTGCAAGGACCGGCCGATGGACGAGCGCATCGCGACCTTCCTCATCACCCTGCAGGACGCCGCCAAGGCCGCCGGCCACTCCATCGAGATCAGCCTGCGGCCGATCGAGCCGCGGCAGTGGATGATCCCGTCGTTCTCGCCCGAGCAGCTCGACGCCATCGTGCACCGGCTGCCGCGCGGCATCGCCGTGTCCGGTCACGAGGGGCCCGACAGCCGGCGCTACGCCGCGCCCGGCAGCAGCGACGCCTACGCCAACGGAGCCTTTTATCCGGTCATCGGCATCAGCGTGCCGGGCCTGCGCCAACAGGGCCGAGCCGCCCGCGGCAACGCCGCCGCCGCGACACCCGACGCCCCGGTTCGCCGGTTGATCAGCCTGCGCGGCGACGAGGAGCAGCTCGCCTTCAACGCCCGCCTTTACCGCGCCACACTCAACAGTCGCACCGGCAACCAGGTCGAACGCTTGCAGGCATTACGCACCTTCGCCGTCAGTGAAGTTGGCGAGGAGCGCGCCGACGATTTGCTCGAGGCGTGGACGCTGATCGAGGAAGCCCAGCGCGGACTCGTGCCGCTGGATTTCGGCGACGTGTTGCAGTTCGGCCACGTGCTCAATCGCTGGATCAACCGGCCGATGGTGCCGTTCCCGGAAGATATCCCGGCGGCGGAGAAGGCCTATTACCGACCGTTCCTGTTTCAGGCCAAGGGCGAGGAACAGGCCGACAACCTCGTCGATATCCAGGCCATGCGGATGTTCGAGGGCTATGGCACCAAGCTGCTTTTCCAGCGCGTCATGGAAACCGTGACACCCAACGTCCGCAACGCGCAGAAGCACATCGAGCATGTGCGCGACGGCGCGAAAGATCCGGCGGACAAAGCCCGCTGGGATCTGCTCGCGAAGCGCCTCGAGGTCGCGGTGTGCCTGCTCAACTCCGCCGACAACATGGTGGCCTACCAGGCGCAGCTCGATCGCGTGAAAGCACTCGGCGTCAAACCCGAGGCGAATCCCGTGCTCGGCGTGCAGAGTGGCTGGGACCGCACCGACCTGATGGAGACCGCGCGCAAGGAAATCGACAACACGGTCCATCTCCTGCACCTGCTCGGCGACAATCCCGGGCAACTCCTCGATCTTGCGCCGGTGCCAGAGGAGGAAACCATCATGAAGCTCGGGCCGGGCATTACTGCACAGTTGAAACGCAAGCTCGACCTGATGAACGCGCACTGGCTCGACTACGATCGGCTCTTCACGAAGCCGAATCCATGAGCAGTCCGCGTCTCACCCGGCGGCAGGCCCTGCGGCTCGCCGCCGCAGCCCTCGCGCTGCCGCTGGCGCACCGCCTGGGTGCGCAGGCGCCTCGGCGGCGCGAGTTTGATGTTCGGGATTATGGTGCCGCCGGCAACGGCGTGGCCCTTGACACCACCGCCATCCAGCGGGCGATTGATGAGGCGTCCGCGGCGGGAGCGGGCTCGCGCGTGCTGGTGCCGGGTGGCCGCAAATACCTGATCGGTGCGCTGCAGCTCAAAGGCGCGATCGATTTTCATCTGGCGGATGACGCCGAATTGTTGGTCAGCACGGATCCCGCCGATTTCGGCCCGGCTGCGGCCATCAACGCCCGCGAGGCGCAGGGATTGATCATCTCGGGCACCGGCCGGATCAACGGCCGCTCGCGCGAGTTCATGACGCATTTCGACGAGGCGGACGAGTGGTGGCGGCCGAAGCCGTTCCGGCCGCGGCTGATGGTGCTCACGGGCTGCAAGGATTTCGCCGTCCGGGGAATTTCCTTCTTCGAGGCGCCCAGCTGGACGCTGCATCTGGTGGGTTGCGAGCGCGGACAGATTGACGGAGTCAGGATCAGGAACCAGATGGACGTGCCCAACTGCGACGGCATCGATCCGGACCACTGTCGCGACCTGGAGATCAGCAATTGCCACGTGACGTGTGGCGACGACGCCATCGTCATCAAGACGACCCGCGCGGCGGCGGCCGCGGGCGGATCCAGCAACATCCGCGTGCGCGACTGGGTCCTGGAGACCCAGGATTCGGGCGTGAAGATCGGCACCGAGACCGTGGCCGACATTCGTGGCATCCGCTTCGAGCGGTGCGAGATCAAGAGCAGCTGCCGCGGCTGCACCATCCAGTTGCGCGACGAGGGCAACGTGTCCGATGTGCTGTTCCGCGACATCACCTTTGTCTCGCGCTATCACGCGGCGCCTTGGTGGGGCCGGGGCGAAGCCATTTCTTTTACGGCGCTTCCCCGGACGCCGCAGACCAAGGTCGGCCGAATCTCGAGTGTGCGCGTCGAAAACGTCACCGGCCGCGCCGAGAACAGCGTGTGCCTCAGCGGCTGCGCCGAAAGCCGCCTCAGCGACATCACCTTCAACAAGGTCGCCGTGACGCTCGACCGCTGGACGAAATATCCCGGGCAGGTCTGGGACAACCGCCCGACGACGGCTTATCCCGGCCTGGAGCCGCACGGCACGCCTGGCATCCATGTGCGCTATGCGGACCAGGTGGCGTTGAGGGACTGCCGGATCGGGTGGGGGAGCAACCGGCCGGATTATTTTACGCACGCGCTTGAAGCGCACGACGTCACCGGCCTGACTCATCCGGGTTTCACCGACGAAGCGGCGCATCCCGATCGCGACGCGGCGATCGCCATCCGTTGACCCCGTTGGCCGGGGGTAACCGGTGCCAACGATTTGGCAATTAATGCCCAGACGAGGGAAACAGATACAGGCATAATGTCCGGGTAATCCGACCGCCTGTGTTCGCCCCAACCTCATACCCTTCGCGCCAGGGAGATTTTGTCATGGTCGGCACACAGCCGCGCGATCATGCGCCCGCTGAGCCCGGCGGCCGGCGTGATCCTTTTCCATGAAAAAGCGCATCGGTATCCTGACCGGCGGGGGCGATTGCCCCGGCCTGAACGCAGTGATCTACGCGGTCGTCAAGGCCGCCGCCAAACGCCACTGGTCCACCCTCGGAATTCTCGGCGGCTTCGAGGGCCTGCTCGCCCCCGTGCAGACCCGCCCGCTGGACTACCGGGAAATGGACGGACTCCTCCATCTCGGCGGCACCGTGCTCAGCACGTCCAACAGCGGGCGCTTTGCCGCCAAGGTTGGCCACGGCGAGGCCAAGCGCATCGATCCCGCCATCTTGGCCGAGGCGAAGCGCAACTTCGACGCCCTCGGGCTCAGTGCGCTCGTCGTGGTTGGCGGCGACGGCTCGCTCTCCATCGCCCTCCAGTGCCTCGAGGCCGGCATCCCCGTCGTGGGCGTGCCCAAGACCATCGACAACGACCTGGGGGGCACGGTGGTCACCTTCGGCTTCGATACCGCGGTGTCGTTCGCCACGGACGCGCTGGACCGCCTCCGGCCGACGGCGATGAGCCACAACCGCGTCATGGTGGTGGAAATGATGGGTCGCTATGCCGGCTGGATCGCGGCGCATGCCGGCATCGCCGGCGGCGCCAGCGTGATCCTGATCCCGGAGATTCCCTTCAGCTACGAGGGCATCTGCCGCAAGATCGCGGCCCGCGAGGCGGAGGGAAAGAATTTCACGCTCATCGCGGTCGCCGAGGGCGCGCGCGAACGGCACAAGGATTTCGTCACCTCTGCGGCCCCGGTCGGCGGGGCGTTCCGCGAGGCCCGGCTGGGCGGCATCGCCTCGCACGTGGCGGCCGAGATCCAGCAGCGCACGGGCAAGGAGACCCGGGTGGTGGTGCTCGGCCACCTGCAGCGCGGCGGTCTTCCCACGACCTTCGACCGGCTCATTTGCACGCGTTTCGGGGTTCGGGCTGTCAGCCTCATCGCGGAGAAGAAATTCGGCCGCATGGTCGCGCTCCGTCCGCCGGACACGGCCGACGTGCCCATCGCTGACGCCGTGGGCACGCTCCGGACGGTGCCGGTCGACGGCGACCTCGTCACGACCGGCAAGGCCCTCGGCATCTGCTGGGGGGAGTGACCGCCGCCGGTGGCGGGGGGCAGGAAAGAGGCTCGCCTCCCCGCGGCGGCTTTGCACATATCGCCCCTGACACGGGCGTGTAGCTCAATGGTTAGAGCAGGGGACTCATAATCCCTTGGTTCTGGGTTCGAGCCCCAGCGCGCCCACCATCCTTCGCCGAGTGGAACGAGGACGAAGGATGCCCTCCCTAGCCTTGGCGACGGAGGGCCGCGATTATTGCTGGCGGTTGAGGTTACGGATGGCATGGCCAGTCTTCGCTCCGGACGGAGCTACGACTCGGCAAGCCATTCGGAGGGGGCCTGTAGTCGGGGCTGCGAATCAGACGTTTCGCGAAGACTGCCGCGCCGTAGCTTCTGAGCGCTGGCGGGCATTTGATCCGGGCCCAAACTTTCACTCGCCAGACCCGCCTTCGCCTCTAGATTCGCGGGACTCCTCTATGTCCGCTCCCGCTGAGGCCGCCACGCCGCGCAAGTGGTATCAACTCTCCCTCACGCAGCAGATCCTGCTCGGCCTCGTCGTGGGCGTGCTGCTCGGTTGGTGGATGAGCGGCCAGGCGCCGGAGGCGAAGCAGGGGTGGAACGAGTGGCTGGGGGTGATCCGCGACATCTTCCTGCACCTGATCAAAGTGATGATCGCGCCGCTCATCTTCGCGAGCGTCGTGCAGGGCTTCGCCGGGACGGGCGACATGAAGAAGGTCGGCCGCATCGGCTGGAAGGCGCTGCTCTATTTCGAGGTCGTCACAACCTTCGCCCTGCTGGTCGGCCTGGTGGTCGTCAATGTCGTGAAGCCCGGGGCGGGCGTGGTGCTGGCGGCCAACGCGGCCCAGTCGACCGCCGGCCTGGCGAAACCGCTGACCCTCGGCGAGATCATCACCCACATGTTCCCCACGAGCGTGATGGACGCCATGGCGCGCAATGACGTGCTGCAGGTCGTGATCTTCGCGGTGCTTTTTGCCATGGCGGTCATCGCGGCGGGCGAGGCCGGCAAGCCCGTGTTCACCTTTTTCGGCAGCCTGACCCAGGTGATGTTCAAGTTCGCCGGCCTCATCATGAAGTTCGCGCCGTTCGGAGTGGGGGCGGCCATCGCGGTGACGATCGGGGCGCAGGGTCTCGGCTCGCTGCTGACGCTGGCCAAGCTGGTGCTCACTCTCTACGGCGCGCTGGTGATTTTCGTGGTGTTCGTCTTCGGCACAGTCATCTGGCTCGCGAAGGTGCCGCTCAAGCCCTTCATCAAGGCCGTCCGCGAACCGTTCACGCTGGCCTTCGCCACCGCCAACAGCGAGGCCGCGCTGCCCAAGGCCTTTGAGAACATGGAAAAGGTCGGTGTGCCGCGCGGCATCGTCGGCTTCGTGCTGCCGGCGGGCTACTCGTTCAACCTCGACGGCTCCACGCTGCACCTCGCGGTCGCCTCGGTTTTCGTGGCGCAGGCGGCCGAGACCACCACCGGCATCCATTTCACCGTCGAGCAGCAAATCACGATGATGCTGGTGCTCATGCTGACCTCGAAGGGCGTCGCGGCGGTGCCGCGGGCGTCGTTCGTGGTGCTGATCGCGGCGTTGGAGTCGTTCAAGCTCCCGCTCGCCGGCGCGTTCCTCATCCTCGGCGTCGACGCCCTGCTCGACATGGCCCGCACTTCGGTGAACGTCCTCGGCAATTGCCTGGCGTCCGTCGTGGTGGCCCGCTGGGAGGGCGAGTTTGACGACAAGAAAGCGGCCGCCTTCCTTGCGGATGGCAGCCCGAAGGCCTGACCGGCCTAAGCGCATCACCGGTGGGGACTTAACCCCAGCGGGGGCCAAATGATTTGCCCGCCGTTGGGGCGGCCCTAGCTTCGCGCCGCGCATGGAAAACTTTCTCGACCATACGTTGGAGGCCTTGGTGATTGTCGGGCTCGTGCTCGCCAACGGCTTCTTCGTGGCCGCCGAGTTCGCCTTGGTGAAAGTCCGGGCCAGCCAGCTCCGTCCGCTGGCCAAGGCCGGCGGCTGGCGGGTGAAGATGGCGCTCTGGGCCAACGAGCATCTCGGCGCCATGCTCTCCGCCTCGCAGCTCGGCGTCACGCTGGCCAGCCTCGGCCTCGGCTGGGTGGGCGAACCATATCTCGCGCACCGCCTGGCGCCGCTGCTCGCGCGCTTCGGCGTGACCGACCCGGCCATGGTTTCCTCGGTGTCGTTCGCCATCGCCTTCACGGTGATCACGTTTGTGCACATCACGTTTGGCGAGCTGGGCCCGAAGGCCGTCGCCATCCAGCGCGCCCAGAAGACCGCCCTGTGGCTCTCCGCGCCGCTGGTGGGTTTCTATTACTGCTTCTATCCGTTCATCTGGCTGCTGAACATCTCGGCCGACACCCTCCTGGGTTGGTTCGGGCTGAAGCCAGCCGGCGAGAGCGACCACCATATCAGCGCGGAAGAACTGGAATACGTCTTCAGCCACGCGCGTCACGTCCACCCGGGTGACGCGCTCATCAACAAGCTCATGGTGCAGTCGCTGCGCGTCCGGCAGACCACCGCCCAGCAGATCATGCGCCCGCGCGACCAGGTTGTGGCGCTCTGGCTGGACCGGCCGCTGCCCGAAAACCTGCGCATCGCCCAGACCAACGGCCATAGCCGCTACCCGGTTTGCTCCGGCTCGCTCGACCAGGTGGTGGGCATGCTGCTCATCCGCGAATGGCTCTGGCAGATCCAGGCCCTCGGGCCCGAGGCGTCCTTCGAGCCGCTGATGCGTCCGGCGCTGGCGTTCACCCTCACGACGCCCATCCACACCATGATCGAACGCTTCCGCACCGCTCGCAGCCACCTCGCCGTCGTGCTCGACGACAAGCAGGCGCTCGCCGGCCTCGTCACCTTCGAGGATGTGCTCGAGGAGATCGTCGGCGACATCCGCGACGAGACCGACATCGAGAGCGGCCCGATCTACGAGCGCACGGCCCACACCATCACGGTCAGCGCCACGCTCACCATGCGCGAACTGCAGGCGGAGACCGGCTGGCCGCTCGAGTGGACGCCCCGCGAAACCGTCGCCGCCTGGTCGCACCGTCATTTCGGCCGCGTGCCCAAGCGCGGCGACCACCTGGCCGTCGGCGAATACCGGATCACCATCCTCGAGGCCAACGCCGAGCGCGCCCGCCGCCTCAAGATCGAGCGCGCGACGCCCGGCGGCACGAATCCGCCGCTGTGATGGGCGGACAAAGTTGAGAGCTGAGAGTTGAGGGCTGAGAGCCGGCATTCGTCGGACGCAGTAAAACAGGCATCGCTTCTCTCAACTCTCATCTTTCAACTCTCAACCCGCCGCATGTCCCTTCCCCTCATCCTCGCCGTCGTCATCCTGCTGGCCGGGCTGGCCGTCGCCCAGGAAGTCTTTCGCGGCCTGCGCCGGATGCACTGGCTCGGCCGGCTCAACGCCCCGGCTCCGGCCGTCTGGCCGCGGGTCACGGTGGTGATCGCCGCGCGCAATGAGGCCGCGACCATCGGGGCCGCCCTGCCGACCCTCCTCGCGCTCGATTACCCCGACCTGGAGGTCATCGCCGTCAACGATCGCTCGGACGACGGCACCGGCGCGATTCTCGACCGGCTGGCGGCCACCGAGCCGCGCCTGAAGGTCCTGCACGTCACCGAACTGCCGGCCGGCTGGCTGGGCAAGAATCACGCCCTGGCCGACGGGGGCGAGGCGGCCACCGGCGACTGGATCCTTTTCACCGATGCCGACGTCCATTTCCGCCCCGACGTCCTGAAGCGCGCCATCGCTCACGCGCGGGCGCAGACGCTCGACCACCTCGCCGCCGTGCCGCAGCTGACGGAGTCGGGCGCGTTGCTGGGGATCTGCGTCAACGCCTTCAGTTACAGCTTCTGTGCCGGCCTGCGCATGTGGCGGATCCCGGATCCGCGCAGCCACGCGCACGGCGGGGTGGGGGCCTTCAACCTCGTGCGCACCGCCACCTACCGGAAGCTCGGCGGCCATGTGCCCATCCACTTGCGGCCGGATGACGATCTCAAGCTGGGCAAGCTCATGAAGTCCGGCGGATTCAGCGAGCTTGTGCTCGGCCTCGGCGCGCTCTCGGTCGCGTGGTATCCCTCCGTGAAGGAGATGATCCGCGGCCTCGAGAAGAACGCCTATGCCGCGGTGGACTACCGCCCGTGGGTGCTGCCGCTCGGCCTGGTCGTGCTGGTGCTCGAGGCGTTCTGGCCCGTCGTGGCTGTGTTCGTCGTGCCCGGCCCCGCCCGCTGGTGCTACCTCGCGAACGTGCTGCTCCTGCTCGCCCTCGGCTGCAACCAGACCCGCTTCACCGGCGGGCGGTGGTGGCACGGGCTGTTCGTCCCCGTCGGGCTCGCGGTGCTGGTTTATGCCGTGCTGCGGGCGATGACGCTCACCCTCTGGCGGGGCGGCATCACCTGGCGCGGGACGTTCTATGCGCTGAAGGACCTCAAGCAGAACCGCGTGTAGGCGGTTTCGCTCGGGAAAGACGGTCAAGTTAATTTCCGGCGTAACGGCCCGCGGCCGTTTCCCTCAGCCTGTGGGCTGACCCCTTGACAGGTGCGCGGGCCGCGGACCGGAAACGCGGTTGGCGGATGCGTCCAAATAAAAACTTTCGCCGGTGCCGAATCATTTTTTGCGTTTCATGCCGGCCGGGCAATTGGTGGGGACTGTGCACGCGCCCCCGTCCGCCACGGCCATCCCCGGCCGCGGTCCCAACCTCAACCCCGCGAATCGCTTTGAGTCGATCCACGTCGCGCCCGACGGCGAGTGGCTCGACGCCGAGTTCGCAGCCACGGGGTCGGTGCCGCACCCGCGCACGCAGTTTTTCCACGACGCCACCGAGACCCTCCTCACGCACAACAACAGTCCCGATGTCGGCCCGGGCTGGGGGCTCAACTGCTACCGCGGCTGCGAGCACGGTTGCGCCTACTGTTTCGCCCGGCCCTATCACGACTACCTCGGCTGGAGCAGCGGCCTGGATTTCGAGACCAAGATCCTCGTCAAGACCCGCGCGCCCGCGCTGCTGCGCGCCGAACTGGCCGCGAAAAAATGGAAGCCCGAGCCGATCCTGATGAGCGGCGTCACCGACTGCTACCAGCCGGCCGAGCGCCATTTCCGGCTGACGCGGCAGTGTCTGGAGGTGCTGGCCGAGTTCCGGCAGCCCGTTGGCATCCTCACGAAGAACTTCCTCGTCACCCGCGATCTCGACCTGCTCGCCGAGCTCGCGCGCTGGCAGTGCGTGAGCGTCAACGTGACCATCGTGACGCTGGACTCGGATCTGGCGGGCAAGCTCGAGCCGCGCGCCGCCCGGCCCGAGCACCGCCTGCGGGCCATCAAGCTGCTCGCCGATGCGGGCGTGCCGGTCGGTGTGATGGTGGCGCCCGTCATTCCCGGTCTCACTGACCACGAGCTGCCGGGCATCCTCGCCGCCGCGGCGGCGGCGGGCGCGCGGCGGGCGGGTTATGTGACGCTGCGCCTGCCCTACGCGGTGAAGGATGTGTTCCTCCAGTGGCTCGACGACCACGAGCCTGGCAAGAAGGAGCGCGTGCTCTCGCGGATCCGCGATTTGCGCGGCGGCAAGCTTTACGATGCAACCTTTGGCACGCGCCTGCGGGGCGAGGGGATCTTCGCGGAGCAGATCAGCCAGATGTTCGAGGTGGCCTGCCGCCGCGCCGGGCTCAACCGTGAGGAGACGCCGCTTTCCGTGGCACACTTCAGGCGCCCGGGCGGGGTGCAGCTGGAGTTGTTGTAGGCTCGGCCCGGGCCATTAGGCCCATGATGCCATAACTAGCATTGAACCGGCTGGGGTGGTTCCTTCATGCTATTGGCATGGACAGCACGGCCAGTCGCGAACCACCGGACGATCTTAATCGACGACTCGCGGAGCTAAACCAGATCGGCGTCGCCCTGTCGCAGGAAAAGGACCTCAATCGCCTGCTGGAGCTCATCCTGATCGCGGCCAAGAAAATCACCAACGCCGACGGCGGCACGCTCTACCGCCGCCACCCCGACCAGCCCGATGCGCTGGCCTTTGAAATTATCCGCACCGACTCGCTCGGCGTCGCCATGGGCGGGACCACCGGCGTCAAGATCACGTTCCCGCCGATCCAGCTGCGCGACAGCCGCGGCCGCGACAACAACTCCATGGTCGCGGCCTACGCCGTGCTGAAGGACCGCACGGTCAACGTCGCCGACGCCTATCTGGAAAAAGGCTTCGATTTCTCCGGCACGAAGGCCTTCGACCGCCACAACGGCTACCACTCGCAGTCGTTCCTCACCGTCCCGATGAAGAACCACGAGGACGAGATCATCGGCGTCCTCCAGCTGATCAACGCGCAGGACCGCACCACCGGGATGGTCGGGGCCTTCGACAAGACCGACCAGCGCCTGGCCGAGTCGCTCGCCTCGCAGGCCGCCGTCGCGCTGACCAACCGCCTGCTCATCTCGCAGCTCGAGAATCTCTTCGAGTCCTTCATCGGCCTGCTCAACAAGGCGATCGACGAAAAGTCACCCTATACCGGCGGCCACTGTCATCGCGTGCCGGTGCTGACCATGCTGCTGGCCGAGGCGGTGCACGAGACCAAGACCGGGTCGCACGCGCTCTGGCACATGAGCGATCTCGACCGCTACGAACTCAAGATCGCCGCGCTGCTCCACGATTGCGGCAAGGTCACGACGCCCGTCCACGTCGTGGACAAGGCCACCAAGCTCCAAACGCTCTTCGACCGCATCCATCTCATCGACACCCGCTTTGAGATCCTCAAGCGCGACGCCGAGATCGCCGCGCTCAAGGCCGCCCGCGAGCCGGGCGCGAACCATAAGGAAATCGACCAGAGCTACCGCGGCCGGCTGTGGGAGATCCAGGAGGACCGCGAGTTTCTCCGCCTCTGTAACATCGGCGGCGAGATGATGACGCCGCAGGCCCAGGCGCGCGTGCACGACATCGCGACGAAATACCGCTGGCGCAACCCGCTGGGTGAGCCCGTGGATTTCCTCACGGCCGACGAGGTCGAGAACCTCACGATCAAGGCCGGCACGCTCACCGCCGCCGAGCGGCAGGTCATCAACCACCACATCAACGTCACCATCCAGATGCTCGAGGCGTTGCCCTGGCCGCGCCACCTGCAGAACGTGCCCGAATACGCCGGCGGCCACCACGAGCGCATGGACGGCAAGGGCTACCCGCGCGGGCTGAAGGGCGACCAGATGTCGGTACAGGCGCGCATCATGGGCATCGCGGATATCTTCGAGGCGCTGACGGCGCGCGACCGGCCCTACAAGCCCGGCAAGACGCTCACCGAGTCGCTCTACATCCTCGGCCACATGCGGCTCAACGGCCACATCGACCCCGACCTGTTCGACATTTTCATCCGGCAGCGCGTCTACGAGCTCTACGCCAAGGACTACCTCGATCCCGTGCAAGTCGACGAAGTGGACGTGAAGAAAATCCCCGGCTACTCCGGTGACTAAGTTTCACGCGAAGAGGCGAAGAGGCGAAAAAGCGACAGCGCCAAAGCGCGAAGCCTGCGAAGCAATCTTGCGAACCCAGCTTCCCGTCCCGGGCCAATGTCACCTATTAAGTGACATGTTCAATTCCACCCCCACGGACGACTTCGAGGCTGATGTCACTTAATAGGTGACATTGTGAATCGAGACTCAACTGGGGCGCCGCCCCTGCTGCACGGCCAGGAGCCAAGCCAGCAACTGCAAGGTTCGCTCGGCGTCGGGCATCTGGCCGCCGCCGGTCACAAAGGCATTGATCCGCTGCCGCGGCAGCCCGAGCAGGCGCCCCAAGTTGGCTTGCTGACCATATTGCCGGAGGTAAGGCCGGAGCTGGCGCCGCAGCTCGTTCCAGAGCGGAGTCTCCCCGCCAGGCCGCAGCGTGTTGCCGATCCGGGCGGGGTGGCGGCGCATTTCAAGGCGGAAGGCCCGGGCGGATTCGCGGGCCAGGGCGACGGATGCTGCAATGATGAGATCGGCCAAGGCCACCGGCAGATCCAGTTTCGGGTGATTGCGGCGAAGATACATGTCACCTATTAAGTGACATGTGGCCTGACCTGACCACGACAGGAAGCACCACTTGGCAGGTGGCGTTTTCGCGGGACCAATGTCACTTAATAGGTGACATTGGTTTGCGGGCGGCTCCGGAACCAAACTGGCGGTGCTCAGAAAAAGATCCGCTGCACGGTCCAGAAGAGCCCGATGGCGGCGATGGCGTAGCAACTAGGCACCGTGATCCGCGCGCGGAACCACGGCTTGTGGCGAAACCAGCCGACCGCGAGGAAGGCCAGCGCGATGATGAAGAGCTGGCCGAAATCCACGCCGAAATTGAAACCCACCAGCGCGACGAGGAACTGCTCTTTCGGGAAGTGCACCTCGTTGAGGCTGCCGGCGAAGCCCAGCCCGTGCACCAGACCGAAGCAGAACACCAGCGCCAGCCGGCCCGGCCCGAGCTTCGGCCGGTAGATGTTTTCGAGGGCGATGCACGCGATGGAGAAGGCGATGAGCGGCTCGACGTAACGGCTGGGCACGCTGACGACCCCGTAGCGCGAGAGGAACAGCGTGGTGGCGTGCGCCACGGTGAAGACCGTCGTCTGCGCGATGAGCTTGCGCCAGGTCAGCCCGAGGAAGAACAGCGCGAGGACGAACAGGATGTGGTCGGCGCCCTGCGGCACGATGTGCTTGAAGCCCAGCCGGAGATACGTCCAGAGCTCGGCATACCACGGCGGGCGCGGCGCGATCTTCTCCCAGTCGAAGGCGTCACTGGGTCCTTCCTCGACCCACGAGCGGGCCAGCACGCCATCCGCCGGCGTGCCGACCGCGAGCAGCACGGGATGATTGATGCGCGCCCCATAAGGCACCACCATCACCAGTGGCGCCGGGGCGGGCGGCAGCTTCGCGGTGAAATGCAGGATGGTGGACTTGTCCTGCGCCGGGTCGTCAAAGGCGGCCGCCGGCAGCTTCGGCAGGGTGAAGCCCTGCAGCTCGAGCTGCAGCGGCGTGTCGCCCGCATAGAATTCCATCGACTCGCGGATCAGGGGCAGGGCGTCCTTCATCGCCGCCTGCTGGGCTGTGGCGTCGGCCTGGGTCAGCGCGTAGTAGCCGGACGGCTGGGGCAGGGCGAGGCTCAGGTCGTAGTCCATCGTGATGTCGACCACGCCGGGCCGGGCAAACATCGCCTCCACGCGGGTAAAGACCAAGCCGTGGGCGCGCGCCGTAAGCGGCGCGAGCACGGAGGACAGAAAACAGAGGACGGAGAACAGGTATTTCACCACGAAGACACGAAGGGTGGGGAAGGGAAAGACAGGGGCAAGACGCGACGACCGCCGAGCAGGTAACCACGAAATACACCGAATACACGAAAGATGAATTCTGACTGGAGGGCTCGCGTCCCTGCGAGCCAGTTTCCCGAACCTTCGTGACCTCTGTGTTTAAATACCAAGCAGTTTATGGCCACAAAAAGGCACAAGGGGTCCGATACGGGTTGAGACCCACAAGGCGCCTATAGGCGCGCGGAAAATTCCCGCCAACAAACACGATCCATTTCGTGCCTCTTCGTGGCAATCAATCCGTGTTTATCCGTAAGATCCGTGGTTAAAAAATTCCCGGTCCGGCCACGAGGGCCGACCCTACAGGTTCTCCGAATGTAGGGTCGCCGCTAGTCGGCGGACCGCGCATCCCGATCACGATGCATTTTTTAACAGGAGCACACGGAGGACGCAGAGGAAGAATTCCAAACCCCCGTGACCTCTGGGTTTAAATTCCGAGCAGTTTATGGCCACAAAAAGGCACAAGAAGCCCGATATGGGTTGAGACCCACCAGGCGCCTATAGGCGCGCGGAAAACTCCCGCCAACAAACGCGATCCATTTCGTGCCTCTTTGTGGCAATCAATCCGGGTTCATCCGTGAGATCCGTGGTTAAAAACCCTGCTCGTTTTAACACAGAGGGCACAGAGGGTGGATTGGCTTTCTCAAACCTCCGTGATCTCTGGGTTCAAATTCTGGAAAGCTGGGACCACGCCATCCGGCCCGCAGGGACGCGGGCCCTCCACTCTGTGTTAAAACTTCTGTGTATTCCGCGTTTTCTGTGGTTTACTCCGATTCGCCTTACTTTTCAGGTCTCAGGTTTCAAGTTTCAGGTCTCTCCTTCCACCCCATGTCCACCGACCCCAACGCCGAATTTGACCACGCCGTCCTCGACAAGATCGACGCCAGCCCCCTCGGCGCCGTGCCGACAACCCCCGCCTATCAGGACGCTCTCCGCCGGCTCTACGCCGCGCAGCAGGTCTACGCCTCCGCCGACCACAAGGGCGGGCACGTCACGGCGCGCTCCCTGATCGCCCTGCCGTTCTTCCACGCGCACAACCTCGACGAGTTCATCGCCGGGTCGATCGACGACACCGCGCTCGAGACCAACGCCAGCATCTACGACCGTTACGTGAACTCGCTGCCCATCGACCATCGCGCCCGCGCGGAAAAATTGCGCCTCATGGTGACCGGCAAGGCCATCCATCACCGCGCCAAGCACGGGGTGGCCGCCGTCCACGATCCGTTGCACACGCTCTTCCTCGTCCCCGGCGCCGGCCCGCATCCCGGCCTGCCCGGCAACTACCTGCACGGCGCCGTGTTTCACGTGGGCGACGAGGTGACCGGCGCGTGGGTCGTCAACGTCCACGATTCCGACGACGGCGCCAGCCTGTTTAGCACGCCGAAGTTGCCCGAGGCCCTGGCCAAGCTGCAGGAAGTGATCTCCAGCGCGCCGTTCCATTTGAACGAACTCGAGGGCCTGGGCTTCAAGCTGACCTGAGCTGATTAACCACGAAGAACACGAAGGGACGCGAAGACGGACCAATCAATTTACAGGAGGAAACAGAGAGAACGGAGATATCCCTCGGTTTGCTCAGTTACCTCCTGTGCCAATGTAGTTCTTTGCGGCTCTGCGTCTTTGCGTTAAAAATCCGGTCCGACCCACCTTTCGCGAAACTTCGTGCCCTTCGTTTGCCTGAGAATCCGGCGAATGCGCGGAGTTTTCAGGACAAATACCGGGCCCGCAGTGGCGGGCAACGGTGCGTGAAACCAACTCAGCTCACTGCAGTG
This sequence comes from Opitutus sp., assembly GCA_025361365.1. Classification (GTDB taxonomy): domain Bacteria; phylum Verrucomicrobiota; class Verrucomicrobiia; order Opitutales; family Opitutaceae; genus Lacunisphaera. The sequence continues at coordinate 352 of JANYAM010000144.1, read as the reverse complement.
CCGCGGGGGAAACCACCGTCACCGACGGGAGCGAGCCATGGAGCCAAACCAGCAGGAAACCGTGGGGCTCGTCGACCAGGACGGATTCATTGGCCCCGACCACCATGGTCTGGCCCGCGAACGTATACTGTGTGCCGGGCTTCAGTTCGCGCGTGGTCTTGGAATCGCCGAGGACTTCGCGCTGGGCCTTGATGAAATCCAGCACGATATCCTGGTCCAGCGGCGCGCCGTTCCGGCTCGGCTTGAGGGTTTCCCCGATGGATTTCCCGGCATCGTCGAACCGGACGGCATAGAGCAGCTGTTCATCGCCGCCCTCGAAGGCCCAGACGGCCTTGTTCTTGTCCGGTTTGCC
>JANYAM010000162.1 GCA_025361365.1 Opitutus sp. | reverse complement strand
CGCAAGGAATTGAATCCGGCCTGCCATGGATGAATCACTCCAGGAACTTGAGAACGAACTGAAGACGCTGCCGCCGCGCCGCGCCGCGACCCGGTGGCTGGCTCAGGTCAACCGTGAGCTGGCCGCCGAGCTCCCGGCGTCTGCGCGCCCGCGCTATGCCACGGCGACCAACCTGAACTCTTGGAAATGGCTGGGCTGGCGCACGGCCGGTCTCGCGGCCGCGCTGGCGCTCGTCGCCGCAATCGGTTTCTTCAATTTCCGTCGTGCCCAGCCCGAGCCCACGGGGCCGGTTGTTGCCTCGGTTTTGCCAGCGGCCGCGCCGGCCAGCGTCGCGGCCTATCAGCCGGTGACGGCCACCAATGTCCTCTACGACCTCAAGGACGAAGGGGCGGTTCAAGTCGAGGGCGACACTTCGGCCCGGCAGGTTCGGGCCCGCTATGTTGACACCTACACTTGGAAGAATCCTCGCACCAACGCCTCGATCAAGTGGACGGTGCCTCGTGATGAGATCCGCGTCGTGCCGGCGAGCTATATTCAAAACTAATTTTCCGACCGCAAACTAAACCTCTATCTCTATGAAATCCTCCATTAAATTCCTGCTGCCGGTTCTCGCCGTTGCCAGCCTCGCCCCGTCCGCTTGGGCCCAAAAAGAAGTGACCATCCGCCGGCTTGACGCCGACGGGCCCCGGCACGGTCCGATGATGCACCCGGGTGAAGACATGATGGAAAAGGAGAAAGTCACTTTCCTCGGCGTGGAGACCGCGCCCGTCAATCGCACTCTCGCGGCCCAGCTCGGGCTCGCGCGCGACACTGGTCTGGTGGTCACGCACCTCGCGGAGAAAAGCCCCGCGGCCGACATCCTGAAGGAAGACGATGTGCTGACCAAGCTGGACGACCAGACCCTGGTCAATCAGCAGCAATTCGGTGTGCTGGTGCGCGCCAAGAAGGAAGGGGACGAGGTCAAACTGGCCGTGGTCCGCGGCGGCAAGGAAACGACGATGAAGGCGAAGCTCGGCAGCCACGAGGTGCCGAAGATGGCGGGCAATTTTTTCTTTCAGAACGGCCCAAGTGGCTTTGGCGGGACGATGTCTCTGCCGTCCGGTGGCCTGGCCCGGCTGCGTGAGCTGCCCGGCATGGACGATGATCATGCCCGTGATGTTCTCCGGATGATGGGACGGGAACACCGGAACCTCCTCTCTGGTCCGGGCGTTCGTATTTTTCGGCGAGGTGGCGGGCCGGGCTCAACCATCCTGGACCTGCCGAACAGTAACATCTCCTACTCGGACGACGATGGCGCCATCGAGATCAAGGCCAATGAGGGCAAGCGCGAGTTGACCGTGAAGGATGCAAAGGGCAAGGTGACCTTTCAGGGTCCGATCAACACTGACGAGGAACGCAAGAAACTGCCGCCCGAGGTGATGAAGCAGCTCGAGAAGCTGGACAACGACACCATCAGCTTTGACGCCGGCGAGAAGTTCGAGCGCGAGGTGCTGCCGCTTCCTTCCGAGCCGGCGAAGACGAAGATCCGCCAGGAGCTCGGTCGCCCGGCTGACCCGCAGCGGCGGCCGCTGTAAACAATTAGGCGCGGCTCAAGCCGCGTCAGTGTGTGTGCAATGCACCGGGGTGACGTGTCAACGTCGCCCCGGTTTGCTTTAGGCCGTCTTTAACGCATCCGGCGCCGGGCGCTTCACGATGGCGGCGATAATCAGCGAACAGACGACGCCAATAATCACCACAAAAACGGGGGTCAGGATCGCTTGTGCAACCGGGCCCATCATCGCGCGGGTAAACTTTTCCGCCTGGGCCATCTGCGCCTCGCCCATGCCGGCGGCCTCCCATTTCTGGCGAATCATGGCGATTTGGTAATCAGCGAACTCGGTATTCACGAATTTGAAGTGGATGAAGGAATACACCGAGCTCATTAAACCGGAATAGAGCGAGATCAGGGTGCCGGTGCCCACGCCCCGACCGTAACTCATGCCCTTCTCGGGGGTCTCGTCGCGCACGGCCTTAATGCCGAGGAAGAGCACGACGAACATCATGACGAGACCGAGCCATTGGAAATACTGACCGGTGGCGAGCTTTTCAGTCTGTAGCCCGGTGAAATACATCAACAGGTTGAAAACGGCGCCACAGATAGTCAGGGTGAGTGCGTAGAGGAATTTCGTGCTCATGGGTGAACCTTGGGGGCGCCTGACGAGAAGCTCAATGCCGTTGTGACGGACGGTGGGCGGCCCGGATAGGCGGTCAGTTGTTGTTACGGCCGAGCGTGTGGCCAGGGCCACCCAGAGCGGAATCTCTCCCGCGACTGCCGCGGCGATTGGAAGAGCAGGGAATGGAGCCAGGTCTTCCCAGAACCAGAGGGCAGACGGATCAGGAGCATTGATCTGAGGTCTTGAGTGTTACGATGGTCGCACCCCAACCGCCGGAGCTTTCATCACCTTGGACAAAGCCGGCAACACCGGGCGAGCGCCGGAGATGCTTGTGCACAGTTTCGCGCAGCGTGCCCGTCCCCTTGCCGTGGATAACCCGCACACGGCCGATATTGCGCTTCAGGCATTCCGCAAAATAGTCATCGAGCAAGCGCGTGACCTCGTCAGGGCGAAAGGTGTGCAGATCCAGTTCGCCCGTGATGGGCACAGGGATTGGCTCGTTCGGTTCCTCCGTTGGCACGGACCTTATGCTGGACGGCGGTCAAAAATGGGCGACAAAAAACCCGCCCCTTTCGAGGCGGGTTTTTGACACACACTAGCAAAGAACACACTGAACAACCAAAAATCAGGATTTCGCGAGACGCACGGCGTTGAGCGACTTGGAGACCTGCGCGACCTGGGCCTTTAGGGCGGGCAGTTCCAGCGCGATGACAACCGGCGTAGCCGCCAGCGCGCGGAGCGCATTCAGGCTTTCGGCGACGTGCTGTTCGGCGGCGGCATAGCGCTCGGTCTCCACCACGTAGGTGGGCAGGACGACGAGGTCAGAACGGGGCTGGCTTTGAGCGGCGCTGGCACCAGTGGCGAGCACTGCGAGAAGGACGAGGGAGAGGAGGGAATTCTTTTTCATGAGAAATGTTTTGTTGCCCTACATACACGCAAGCGATGTGCCAAGTTACAGAGGGATGTGTAAGTAGCTAATAGCCAATTGATAGAATTATTCTTCGCGCATTTTGACCAGCCCAAGGTCATGCGCAGCGGCACGAAGTTGAAATCAGTGGTTCCCGCGAATGGGACAAACCTCCGGTCATGCATGACCATGACTTCCGTCCGCGTCGCCGCGCTCGCTCCGCGTCGGACATCCGGGCTCAATCTCTCCACAAACCAAGTTTCCCATGCTCACACTGGATCACATCACCAAGCGCTATGGATCGCTCACCGCCCTCGATGACGTCTCACTCAATATCGCGCCCGGTGAGTTCTTCGGATTGCTGGGGCCCAACGGCGCGGGCAAGTCAACGCTCATGTCGCTCATTGCGAGCCTGCGCGCGCCCGATGCCGGTGGCATCACGCTTGATGGCATCGCCCTCAGCACCGCCGACGCGGCAGGCCGGTTGACCCTCGGCTTGGTGCCGCAGCACATCGCCCTTTATCTGGAACTCAACCCGGAGCAGAACCTCGGCATTTTCGGCCAGCTTTACGGGCTCCGCGGCGCTGACCTGCGCGCCCGGATCGACGAGGCATTGGATGCGGTGCAGCTCAATGATCGTCGGCGCGATCAAGTGAAGACCTTTTCGGGTGGAATGCAGCGCCGGTTGAATCTCGCGGCGGCGCTCCTGCACCGGCCGAAACTCCTGCTCTGCGACGAGCCGACGGTCGGTGTTGACCCCCAGTCGCGCAATGCCATCTTCGAATATCTTGAGCGCCTTAATCGCGAAGGCCTCACCATCATCTACTCCACGCATTACATGGAGGAGGCGACGCGACTCTGTTCGCGCATCGGCATCATCGACCACGGGAAAATCCTCGCCTTGGGCACGCTCGACGAACTGCTCACGCAGTTGCCATTCGAGGAGGAGATTCGTTTTTCTGCTAACGCCGCGACGGCGACGCTTGCCCCGGCGCTCGCCGTCCAAGGCGAGCTGACCACCCACGACGGCATTCATCGTTTCCGGCCGCGCGCGGGCGCCAAGCTCTCGGAATTCTACAGTCTCACCGAGTCGCGCGGCCTGCCGGCTCGGCTTTTCACCAGCCAGCGTCCGACCCTCGAGGCGCTGTTCCTCCATCTCACAGGCCGCACTATCCGCGAATAACCACTCCCATGCGCATCATCCTCACTCTGCTCGGCAAGGACTTTGCCAATCTTCGCCGCAACCGCTCCGCTCTGGTGCTGAGCTTCATGGTGCCAATGGTCATCATTTACGTCGTCGGACTGGTCTTCGGCCTCGGCCGCAGTGACAGCGGTCCGAGCGGCATCCCCTTGGCCGTCGTGAACCAGAGCGACAATCCGGCGGCCCAAAAACTCGTCGCTGCGTTGCAGGCGGAGAAGTCCTTCCACGTCATCACCGAATTCGTTAACCCCGACCGGACCATTCGGCCGCTCACCGAGACCGATCTTCGCCCGCTGATCCGGGACCGGCGCTTCAGCTACGCGCTCGTCATCCCGCCGGATGTGCTCAGCGAGACGCAGTTAGGCCTTCACCTGAAAATCCTCTCGGATCCGCGCAACGACATTGAGAGTCAGACGGTCAACGGTCTCCTCCAGAAGACGATTTTCACCCATGTCCCCGATCTGCTCGGTCAGTCGCTGCAGGCCCGGGCGAAGAAATTTCTCGGCAACCCTAAGCTTAGTGAATTCAACGGTTCCATCGCGACTGCCGTGGCCAAGGCGTTCGGCGGCGACCCGGCGAAGATCAAGGCCGATATTGAGCAGGGCAACTTCGGCTTGGAGGAACTGGCCGCCAGTCCGGCCAAACCGGGCGCAGCTTCGTCCACGGGCGGCGATATTCTTTCCAAACTAGTGAAGATCGACACCGAGCAGGTCGTCGGCAAGGACGTGAAGAGCCCCACCGCGACTCGCATTGTGGGCGGCTATGCGGTCATGTTCCTGCTCTTTGCCCTGAGCAATTCCTCGGCGGCCTTTTTCAGTGAGAAGAACTCGGGGGTTTTCCAACGCGTGCTTTCCGCGCCGGTGAGCCGCGCCCAATTGCTGTGGAGCCGGTTTTTCTACGGGATCCTCTTCGGCCTGATCCAATTGCTGGCGCTGTTTTTCGCCGGGCACCTGCTCTATGGCGTCGATGTCTTCGGCCATTTCGGCAACCTGCTCGTGGTGTGCGCCTGTGTCGCGGCCGCCTGCACGAGTTTCGGCATGCTGCTTTCTGCGCTCACTCGATCCCCCGAGGCCGCCGCCAGCCTGGCGACGCTGCTCGTGATCACGATGAGTGCCTGCGGCGGGGCGTGGTTTCCCGTCAGCTTCATGCCCGAGTTCATGCAGCACATCGCGCGGTTCACGATCGTCTACTGGGCGATCGACGGCTTCGGCGGGGTGCTCTGGGCCGGCAACAGTTTCGGGCAGATGTTGCCCACGCTGGGCATACTGCTCAGTATCACCGCGGTCGCGATGACCATTGCCGTCTGGCGGTTCAACCGCAGCCGGATCTTCGATTAATCCGCGGCCGGCGGGGGCGACGGCTTTTCCGGCGCGGCCTGCTGGATGGCGCCGACGGGCTTCGGGGCCGGCTTGGCCGGTTCCTCTTCCATGGCGCGACGAACTTCCTCCTCCACGCCGCTCGCGGCCTTCTTGAACTCCCGGATCGATTTGCCAATGCCGCGGGCAAGTTCCGGCATCTTGTTTGCCCCGAACAGGAGCAAAAAGATGAAGAGGATCAGCATTACTTCCGGGCCACCGATGTCGAACATGGCGAAATTAGACGGCGAAGTGGGGAAAAAGTAACGGAAAAATCCGCAGTTATTTCTCGATCTCGTATCGGCCGACCATCCCGGCCTTCACGTGGTCGTCCACGTGGCAGTGGTAAAGCCATATCCCGGGGTTGTCGGCCCGCATGTCGGCCACCTTCATGCTGGCGGGCAGGAGTTCCACGACGTCCGTGCGCCGGCCCTCGTGCAGCACAGTGTTGCCGTGCCAGTGGGGCGTGTGCACGTCGGTGCTGTCACCTAGGGCGACCAGATACCAGCGCACCCGCTCGCCGACCTTCATGCGCAGCATGGGCAGGTTGCCGAAAACGTAGCCGTTGATGCTGTGGAAGCGATTGAGGCTGGCGGCGTCGGGGCCGGAGGCGAGCAGCGCGGCGTTGCGCAGGGAGAACCGGCTCTGGGCCTCGTCGAAATTCATGAAAAGCGTGACGAACTCGCGGTCCACGTCCTTCGGCGAGCCGTCGGGACGGGCTTCGCCGTGGCGGGTGACGATCAACGCGCCCACGAGTCCGGTGTTGATGTCTTGCGGGCTGTTCACGTGTGCGTGATAGAGCCACACGACGGAGCTGGGGTCCTGCGGGCCGGGCCCAGAGCGGGTGGGGACCTGCCAGCGATAGGTGTAGGTGTCGCTCGGGGCGATGGCTTCGTCGTCCTTGTCGGAGCCCTTCGTGCCGTCCGGATAGCCGGCCCCCTCGTAGGGTTTCAGATAATGCACGCCGTGCGCGTGCAGACTGACGGGGAACGAGGTGTTATTCTTCAACGTGACCTCGATGCGGTCGCCGACCTCGGCGCGCATGATCGGGCCGAGGATGCCGGCATGCTCCCAAGCGGCCGACCGAGGCTTAAGCTGGGTGAAGGTTTCGTCGGTATATTCGCGGAAGATGGCCTTCTTGAAGACGGGCGGGCGGCCGTTGGTGCCGCGTTCGAGCCACGGCGTATCATCACCGCAACACTCGAGGCTGAAGACCACATTGCCCGCCGGAGCGTAGTTCCAATCGACCTCATCCGCGGCGATGTAGTAGATGCGGGTCTCGCCGGTGAGAGGCTCCGGCGGTTCGGTTCCCGCGGTAGCGAGCCCGACGGACACCACCAGTGCGAGCCCGGCGACGCTAAGGCAACGCACGTTCATCCGAGCGTAATCTCGACGTAGAATTTCTGGGTTTGCCCGGGGGCGACCGAGTGAAGGCCGACCTTGGTCTCGGCGGCGTTGGGCGGCCCCATCCACGGTTCGATGCAATAGTAGGGCGACTTGTCGTCTGCGGTCCACGTGACCACGGCAAGTTCACTCGCCGGGCTGTTGGCCATACCGCTGCGGAAGTGCAAACGGTTGCCGGTCGGCAGTTCGGTGACGGCAAAGACCTCGCGCCGTAGGCCGGCGTGGATGAGGTCGACCAGATTGGGGTTGGCTAGCGTCTCGCGCGGGCCGGCCTTGGTGAAAGGCACCAGGCCGCCGCGCTCGTCTCGCTGGAAATACTTGGTCGCGGTGGTTTCGAACAGGTAATCCTTGCGGGTGCGGCCGGCGCTCCAAGGCAGAGTGAAATAGAAATGGTGGCCCGCGGACCAGGGCATCGGCTTGCTGCCGAGGTTGCTCAACTGCAGCTCCACAAACAGCCCGCGCGGGTCGAAGCGGTAGCTGACGACAAACTCGTAGTCGTAAGGGTAGGCCGCTTTGGCCGCTTCATCGGGCACGAACTGCGCCGAGAAGCCGCCTTCGTCGAGGCGGATGGTGCGGAACTTGCCCTGCCGGGCGAGACCATGCATTGGCATCGGGCGGCGCACGCCATCTTCCCCGCGCCAGTGGTGGATTTCACCCTGATCGTAGGAGCGACCGCCAAAAGGAAAGAGGATCGGATTGCCGCCACGGACACTGGCGATGGCGTCGAGGTTTTCTACCTCGGGCCAGTAGACGATGTCGCGCACGCTGCCGTCCCCGAGCGTGACGTTCCAGTTCATGAGCCGGGCGCCCTTTTCCGGCAGCGCCAGGAAAGAGGAGGAACCGACCTGCCATTTGAAAATCGTTTGCCCGAGATACGGGATGCGTTCCATGGGTAACTTGGTAAACCAAAATGACCGCAGCGTTCCAATACAAAGTCAGTTAAATTCTCGTGCTCCCGCGGAAGGGGGCCCGGGCGGGGCGATTCTTGAAAGAAGTAACCTGATTATAAGTGCGCGGTGCTTGCTTGCCGGCAAACCGGGCGTAAGCTCCGCCCTGATGTTGAAACGGGCACGCCTTCTGATGGGGGTTCTCCTCGGTGTCCTGGCCGGCCAGGCGGCCGAGCCGGCGGTCGCCGGGGCTGTGCCCCCAGTGATCACCGCGAGCAAAAGGACCGTGGTTTACGTCATCCCGGTCAAGGATGAGATCAA
>JANYAM010000034.1 GCA_025361365.1 Opitutus sp. | reverse complement strand
GACGACGGCCACAACCGCCAGACCGCCGGCGAGCAGTTCACCATCGTCGGGGGCTCCGACGAGACCCACACGAAGATGACTGAGACCGTGATCAAGGCCTTCGAGGAGCTGAAGACCCGCGGCAAGCACCTGCACGCCGTCGAGCCGCAGGAACTCGCCGAAATCATTCACAAGTCCACGCCGCGCTAAGGCGCTCCTTACCGTGGGAGGGGCTTTACGCCCCGATCGGGACTCGCAGACAATCATCGAGGCATAAAGCCCCTCCCACGGATTCGATTACTCCCCCCGGCTTGCCTTTTCCCGACCGCCAACTTAACTGCGCACCATGTCCGAAAAAATCGCCCACCTCGACACCGCCACTTTCCCGTCCGCCGTCGCCGGCGCCACGCCCGTCCTCGTGGACTTCTGGGCGCCGTGGTGCGGCCCCTGCAAGGCCATCGCCCCGATCCTTGACGAGCTCGCGGTCGAGCTCGAGGGCAAGCTGAAGATCGCCAAGGTCAACGTGGATGACAACGGCGACCTCGCCGCGCAATACGGTGTCCGCGCCATCCCCACCATGCTCCTCTTCAAGGGTGGCCAGCTGGCCGAGCAGTTCGTCGGCATGATGGACAAGGCCTCGCTCAAGGCGAAGCTCGCGGGGAAGATCTGAGGCCGAATCAGTCCTTCACTGCAGGTCGGGAGTTGATCCCGCTTTTTTTATGCCCGGATTGAACGTCCAACACCCAACGCTCAACGTTCAACACGCAACAGCCAGCGGCTGAAGATACGCAAACATTCCGGAGCGGACCGCCCTGGACGTTGAACGTTCAATGTTGAAAGTTGGACGTTGGACGTTGTCGGCCGCATCAACGGCCGAGAACCAACCCCGCGCTCAACAACACCCCGAACGCCGCGAGATACTTCGCCGTCGCCCCGAGCAGCGCGATCTGCTCCGCCGGCTCGCGCGACAAGGCCAGCCGCCGCGTGAGCTGCGCCGCCCACGGCACCAGCACCAGCGGAAGCAGCACCGGCCAGCGGTAGCCATAAATCATCAGCGCCGCGGGACACAGCAGCGCGACGACGTGCGAAAGCGCGTATTGCCAGACCGCAAACTTGCGGCCGAAGCGGACCACGAGGGTTTGCTTGCCCGCCCGCGCATCCGTCTCCACGTCGCGATAATTGTTCGCGACGAGGATGTTCGCCGCGAGCAGGCCGACCGCCGCCGCACAGGAGGTCGCATCCGGCGCCAAGCCGCCGGCCTGCACGTAGAAGGTAGTGTCCACCGCCACGAGGCCGAAGAAAATGAACACGAACAGGTCGCCGAGCCCGTTATACCCGAGGGGAAACGGTCCGCCGGTATAGGCAATCGCGCAGACAATGCTGAGGATACCGATGGGCAGCAGGATCCAGCCGCCCTCGCGCACCAGCAGCAAGCCGACCAGGAACGCCAAGCCCAACACCAGTCCCGTGGCCGCCAGCATGGTGCGCGGCGCGATCAGCCCGGCCGCGACGGCACGACGCGGCCCGACCCGGGCCGCCGTGTCGGCCCCCTTGACAAAGTCGAAGTAGTCGTTGGCGAAGTTGGTGCCGATCTGCACCAGCAGGGCGAAGACGAGGCAGATGGCCGCCTTGCCGTAGTCCGCCGTGCGGTGCGCCGCCGCCAGCGCGGTGCCGACCAGGACGGGAATCACCGCGGCCGGCAGCGTCTTGGGCCGCGCCGCCTCCACCCAGTGGCGCCATGCAATCGGCCCCATCAGGAAGGCGTGGCCGCCGTCTTCGCCTTCTTGGTGAAGATGACCAGCGGCCGCTTGGACAGCAGGCTGAGCAGTGGCGGCAGCAGGATCAGGCCCGCGTTCAAGCCGAGCAGCTCGAGGTCGGCGCCGAACACGAAACCAAACGGCAGCAACAGCAGCCCGTAGGCGGTGAGAAACATGCGCGGATTGGGGATGATCGGGTTGATCGCCAGCACGAGGGCGAACGCAAACAGGCCCGTGTAGTGCCCGCTGGCCCCCACGCTCATGCCCACGAAATAGAAAATTGGCGCAAAGAAACTCAGCCGCCCGTCCAGGCGCACCGACTGGATCAGCACGGCCACCAGCAGGATCCCCGCCTGCGCAATGAACACCGCCTGCTCGGCGTCGCCACTGCCGGCGGTGAAGGCGAATTGCGACAGGCTGTAGCCGCCGGCCAGCGCGCGGAACAGGTCGAGGTAATTGCGGAAATTGGCGAATTCGCGGCCCGGCTGCACCGACTTGTCGTCGGGATCGCGCGCGCCCATGCCGGCCAGCCGTTCCATGGCGCCGTCCGGCTTGCGGCGCTTCTTCAAGACCCGGATCCCGGTGCGCAGCCACTGCCGGGGAAACCAGAGCATGGCCAAAGCCATGAGCAGGAAGGGCCAGTTGATCGTCAGTTGGTCGGGCATGAGGTGTCAGGCCAGTCCAAGCGGCCCCGGGGATCATGTCAAAGGCATCGTCATGCTGCCTCCCTGTAGGGTCGCCGCTCGTCGGTGGACCGTGTTTTGGTAGGGGCGCTTGCCCTTGTATAGACTCGGGTCAAGGGTAACAAGTGTCCCGGGTAGAGGGTAACACTTTGGAGGTGGCTGGTTGAAGCGGATGATAGCTGCCTTTTGCGCGGGTGGTCGACTCAGTGCAGTCGATCAGACCGAGGGTGAA
>JANYAM010000161.1 GCA_025361365.1 Opitutus sp. | reverse complement strand
GGATAATAATACCAGTCGTAAGCCGTGATGCCGCGGGGCAGCAACGGAATGGCCTCTGGGATAAAGTAGAGCATGTCGGCCCAGATTCCCAGCTGCAGGCTTTGCGTCGCGGCGATGCCGTGCAGCCGGTTGACGTGGCCGGCGAAATGCCCGCCCAGGCCGAGGCGCGCGACCTCCTCGCGGCAACGCGGGCACTTGCCCAGGTGGAAGGACTCGTCGAGTCCCACATGCACCTTACCCGCCGTGCAATACGGCGCGAGGTCGCGCAGGAGGCGCTCGGCCATCTCAAGGGTGCGCGGGTGCGACGGGCAGATCTGGCCGTGTGCCAGCGGCCGGTCCCGTTCGTCGCGCAGCTCATTCAGGTCGCGCCACTCGGGATGCTTGATGAGATATTGCGTGTGCCCGAGCAGGTTGATGATCGGCACGACACGGATGCCGTTCTGCGCGGCCGTCAGCACCAGTTCGCCGAGCTGCTCATACGTGTAGGCATCGTCGCGGCCCACGCCGGGCAGGCTGGGGTAGTGCACCGCGTCCTCGAGGTGCAGGTAAAGCTCCTGGTAGCCCCACGCCGCATAGCGGGGCAGGAGGGCCAGCAGGAAATCCAGCCGCTCCACCTGGCGCGCGAGGTCCCATTGAAAAGCGCGGATCATGGACGGGACGCGCGCGGCGGCGGGATGATTCAACCGAGCTTTTGCTTAATGAGATCCTCGAGCTTGCGGATGTCGGCGGCGAAGACGCGGATGCCCTCGGCGGTCTTCTCCGTGGCCATGGCGTCCTCGTTGTAGGCGAAGCGGAAGCCCTTCTCGTCAAAGCTGACCTGCTTGAGGTCGGAAGCCTTGGCCTTGGCCGGGTCAAGCTTGCGGACGAGCGGATCGGTGCTGGCCTTGAGTTCGGCCAGCAGCTGCGGGCTGATGGTGAGCAGGTCACAGCCGGCGAGCTCGGTGATCTCGCCCTTGTTGCGGAAAGAGGCACCCATGACCTCGGTGGCGTGGCCGAACTTCTTGTAGTAAGTGTAGATCTCCGTGACGGACTTGACGCCCGGGTCCTCGGCGGGGGCGTAATCCTTGCCGGTGCTTTTCTTATACCAGTCGAGGATGCGGCCGACGAACGGAGAGATGAGCTGGACCTTGGCCTCGGCGCAGGCCACGGCCTGGGCGAACGAGAAGAGCAGCGTCAGGTTGCAGTTGATCTTTTCCTTTTGCAGGAGCTCGGCGGCCTTGATGCCCTCCCAAGTGGAAGCGAGCTTGATGAGGATGCGTTCGCGCGGGATGCCGGCCTTTTCGTAGAGGGCGATGATTTCGCGGGCCTTGGTGATTGAGCCGTCGCGGTCGAACGAGAGGCGGGCGTCCACCTCGGTGGAGACGCGGCCGGGGACAATCTGGAGGATTTCCTGGCCGAAGAGCACGAGCAGCTGGTCGATGATCTGTTCGATGCTGGCGCCGGCGCCGGCGTCCTTCACCGCTTTGTCCAGCAGGTGGGCGTAGGCGGGAAGGGCGGCGGCCTTGAGGATCAGGCTGGGATTAGTCGTCGCATCCTGCGGCGCGTATTCCTTCATGCTGGCGAAGTCACCGGTGTCGGCCACGACCTTGGTGAATTGCTTGAGTTGATCGAGTTGGGTGGGAGTGCTCATGGAGAAGGGGTGGAGGATGAGGATAAAACAGGCGGATGGGCCCGCAAATAGTTTCGCATCCACTCGAGGCCGCCGGCCTCGTCGGCAAAGGCGCCGTCGAGCTGGGATTCGAAGGCCGCGTCGAGCGCCGGCTTGAACTGCGGGCCCGGCGGCAGACCGAGGGCGACGAGGTGGCGGCCCAGCACAATGGGCTTGGGGGCCGCGTGTTCCAGCGCCAGGCGACGGGCGGCGATGCGCAGGTGATCCAGACGGCGCACCGTCTCGGCGGAGACCAGCGGCGGACGGCCGAGGTGGTCGGCCTGCATCACGGCGATGAGTTCGTCGAGGGTGGCCGGCTCGATCTTGCGGGCGAGGCGGCGCACCGTGGTGTCCCGGTATTCCTCCGCGCCCTGGTGGTGCAGGAGATGGTTGATGACCAACTGGCGCACATGGGGAATCAAGTCGAGCGGAGCCCCGATGCGCTGCAGGAAACTCTCGGCGAGCGGCCCGCCCGCCGCTTCATGCTCGGGACTCGTCCAACGCAACTTGCCGCGACGCTCGGCCTGCTTGGTCGTGGTGGCCTTGCCGAAATCGTGCGCCAGCACACTGAAGGACAGGATCCGGCGGGTCAGGGGCGAGCCCTGGCGCCAGGAGGGCAGGCCGACCAGGGCATCGAGGCAGTGGTTGGTATGGACCAGCACGTCGCCCTCGGGATGCCATTCGGGCTCCTGCGGGACGCCATCGAGCGCGGCGATCTCGGGGAAATGTTTCAGCCACCCAGCCTGTTTGAGGGCCAGGATGCCCAGCGAGGGTTTCACCGCCTTGGTCGCCCACTTGTCCCATTCACCCCAGACGCGTTCGATCGCCAGCTCCGGGTAAGTGTCGGAGATTGACCGGCACAGCGCCGCGGTTTCGGGCGCGAGCGTGAGTTCGAAGCGGGCCGCAAACTGGAAGGCCCGCAGCACGCGCAGCGGATCCTCGACAAACGCCGGGCCGGTGTGGCGCAGGATTTTCTTCTTCAGGTCGGCGCCGCCGCCGTGAAAATCCAGGATCCGCTGATCCAGGGGATCGTAGGCGATGGCGTTGATCGTGAAGTCACGGCGCGCGGCGGCCTCGGCCTCGGTCAGGGTTGAATCGGGCGCGACGGCGAAGCCGCGATGCCCGGCCCCGGTCTTGGATTCGCGCCGCGGCAGGCTGAAGTCGTATTCGGCGCCGTCGAGCCGGACCTTGAGCACACCGAAGCTGCGGCCGACCAGGTCGGTCGGGCCAAACGGAGCGAGCGCGCGTCCGAGCGCTTCGTAATCCAAGCCGTAGACCTCGATGTCGAAATCCTTGGGCTCGAGCCCCAGCAGCCAGTCGCGCACGCAGCCGCCGACCAGGCGTGGCCGGCCGCCAGCGGAGCGCAGGGCGGCGAGGGCGGTGAGCAGGGGCGCGGGCAGTTTCATTCCTTGGGCGACTTAAGAGCGTGCCAGGCGAGCAACGCCCAGCCGAGAAGGAGGGCCACGCCACCCAGCGGTGTGACCGGCCCCAGGATCTTCGGTCCGCCGAGGGCGAGCCAATAGAGTGAACCGGAAAACAGCACCACGCCCGCGATCCAGCTGCGGCCGACCCAGGGCCAGCCCGGGACGGCAATCAGGGCCACAGCGTGGATCAGTTGGTAGAGCACGGCCGTGCGCCAGGTGTCGAGGGTGCTGGCGGCGAGCAGAGCGTCGTGCAGCGATCCATGGGCCCCGGACGCCCCCAGCGCGACGCCGGTGAAACCGAGCAGGCCGGCGGCAATGAGGTGGGAGCGGGCGGGAGGTTTCATGGACAGAACGAGTGTGTGGACAACGGAGGCAAAAACAAACACATCCATGGCCAGTGGTTTCAATGCGGTTCCCCTCCAAAATTTCCCTCGGGATGCTCGGTTTGCTGGCGTGGGCCCGCGCCGGGGCGCAGGAAGAGGCGCCGCTGCTGCGCGTGGATCTGGCCTACGCTTCCAGTTATGTTTTCCGCGGGGTGGAGCGGGCCCGCGATTCGGTCCAGACGGCCGTGGAATTCAATCGCGACAACTTTCGCGGCGGGCTCTGGGCCAACCAACCCTTCAGCCGCGGGGACCCGCGCGAAGTGAACCTGAACGCCGCCTATGCCTGGCGACCGGCGGAGTCACTCACGCTCGAAGCCTCGGTGGCGCACGCGTGGTTCGACAATGTGCCGGGTGGCGGCGTGAAACGTTCGCTCGAGGCGGGCCTGAGCGCGACGCTGGCGCCGGCTGGCGGCTTCACGCCAAGCTTGGTGTATTACCATGACTTCCGTTTGCACGTCGACACGGTGCAGGCCTCACTCGCGCGCAGCATCGCGCTGACGAAACTGGGCGCGTTCCTCGAACTGAATTTCTTCACCGGGTGGGTGAGCGGTGATAACTGGCGGCCGGACGCGCCGGGGCCGCGACGCCAGGACAGCTACGGATATTGGGGTGGGGAAGCCCACGTGCCTTACCGGGTCGGGCCGCATTCGACCGTGGTGACCGGGCTGCATTACGCGGACAGCTTTGGACGCTCGATAACGAACGGACCGTTTGGCCGGGCGGCCCGTGGAAAACTGTGGGTCACACTTGGTGTAAACCTCGACTTTTGAGGGATTAACGCGTTCCTGGGGTGGTTTTCAGGAATGTGAAAGGTTCGGGGTTGACAGGGGTAGGCGAAATCCTTCCCTTTGGCCCCTTTCCGCAAATGAAAACCTATCTGGCCAAGAATGAGACCAAGCAACCTGCCAAGTGGTATCTAATCGATGCCGAGGGCAAGGTGCTGGGCCGTCTCGCCGTGAAAGCCGCGAATATCCTGCGCGGCCGGCACAAGCCCACTTACACGCCCCATGTCGACACCGGTGACTTCGTTGTCGTCATCAATGCGAACAAGGTCGTCCTCACCGGTAAGAAGGAAGAGCACACCGAATACATGTCGTTCTCCGGCTACGTCGGCGGCGAGAAGTATCGCAAGCTCACCGATGTCCGCCGCGACAAGCCCGAGTTCATCGTCTCGCAGGCCGTCAAGGGCATGCTCCCGCGGAATCGTCTCGCGGCCAAGATGCTCACCAAGCTCCGGGTGTTCCCCGGTGCGACGCATGACCATGCGGCGCAGAACCCCGTCCTCCTTAAGTAATCCATGAGCGCTGAAACCTCCGTTTATCTCGGCACCGGCCGTCGCAAGACCTCCACCGCCCGCGTCCGCCTGATCGCCGGCTCCGGCCAGCTGTCGGTCAACGACCGCAAGTTCGAAATCTATTTCACCCACGACAACTTCGTGAAGCGCGCCGTTGCCCCGCTCGTCACCGCGGACAGCCGCGAGAAGTTCGACGTCATTGTAAACGTCGCCGGTGGCGGCATCAGCAGCCAGTCCGGCGCCGTCGCCCATGGCATCGCCCGCGCCCTCTTGAAGTTCAATCCCGAGCTCCGCGTCACCCTCAAGAAGGCCGGTCACCTCACCCGTGACCCCCGCGAGAAAGAGCGCAAGAAGGCCGGCCAGCCCGGCGCCCGCAAGCGCTTCCAGTTCTCCAAGCGTTAATCGCCCGAAACTGGAACACGTTTTCCCCCGAAGCGGAGCGCCTCACGGCCTCCGCTTCTTTCTTTTGGCGGTCACGAAACTTCTCGATTCCCCCGCGGGAATTCATAATTCTACCACTCCCTTAAATGAATGTCGGCATTGTCGGCGCGTCGGGTTACTCCGGCGAAGTTCTGGTCAAACTCCTCCTCGGTCACCCGCAGGTCAAACTGACGGCGGTCACGTCGCGTCAGTACGCGGGCAAACCCGTTTCCGCCCTCATCCCCGCGCTGCGCGGCACGGCGGCCGACCAGCTGAAGTTCATCGATTCCGACGCCGCGGCTCTCGCCGCCCGAAATGACATTGATCTCTGGTTCCTGGCGTTGCCGCACGGTGCCGCTGCGGATTTCGCCAAGGCCCTCGTGCCCGCCGGCCGGAAGGTCGTTGATCTGAGCGCCGACTTCCGGGTCGCCGACCTGGCGACCTACGAGAAATATTACGGCAAGCACCACGCGCCGGAGCTGCTACCGGCGGCCAGGTTTGTCCTGCCCGAACTGACCGATCCCAAGTGGAAACAGGAACTCAAGCTCGCCGCCGCCCCGGGTTGTTACCCGACGAGCACGCTCGTGCCACTGGCCCCGTTGCTCAAGGCCGGCCTCGTCTCGCGCGAGCACATCGTCGTGAACTCCTTCAGCGGCGTCAGCGGTGCCGGCAAGAAGCTCGAGGAAACCTATCTTTACGTCGAGCGCACCGAGAGCGCCAAGGCCTACGGTTTGACCAAGCACCGGCACCTGGCCGAGATCGAGGAACAGCTTTCCGCCGCCACCGGCGCGAAGATCGTGCTCCAATTCAACCCGCACCTGGCGCCGATGCGGCGCGGCATCGCCACGACCATCACGGTCCCGGCGGCGAAGGGCGCGACCATTGAGGCGGTTTACGCCGCGTGGCAGGCCGCCTACGCGGGCCGGCCGTTCGTGGCCATTCTGCCCGCCGGCGAGACGCCGGACACGGCGCACACGGTCGGCACCAATCGCGTCGACATCTCCGCCGTGCTTGATGCGCGGACGAGCAATTTCGTGATCACCTCCGCCCTCGACAATCTCGTCAAGGGCGCGAGCGGCCAGGCTATCCAGATCATGAACCTGTGGCTCGGGCTCCCCGAGACCGCCGGGCTCGCCTGATATTTCGCACCATGACCCAATTGATCGTCACTCCAGACAGCGCCGGTATCACGGATGTGCCCGGCTTCGAGGCGGCCGGCGTGGCCTGTGACATCCGGGAGAAACACGATCTCAAGCGCCTCGATCTCGCGTTGCTCTTTTCCCTGCGCCCCTGCACCGCCGCCGGCACGTTCACGAAGAATGCCGTCAAGGCCGCGCCCGTGCTGCTGTGCGCGAAGCACCTCGCGCTGCGCGGGCCCTTCCACGGCATCGTCGCCAATTCGGGCAACGCCAACGCCTGCACGGGCCCGGACGGCTTGGCGGACGCCCACGCCACCGCGGCCCGCATCGCGGCCTCGCTCAACCTGAAGCCGGCCTCCTTCTTCGTCTGTTCGACCGGCCGCATCGGCCAGCCGCTGCCCATGCCGAAACTGCTGAAGGGCCTCGAGCGTGTCGTCAGCGAGAAGGGCCGCACTGCCGACCACGGCCACAAGGCCGCCAACGCCATCCTCACCTCCGACACGAAGCCCAAGACCGTCACGGTGAGCTTCACCTACGACGGCAAGAAGCACTTCGTCTCCGGCATCGCCAAAGGCGCGGGCATGATCCAGCCGAACATGGCCACGATGCTGGCGTTCCTCGCGACGGATTTTTCCGTGCCGCGCAGCTTCCTGCAGAAGACCCTCTCCGAAGCCGTCACCGGCACCTTCAACTGCATCACGGTGGACGGCGACATGAGCACCAACGACACCGTGCTCATGCTGGCCAACGGCCACTCCGGCGTCAGCGTGGGCGACAAGAGCCCGCGCGAGCTGCGCGTGCTGTTCGCCGAGGCCGTCTGGAAGGCCTGCGAGGTCCTGGCCGACAAGATCGTCTCCGACGGCGAGAAGATCACCAAGGTCGTCGAGGTGAAGGTCGCCGGCGCCGCCTCGGCGGAGGACGCCGAGAAGGTGGCCCGCGCCATCGGCAATTCCCTCCTCGTGAAGTCCTCCTGGTATGGCGAGGACCCCAACTGGGGCCGCCTGGCCGACGCCGCCGGCTACGCGGGGGCCAAGCTGGTCGAGGCCAAGCTGGACATCCTCTACAACGACACGCCGGCCATGACCGCGGGCAAGCCGCACGCCGACCTGAAACCGAAGTGGAAGGAGATCGTGAAGGCCCGTCGTTTCACCATCACGCTCAACCTGCACCTGGGCAAAGCGTCGTTCCGGCTGCTCGCGACCGACCTGACCGAGGGCTACGTGCACTATAATAAGAGCGAGTGAACCACGCCAAGGTGGTCGTCGATTTCCAGATCGACGACGCGCCGGTGTGGAAACCGGCGCCCACCTGCATTTTTTTAGTGAAATCTGCGCGCATTGCCTTAACAGATTCAGCCACACGACAACTGATGAACGCCGCGCCGCATTTTTTCGCCCGCTCCTGACCGCCTGATGGACGTTTCCGAGGTCATTGCCAAAGCGCGTGTGCTTCTTGAGGCCCTGCCTTACATCCAGGACTTCCATGGCTCCACGTTCGTCGTCAAATACGGGGGCAGCTTCATGGACGACCCCGATCCGGCTGTGCGCAAGAGCGTGGCCACGGACATCGCGTTCCTCGCGGCGGTCGGCATCAACGTCGTCGTCGTGCACGGCGGCGGCAAGGCCATCAACCGCGCGATGGACGTTTCCGGCCTGAAGGCGAATTTTGTCAACGGCCTCCGCGTTACCGACGCGGCCACCATTGCGATCGTCAAGAAGACCCTCGACGAGATCGTGAACAAGGAGGTCTGCGACACCCTCGCCGCGGTCAAGGCCAAGCCGAAGGGCCTGGCCGGCGACAGCGTGCTCGTCTGCCAGAAGCTCGAGACCGACGACGACGGCAACAAGGTCGACCTGGGTTTCGTGGGCGATGTCACCGAGGTGAAGGTGAAACTCATCAAGAAGGAGATCGCTGACGGCTTCATGCCGGTGATCTCGCCCGTGGCCGAGGGCTACGACGGCAAGCCTTACAACGTGAACGCCGACACCGTGGCCGGTCGCGTGGCCAGCGCGCTGCGGGCCCGCCGCCTGGTCTACATGAGCGACGTGCCCGGCCTGCTGGCCGACCCGAAGAATCCCGCGACGCTTCTCTCCACGGTCAAGGTCGGCGAAGTGGAAGGCCTCAAGAAGAAGGGTATCATCGACAAGGGC
>JANYAM010000015.1 GCA_025361365.1 Opitutus sp. | reverse complement strand
TAGCCAAGACTCGAGTGGAGTCTGGTGCGATTATAGAAGCTTTCGATGTAATCGAAGAGCGCGGTGCGGGCCTCATCGCGGGTGGCAAACTTGCGCTGATAGACGGTCTCGTATTTGAGGCTGCTCCAGAACGATTCGATGAAGGCGTTGTCGTAGCAGTTGCCCTTGCGACTCATGGAAGCGACGAGGCCATGGGCTGCGAGCACCTGGCGGTAAGCGCCGCTGGCAAACTGCGCGCCGCGATCCGAGTGCACAATCAAGCCAGGCGGTGGCCGCCGCCGGCTGATGGCCATTTGCAGCGCCGCGATGGTCAGGGGCGCATCGAGGATGGCGCCCATGGCCCAACCGACGACCCGTCGGGTGTAGGCATCAAGCACGGCCACGACGTAGAGCCAGCCCTCGCCCGTGAGCACGCACGTCGCGTCGGTGACCCAGAGTTGGTCCGGCCGCTGCGCTTTCAGTGCCAGGATGCGATTGGGCGCGATGGGACTGGCATGGCGACTGTTGGTGGTGCTCACCCGGAACTTGGAGCGCTGCCGGGCCCAGAGGCGCTCCTGACGCATGAGCCGGGCAATCCGGTTGTGGCTGCCAGGGCAGCCCAGCACCTGCGCCAGCCGCGGGCTGCCGTAAGTGTCGCGGCTGCGCGCAAACTCCACCCGGATGCGCTGGCGCAACTGCAGGTTCGCCACCTGGCGCGGCCCCGGCCGCCGCCGGCGCCGCTGCCAGTCGTAATATCCGCTGCGCGAGACCAACAGCGCCTCGCACAGCCACGCCACCTTGTATCGGCCGCTCATGGCTTTGATTTGGGCATACCTCTCGGCGGCATTTCAGAGAGGATGCCCAGCGATTTTTTTAGGACTTCGCGCTGCTCCAGCAGCTTCGTGTTTTCCTCCCGCAAGCGGCTGATCTCCGCTTCGAGTTCCGCCACGCCGCGCGCTTCGCGCGCGCCGTGCCCCTCCTGGGTCTGCCGGGCATCGGTCGACCACTTGTAGAGCAGGGATGGCCGGATCCCCAGCTCCGCCGCCACCTTGTTCGCGCTGCGGCCGCTTTTGCGCCATAACTCCAGCGCCTGCTGCCGGTATTCCTCACTATACTTCGCCAGCCCATGGCTGGCTTTGCTGATCTGCGTTTTCATTTGGACTCCTTGGGTTTTGACCCCCGGTCCACTGTCCGTCAAATCAGGTGAAGCCCAGGACCAGGGCATGTTCAAAGGCGACCATGTGCGCCACGCTAGGGTCTGGGCGGCGTTCGTCGAGCGGCATTGCCATATATCCCCGGCTCGACTTCGCACGGACCGTCGCCACCTTCAGGAGCACATGGGGAAAGCCAGGCCGCGTCTCTCGAAAAAAACCTACCAGGCCCGCGCCAGCCGGCTCCGGGAACAGCTCGTGCAGCTGCAGGTGGAGCTGAAACACGTGCCGTTCAAGGTGCTGCTCATCCTCGCCGGGCCGGAGGGCGCCGGCCGCGGCAATCTCCTCAACACCCTCGCCGAGTGGCTCGACCCGCGGGGCGTGGAAACCTTTTCCTATCATGCCCCGACGGAGAACGAGCAGGCCCATCCGCCGCAGTGGCGCTTCTGGCGCAGCCTGCCGGCGATCGGCCGCATCGGACTCTACGCCGGCTCATGGTATACCGAGACGCTCCGCGAGGAGGCGCGCGGCAAACGCGCGCTGAGCCACGTCGCCGGAGAGGCGGAGCGCATCCGTGACTTCGAGCAGCTCCTCGCCGACGGCGGCACGCTCATCATCAAGGTCTGGCTGCAGCTGTCAAAGGACGCCCAGGGCCGCCGGCTGCGCACCCTGCGCGCCGAGCCCGCCACCGCCTGGCGCGTGACGGAGGAGGACTGGCACCATCACCGCATCTACGACCGCCTGGCCAAGACCGCCCGGCTTATCCGCGCCAAGACCGACCGCCCCGGCGCGCGCTGGCACCTCATCGACGCCGAGGACGAACGCGCCCGGGACCTCGCGGTCGGGCAGCTGTTGCTGACCCAGTTCCGGCAGCAGCGGAAAAAAATGGCCCGGCTGCCACGCCCGGCGGCGCCGCGGAGGGTGAAGCCGTTGCGCCCCTCCGGCCTGCGCCGGCTGCAGGCCCTGCCGCTCGACCAGGACTTGTCGGAGAAGGATTACGACGCCTTGCGCGAGAAGTGGCTGGGGCGCCTCAGCCGCGCGGTGCGGGATGCGCTCGCGGCCGGCCGGTCCATCGTGTTTGCCTTCGAGGGGTGGGACGCGGCGGGGAAGGGCGGCGCCATCCGGCGGCTCACCAGCGCGATCGACCCGCGCGATTACAGCGTGGTCTCGGTGGCCAAGCCCACCGACGAGGAAAAGCACGCGCACTATCTCTGGCGCTTCTGGCGGGACATCCCGCGCCACGGCCGCATGACCGTGTTCGACCGCTCGTGGTATGGCCGCGTGCTGGTGGAGCGGCTGGAAGGTTTCTGTCGCGAGGACGAATGGCGGCGCGCGTTTGCCGAGATCAACGCCTTCGAGCGGGAGCTTACGGACCATGGCACGATCGTCCTCAAATACTGGCTGCACGTGTCGCACGCCGAACAGCTGCGGCGCTTCCGCGAGCGCGAGGCCACCGCGCACAAGCGGCACAAGATGAACGCCGAGGACTGGCGCAACCGGCGGAAGCGCGCGGCCTACGAGATCGCGGTCGGTGACATGCTCGCCCTTACCGACAAGGAGAATGCCCCGTGGCACCTCGTGCCCGCGGACAACAAGCGTTACGCCCGGCTCGAGGTGCTGCGCTCCGCGGCCCGGCAGATCACCGCCGCCCTCGAGGAGTGACGGGCGGCCGCCCTCAGGCGTCCAGGTCGACCACACCCGTGGCGTGGCAGAGCGCCGTCAGCACCCGGAATTCGGCGCTTTCCTTGTCGTGAGCGCTGGGGGTGACCTTGAAGCCAGTGGTCAGAAGCTGCATGACCCCGCTGTAAGTAGTGCCCTTGGCGGAAAGCTGGACCCGTTTCAGGGCCTGCGGTCCCGGCTGCAGGAAGGTGACGGCGGCGCCAAACTGTTGCTTGGGTTCACTTTCACCGTGGGCCGGCGCCCCGCGCACCGTGATTTCCATCCGCCCTTCGGGCGAATCGAACTTGAAGGGCATGTGGGGCAGTTTGATTTCCATTTGTAAGGGTATCGCGGCAAAGGGGAATTAGCAACAGCCCCGCTCGGTTCATTTGGGCCGGGCGATCGCGCGGTTCGCCGCGCCGCCGGCGGGCTTCGGCGTTTTTTCATCCGGGTTCTTGACAGTCGCGTTTTTGTATTTAACCAGATGGTTAAACACAAAAGCCACCCGCATGTCCCCCGACCGTCTCAACGCCGTCTTCGCCGCGCTCGCCGATCCCACGCGGCGCGCCATCCTCGAGCGGCTGGCCGAGGGCATGACCACGGTCACGCAGCTGGCCGCACCACACGACATGAGCCTGCCCGCGATCTCCAAGCACCTCGGGGTCCTCGAGCGCAGCGGCCTCATCGAGCGCGGCCGCGAGGCCCAGTGGCGTCCGTGCCGCCTCAAGGCCGCGCCGCTCAAGGAGGCGGTGGACTGGATCGGGCAATACCGCCGCCACTGGGAGGAGAGCTTCGATCGCCTCGACGAGTATTTGCAGGAACTGCAGGCGAAGAAGCCGGTTCGCAAAGGAGCGTCCCGGGAAAAGTCCCGGAAGCTGTCCGGTCCGGGCACCGCCGTTCGTTGAACCAGGTAACCCTCTTTATCCCAAACTACCTCCGCCTCATGAAACCTACCGCTGAAAGCGCCTCCGATCGCGAAATCGTCATCAGCCGCGTCCTCCACGCCCCGCGCGAGCTGGTGTGGCAGGCGTGGACTGAACCCCAGCACGTTACCAACTGGTGGGGGCCGCGCGGCTTCAGCACGACGATCAAGCAGATGGATTTCCGCGTGGGCGGCATCTGGGAGCACACCATGCACGGGCCGGACGGCACCAACTACCCGAACAAGTCCACCTTCAAGGAAATCGTGCCGCTGGAGCGCATCGTTTTCCTGCATGGCGGCGGCCGCGAGACGGGGCCGGGCGCTTCCTTCACTGCGACGTGGACGTTCGAGACGGTCGAGGATAACAAGACGCGGCTGACCGGCCGCTTGGTTTTCCCGTCGGCGGAGGCGCGCGATTTCGTCGTCAAGGAGTTCGGCGCCGTCGAGGGCGGCAAGCAGACCCTCGAGCGCGCTTCCGAGTATGTGGCCGGCATGCAAGCCAAGCCATTTATCATAGCCCGGGAATTCAACGCGCCGCGCGATCTGGTCTGGAAAGCCTGGACGGAGCGGGAGCAGTTCGCGCAATGGTTCGGGCCGAAAGGCGCCAAGCAGACGATCGTGAAATTCGATCCGCGGCCGGGCGGGCTGACGCATTACTCCCAGACCATGCCCGATGGTAAGGAGATCTGGGGCCGGGCCGTCTACCGCGAGGTCGTGCCGCCGACCAAAATCGTCTGGATCAATTCGTTTTCGGACAAGGACGCCGGAATCACGCGGCACCCGTTCAGCAAGGATCCCTGGCCGCTGCAGTTGCTAACGACGGTCACCTTCGCGGAGGCGGCTGGAAAGACCACCGTCACTGTGCATTGGCTGCCGTATGAGGCGGACGACGACGAGCGCCGCACCTTCGAGGCCCAGCGCGAAGGCATGAAGATGGGCTGGGGTGGCACGTTCGAACAATTTGCGGCCTACCTCGCCAAGGCTTGAGCCATTCCGCTGTCCCATGAAATCTAGAACGCCGCCGACCGCGACGACCATGCGGGCGGCTGGAGCCAGACGCTCGAGCGCCTGGCCCGGCATATTGACACCGAGGGCGGTTGAAGTTCCTTCGCTTGCAGCGGAAAAAGATCGGTGATCGGCCATCGCAGACTTGTCACGTCGCCCGAAGCTTTCAACAGTCGCTGGTTTATGAAGCTTCGTTCTCTCGCCCTCTGCCTTCTCCTCGTCCTCGCCGGCTGCAGCAAGCAGTCCCAGACCGCGCAAAATGATCCGGCGGCCCCGGTCATGACCTCGGTGGAACAGAAGGTGAGCTATGGCATCGGCTACAACATGGGCGCCGGCCTCGCCCGGGACGGCCGGTTCGCGGTGGATCAGGCGGCCCTCACGGCGGGCATCAAGGACGGTCTGGCCAAGGCCAACCCCCGGCTGCCTGACGCGGAACTCGAAGCGGCCTTCACGGCGCTGCAGGAGAAGATAAGCGCCACGCAGGCCGCCGCCGGCCAAAAAGCCCTGTCGGCCGCCAACGAGTATCTGGCCAAGAACAAGGCGAAGCCTGGCGTGACGGTCACCGCCTCCGGCCTCCAGTATGAAGTATTGAAGAGCGGCACCGGCCCGAAGCCGACGCGGGCCAACACGGTGCGGGTGCATTACCACGGCACCTTGATCGACGGCTCGGTGTTCGACAGCTCCGTCCAGCGCAACGAGCCGGCGGAATTCGAGGTGACCGGCGTGATCCCGGCTTGGACCGAGGCGCTGTTGCTGATGTCGGTGGGCGACAAATGGAAGCTCACCATCCCGCCGGCCATCGGCTACGGCGCGCAGGAAAAGGATCGGATCCCGCCGAACTCCGTGCTGATCTTCGAGGTCGAGCTGCTCGCGATCAAGTAAGCCGGCCGGTGGCTCAGGGCGCGGCGGCGCGGAACGCGGCGGCGAACTGGGCGAGCTCGGCGGCGGGGATCTCCGAGACCGCGAGGAAATTCAGGCCGCCCTGGGACCAGCTGGCCGTGTTGTAGCCGTTTCCGCCCGACGACTGCCGGGTGCTCACGGTCTCACCCGGCCAGATGAAGAGATTGATGGCGTGCTGCCGGCGATGGAAAACCAGTGCGGCCGCGGGGCGGCCGTCGAGGTGTTCGAGCCGGCCGCCGGTGAGCGGAAACCCGGCGGCGGCGAGGTCGGTGACCGGTGGCGAGAAGTCGAGCTTGCCGGCGAACCACGGTTTCACCGTGTGCTGGTCCGTCGAGGCCACGTCCATGAGATGGCCGGCCTGGAGCGAGCGCACGTGATCCGCAATGGCTTCGTCCACGAGAAGATTGCTGCGGGCGCGGGCGTGTCCCCAAGAATAGCCACCGAGCACGGCGAGGGCGAGGCAGGCGGCAAGTCCACCCACGTTCCAGACCCAACCGTAGGACGGTGCGCGCCGGGCCGCAGGCGCGGCCACGGGCATGCCCTCGGCCTGCAGCGCGGCGCGAATTTTGCCGGTGAGCCGGGGCGACGCGGTGAAACGAGGCAGTGAGTCGCGCAGCGCCGTGCGCCGCGCCCGGGCCGCCTCGGCGTGACGGGCGCACGCCGGGCAGGTGCGCAAGTGCGCCTCCAGCTCGAGGTGGCGGACCAGGTCCAGTTCGCCGTCGGTGTCGGCGTCGATCAGGCGGCGGGTGTCGTTACAGTCCATGGGATGATTCCTTTCCGGTGAGGGCCGCCAGCTCGGCTGACAGCTTGTGGCGCGCACGGGCCAGGCGCGACATGACAGTGCCGAGCGGGATTTCCGCCACGGCGGCGATCTCCTTGTAGGCGAGGCCTTCGATCTCGTGCAGCACGAGCACCTCGCGGAATTCGGCGGGCAGGCGCTCGAGCGCCTGCCGGAGCAGCTCGCCCTTGGCTTCACGCCAGGCGAGCGCGTTGGTCTCGCCCGGGGTTTCCGCGGAACCGTGGGCCGCTTCGTCGAATTCCTCCACCAGCGGCTCGCGGCGGACTTGCCGCAGATGGGTATAGCACACGTTGCGGACGATGGTCAGCAGCCACGCGCGGGCATCGCCGCCGCGGAAGCGGTCGAAGGCGCGCCACGCCCGCAGGCAGGCCTCCTGGACGGCGTCCTCCGCGTCCTGGTCGTTGCGCAGGAGCCAGCGCGCCAAGTTGTAGGCGGCGTCCAGGTGAGGCAGCATGAGGTGGTCGAAAGTCAGCGGCACGTTGGGTGCGGGGGCTTCCATCGGGGGGAAGACGCCGGCAGGTCTCCCTTTATTCCCGCGCAGGTGAAAAAGGCGATTTTTTCCGGTTATCGGAATAATCCTCGCCGGGCCGGAGTATACAAGGGCAACGGCCCATTCGGGCCCGTTTTCCCGCTCTCACCCTCATGAACGACCATATCCTCCACGATCACAGCGACGACGGTATCGACCGCCGCGGCTTTTTGAAATGCATGGCCTGGGCCGGCACCGGCGTGCTCTGGTCCCTCAACGCCGGCGTGCTCACCTCGCGCGCCCTCGGCCAGACCATGGACGCCAAGGCGCTGCCCGCGCTGCCGGGCTCGCTGAACTTCGTCCAGATCAGCGACAGCCACATCGGCTTCAAGAAGCCCGCCAACACGGACGTCGCCGCGACCTTTCGCGAAACTATCGCGCGCATCAACGCGCAGCCGGTTGCGCCGGAGTTTATCCTCCACACCGGCGACCTCACGCACCTGGCGGCGGCCGAGGAGTTCGACGCGCTCGAGCAGATGCTCAAGGACTGCCGCACGAAGCAGGTGTTCTACGTGCCCGGCGAGCACGACATCCTGAACGACAACGGCGCCATGTATCGCGAACGCTTCGGCAAGGGCACACGGGGCCAGGGCTGGTTCAGCTTCGACCAGAAGGGCGTGCACTTCGTCGGGCTCGTCAACGTGCAGGGTGTCACCGAAGGCGGCCTCGGCGTGCTCGGCGCCGAGCAACTCGACTGGCTGGAGAAGGACCTCGCCTCGCTTTCGGCCGAGACGCCGCTGGTTGTCTTCGCCCACGTCCCGCTCTGGATGGTGTATCCGAAGTGGGGCTGGGGCACGGACGACGGCACGAAGGCGCTCGCGCTCATGAAGCGCTTCGGCTCCGTCACGGTGCTGAACGGCCACATCCATCAGGCACTGCAAAAGATCGAGGGCAACATGACCTTCCACACCGCGCGCTCCACGGCTTTCCCGCAACCTGAGCCGGGCACCGCGCCCAAGCCGGGCCCGATGGTGGTTGATGCGCCGAAGCTGCGCTCGTTCCTCGGCCTGACAAGTGTCGCTTACGTCGAGAATCACCCGACGCTGGCGATTGTGGATTCGACGTTGGCTGACAGCTGAGGGCATGGACCCGACCATTTGGCCCAAGGTGCATGGCGCAGCCGTGCACTTCCCGCTCGCGCTGGCCCTCGGCTCGGGGCTGTTCGATCTCGCCGGCTTCGCGGTGCGCGAGCGGCCACCGGGGCCCGGCCTGCACTCCGCCGGTTACTGGATGATGGTGCTGGGCGCGCTCGGCAGCGTGCCGGCAGTGGTGTCGGGCCTGTTCATGACCAAAGGAAGCCTGCTCGGGCACGGGGCGCTGCGGATGCACCACTTGTTCGTGTGGCCGGCGTTCACACTGCTGGTCGCGCTCGCGACATGGCGGGTCTTCACCGGGCAACGCGCCAGCCGGCGGATCTTCGCGGGCTACCTGATCGCCGTGGCGGTTGCGGGGGCGCTGATGACCGCGGCCGGTTATTGGGGTGGCGAAATGATGATCGCGCGCTGACCTGCCGATGCCGCCAATCATCAAGTCACTCTCGTTCGCGGCCCTGGCCGGCGGGCTGGCGCTGACTTCGGCGCTGGCCATGGGCAAAGTGCTTCAGCGGTCGGCAGCGCGCAGCTCGCACCAGCAACCGTCACCGGAACGGCTGTTCGAGGCTCCCGCGCCGACCTTACCGGAACTGGTCGCACGCGGCCGGACGCTGTTCCTCGACAGCTGCGCGCATTGTCACGGGGCGGATGCCCGCGGCGACGAGGGACCGGACCTGCACGCCGTGCAGGTGAGCGATCGCTATATCGTGAACATCATCACCCGGGGCATTCCGCACGAAATGCCCTCGTTCGCCAAGAAGCACGGCGCGGACGATCTCACCGCGCTCACGGCCTACGTGCGTTCCTTGGAATGAGTGGTGCGTGTGGACGGGCGTGCGCCGCAGGTGAATTCCGGTGCCGACCTTGCCAGCAGCGAAGCCCCGTGGCTGGTCAAAAGCCAAGCGCGGGGATTTTGTGGCTAACCCTGATTGGGAACAGGGACGGGCGGCGACCAGGGCCGGACTTCCATGGCGACGTTGTAGTCCTTGGCGGGGTGGGAAGCGGCGAGGGTAGTGGCCTCGTCGAGATTGCGGGCGTCGAGAAAGAGCAGGGCGGTGACGGGCCACCGGCCGAATTCATCATCCGTCACCTCGATCCCCCGCCGGGTGGCGCTCGGTTCCAGGCTGCGTGGTTCAAGCCGGTGCCCGCGGGCATTCTGCTCCCGCGCCCAGAGGGAAATCGCCGTCTGCCGGCGCGCCTTGACGACATCGTTGATGTTGAACGGCCCTTGGCGGAAGAGGATCACGAATTGTTTCATACCCCAACTTTACCACTCCTTGCTGACAGCATTGTGTCAGGAGGGTTTGCCACCAGTCGACCGCTAGTATGGTCCGGCGTCTTTCTCTTCGGTTTCGTCGAGGCCTACACTCGAAGTTATGTCGATTTCTGGAAGTTGTGAGGCAGCCTCTAGGGCGTTATACCAACGTCCGTTAGCTATTAGACTTTACTAGGGAGACGGAAATCGCTGAGATGAAGGCATGGCCCGCACGTTTCCACCGTTAGGAGCAGAGTTGATCAAACAGATCGAGGCGGCGTGGGCGCAGCCCCAGCCGGA
>JANYAM010000006.1 GCA_025361365.1 Opitutus sp. | reverse complement strand
CGAGCGCAAGGTGCCGGCTTATGTCGTCTTCGGTGACGCCACCCTGCGGCAGATGGCCCGCCAATACCCGACCCGCGTCAGCGAGATGGAAGGCATCACCGGCGTCGGCGAAAAGAAGCGCGCGGAGTTCGGCACGATCTTTGCCGAAGCGGTCGCCGCCTTCCTCGAGAGCAACCCGCGGATCACATTCAACGATTGAGCGCGTGGGCCAGCGGCGAGCTTGCTCGCGCCTCGCCCTGCGCCCGCAAGCGGGCTGCCCACCAACCACCTCACGGCATCGTCATCAGCGCCGCAAAGGTCTCCATGCCATCCCAGAGGTAGTCCACGCGCATGTTCTCGTTCTCGGCGTGCTGGTTGTTGTCGTAATTGCCCACGGGCACCGAGATGACGTTCACTCCGAGCATCTCGACGATCACGCTGAGCGGCAGGCTGCCGCCGGCCGTGGGCAGCTTCATGACCGGCTCCGTCGTGGTGGATTGCACAGCGGCAATGACGTTCCGCGCGATCGGGAGGCTGAACTGCGTGCGCTGGGCGTTGTAGCCCTGGCCCGCCGTCTCGACCTTGATGAGCTTCGCAAACTTGGCCCGCTCCACGTCGGTCGGGTCATGATCGATCACCTGCCAGCCCTGCGCCTTCATGTGCTCGATCACGCGGCCGACCTGCCGCTGCCAGTCGATACCCAGCACGAGCCTCAGGTCGAGCGTGGCGCGGGCGACGGCGGGAATGACATTGGTCGCCGTCGGGCCGACATTGGCGCTGGCGATGCCGTTGATGTTGAGCGTCGGGAGCTCGAAGCCCTCGAGCAGCGACCGGCCAGGCACCTCGGGTTCCTTGAGGCCGAGCTCCTGCAGCAGCGCGGCGTCGGTGAAGGCCGCTTCCTTCATCGCGATGCGCTCTGACTCGGAAAACATCACGTAGTCGTCGTAGAAGCCCTTGATGAGCACCTTGCCGCTGTCGTCCTTCATGCTCGCGATCAGCGACACCAGCCGCATGGCGGGGTTGGGCGCAAAATTGCCGAAGTTGCCGCTGTGCAGCGGGCGCTTCGCGCCGTAGGCGGTGAGGTTCAGGTTCACGTCGCCGCGCACGCCGAAGACCACCAGCTTGCGGCCCGAGACATGCCGCGATCCGTCGCAGATGATCCAGAGGTCGCTCTGCAGCTTGGCGCGGTTCAGCTCCATGATTTCACCGAGGTGCTGGGAGCCGCCCTCCTCCTCCCCCTCGAAGAGGAATTTCACGTTCACCGTCGGCCGGCCGCCGGATTTCACCAGGGCGTCATAGCCGTTGAGGATGGAAAAGACGCCGGCCTTGTCGTCGGCGCTGGCCCGGCCGTTGACACGCCAGGCGGGGTTGATGGCGTCGCCCGCTTTCCAGTCGGTGACGATCTTGCCGCCCTTCGCCAGTGGCGCGGTGAGGAACACCGGTTTCCATGGGTCAAGACCCTCGGCCCACTCCTTCGGATTGACCGGCTGGCCGTCGTAGTGCGCGTAGAAAACGATCGTGCGCGTCGCGCCGGGCACCGTGACCTCGGCAAAGACCGCGGGGTTGGTGGCGGAGGTTTTGCCCTCCAGCAACTCAGCGGCGAGCCCGCGGCGGCGCATCATGGCGGCGAGGAACTCCGCATTGCGCCGGACATTCGGTTGGTCGGCGTCAACGTTCGGCAGGGAGACGAATTCGCGGTATTCGGCCATCAGCTCCTGCTCATGGGCGGTGCGGTAGGTTCGGACCGCATCCTGCACCGGACTGCCTCTCGCCACGGAAAACCCGGCGCTCACCACCGCACTGACGATAAATCGTGTGATCTTCATGGGGAAAGTGCGTCTACGCTTGGCCTGCCCCGGGGTTTAGGCAATGGGTAACTCCCCATGCCGCATCCCGCTCCGCGCCCTTTGCCCGAGAACACCGGGCTGGCGCTGCTCGGCGAGCGCGTGGCCCTGACCGCCTCGATTCCCACGAAAATGGCGGAGCGGATGCTCGGCACCCGCAACCCGCACGGCAAATCCAACGCCGACGTCCTGCGCCAGCTCGCCACCGCGGTCGATCCGCGCCGCCCGGCCATCCACTGGCTGGTCGATTTTCCCGCGCACATGGGCGAGCGCGAGGCTTCGCTCTACGAGCATCCCTTCCACCACCTGTTCCGCGCCATGCGTCCCACCCGCGACCACTGGTGGGTGAACCCGCACGCCGACGAACGCCTGCGCGCCACCCTCGCCCGGCGCGAACGTTTCCTCGCCACGCCC
>JANYAM010000271.1 GCA_025361365.1 Opitutus sp. | reverse complement strand
GACGAGACCGCGGTGGCGGTCTTCGACCCGGCGCGCGGCCTCACTGGCGAATGGGTGCACAGCCAGATCGCGCTGCACGAAGCCTATGGTGGCGTCGTGCCCGACCTCGCCAGCCGCGAGCACCTGTCGCATTTCGGGCCGTTGCTGGTCCGGGCGCTGGCCGCGGTGCCGCCGGAAAAAATCACTCAGATTGCCGTGACCAACGGCCCGGGCTTGGCCGCGTGCCTCGCGATGGGCTTGTCCACGGCGAAGAGCCTGGGCCTGGCGTGGGGCGTGCCGGTCGTCGGCATCAATCACCTTCGGGCGCACGCTTTCTCCCCCTTCCTCGCGCTGCATGCGGCGAGCCCCGCCGCCTTCGAGACGGAGTTCGCGAAGCTGCTGCCGCATCTCGGGCTGCTGGTCTCGGGCGGCAACACGGCTCTCTTCAGCATCGATGAATCGCGCCGGATCCGGCTGCTGGCGTCGACGATGGACGATGCGGCCGGCGAAGCGCTCGACAAAGGTGCCAAGCTGATGGGGCTCGGCTATCCCGGCGGGCCGCAGGTCGAGAAGCTGGCTGCGACCGGCAGTGCGTCGGCGTTCGAGTTCCCGAAGGCCGTCGCGCAGCGCTCGTCGCTGGAGTTCAGTTTCTCGGGTTTGAAGACCAGCCTGCGCTATCAGCTGGAGAAAATGGCGCCCGCGGACATCGAGCGCCGCAAGGCCGACCTCTGCGCCAGCTACCAGGCGGCGGTGTTCAATGCGCTGATCCGCAAGTCGGGCCTGGCGCTAGAGCGCGGATTTGTAGGGCGGGATCTCCGTATCCCGCCTTCAGGATCTGGGCCAAAGGCGGGATCAGCGATCCCGCCCTACAGTGAAACAATTTCCTACCGGTCATTCGGCCTGTCCGGCGGCGTGGCCAACAACAAGACGCTGCAGGCCGGGTTGGCGAAGGTGGCCCAGGCCCAGAACATTCCTTTCTTCCGCGCCCAGCCGCAGCACACCGGCGACAACGCGGGGATGATCGCCTTTGCCGCCTGGACCGAACGCGAGGCGAGCGGCGTCAACGCGGCCGGGCTGGGCCTAGAAATCGCCCCGAGCCTGCCGCTCGCCAGCGGGTAGGGCGAATCGCCCCCGCTGAGCCGTGGCTCCTCCGGAGGACTCGCCCTACCGCTTAAGCTTCTCCCGCAAATACGGCGCCGTCGGGCTGCGCTTCACCTTGAGCAGGCCGGCGAGCGCGCCCTGATACATGATCTCGCCGCCGGTGGGGCCGCCGTTGGGCCCGAGTTCGACGATGTAATCGGCTTCGGCCAGCAGGTCGAGGTGGTGCTCGATGACGACCACCGTGTGACCCTGGTCCACCAGGCTGTGCAGCACGCGGATGAGTTTCTCGCAGTCGCTCAGGTGCAGTCCGATGGTCGGCTCCTCGAGCAGGTAGAGATTGCGCACGACGATGTTGTGCGATCGCTCCTTGTAGGTGGCCAGACCCTTGGTCAGCTCCGTGACGAGCTTGAGGCGCTGCGCCTCGCCGCCCGAGAGCGACGGGCTGCTCTGGCCGAGCGTCAGGTAACCGAGGCCGCAATCGACCATCAGCTTGCAGACCTGCGAGAGTTGCGAGTGGAAGTCGAAGAACACCGCCGCCTCGTCGAAGGACAGCTTCAACACCTCGCCGATGGTCTTGCCCTTCCAGGCAATGTCGGCGAGCTCCGGCCCGAAGCGCGAGCCGCCACAGGCGTCGCAGGGCAGGTAGGAGTCGGGCATGAACGCCATCTCGAGCTTGATGCGGCCCGCGCCGGAGCACGTCTCGCAGCGGCCGCCAGGGACATTGAACGAGAAACGGCTGGCGCTGTAGCCGCGCATCTTGGACTCGGGCAGCGACGCGAAGAACTGGCGGATCAGGTCGAAGATGCCGAGATACGTGGCCGGCGTGGAGCGCGGCGTCTTGCCGATGGGCGACTGGTCCACCTCGACGACGGTGCGGAAGCCGTTCGCTCCGCGGAGCTCCGCGAACGGAATTGCGGATTGCGGATTGCGGGTTGCGGATTGATCGGGCTCGAACTTGGCCAGCCGCACGAAGTCCTTTCCGGAAAGCTGGTTCTTTTTGGCTTTGATCGCGGCGGCTACTGCGGGATGCAGGATGTCGCGGAAGAGGGTCGATTTGCCCGCGCCGCTCGGGCCGCAGACCATCGTCAGGCGGCCCAGCGGGAGCTGAAGTGTCTGGTCGCGGAGGTTTCGATAATTAACGCCGCTGAGTTCAAGCCAATCTTGGTGGAGCGCGTTGCCCACAACGCGCTTCGAACGCGTTGAGGGCAACGCGTTCCACCCCGGCAATTCCCGATACGCTCCGCGAATCGGGTGGGGGATGCCCTTGGCGAGGAAGAGGCCGGTCAGGGACGCGGCGTTCTGTTTGATCCCCGCTGGACTTTCGTTGGCCAGCACGGTGCCGCCGTGGATGCCGGCGCCGGGACCGAGATCGATGATACGGTCGGCGCGCTCCATCACGACATCGTCGTGCTCGACGACGAGCACCGTGTTACCCTTGTCGCGGAGCGAGAGGAGCGTCTCGATCAGGCGGTCGTTGTCGCGGGCGTGCAGGCCGATGGACGGCTCGTCGAGGACGTAGAGGACGCCGGAGAGATTCGAACCGAGCTGGGCGGCCAGCCGGATGCGCTGGGCCTCGCCGCCAGACAGGGTTTCGGTGGGCCGGTCGAGTTGCAGGTAATCGAGGCCGACCTGGCCGAGGAAGCGCAGGCGCTCCTCGATCTGCGGGACGATGTCCTGCGTGATGAGTTTACCGCGGGCCTCGAGCGAGAGGTTGCGGAGCGTCGCGAGCAGGTCATCGGGTGTGAGCTTCGTCAGCTCGGGCAAGGAGATGGATTCGGCTTTCTTCACGGGCAGCCGCACGGCGCGGGCGATGCGGTTGAGGCGCTCGCCGTGGCAGGTGGGGCAGGCCTTGCCGTGGGAGGAGACATCGTCGGGATCAAAGGTGCGCAGGGCGTCGGCGACCTCGTCGGAGCGTTCGTCGTCCTCATCGGGCGTCAGCATCCAGTCATAGATGCGGCCGTGACCGCGGCAGGTCGGGCACCAACCCTTGGGCGAGTTGAACGAGAAGTGCTTCGGGTCGAGCTCGGGGAAGGACTCGCCGCTCTGGATGTCAGTGCGGGTGGTGGAGAACCAGCTGAGGATCTCGCCCGCCGGCGTGAGGAGGAAGCACGCGCCTTTGCCGACCTTGAGGGCCAGCGCGAGGCCGGAGCTGACGGTTTCCCGGCTGGGAGTGCCCTTGAGGTCGGCGACGACGACTTCGACGTCGTGCTCCTTGTAGCGATCGAGTTTCTGGAAAGTGTCCACGCGCAACAGCCGGCCGTCGGCGCGCATCAGCTCGTAGCCCTGCTTCCCGATCCACTTCGCGATGGGCTCGTGGTGGCCCTTGCGGCCACGGATGAGCGGGGCGCAGAGATAGAGATGCTTGGCTTTTTTCGCCTTGGGCGTGGCGAGGATCTTGTCGAGCAGCTGACGGAGCTGGCTCGGAGTCAGCGGCGTGACCGCGCGGCCGGTCTCGGGGTGGTGCTGGATGCCGAGGCGGGCGTAGAGGAGGCGGAGGTATTGGGCGACCTCCGTGATGGTGGCGACGGTGGACTTGCGCGAGCCGCGGGTGACGCGCTGCTCGATGGCGACGGTTGGCGGGATGCCGCTGAGGCGGTCTATGTCCGGGCGCGGCAACTGCTCGACGAACTGCCGGGCGTAGGGCGACATGGACTCCATGAAGCGCCGCTGGCCCTCGGCAAAGATGATGTCGAAGGCGAGGGTGGACTTGCCCGAGCCGGACACGCCAGTGACGACCGAGAGCTGACGGTGCGGGATGGAGACGGAGATGTTCTTGAGGTTGTTCTCGCGGGCGCCGAGCACGACCAGTTCGCCGGGGTTCAGCGAGATGGCGGCCTGGTAAGGCGCCGCGTCCTCGGCGGCGGCGAGAATTGTTTCGGTCGCCGCCAAGGCATGGCGCAGGAAGGGCGAGGTGGCGGTGTCGGCCCGGGCGATGTCCTCCGGCGGACCCTGGGCGATGATGCGGCCGCCCTGCGCGCCGGCATCCGGGCCGACCTCGAGGATCCAGTCGGCGGACTTGAGCACATCGAGGTTGTGCTCGATGACGACGATGCTGTGGCCGCGGTCCACAATGCGCTGCAGGACGGCCAGCAGCCGCTTCACGTCGTGGCGGTGGAGACCAGTGGTCGGTTCGTCGAGGAGCAGCAGCGCGCCTGGGGAGGAAACCTGAGACCTGAGACCTGAAACCTGAGGGTCGGAATCGTCAGTGAAATCGCTGAGGTAGCGGACGAGCTTGAGGCGCTGCGACTCGCCGCCGGAGAGCGTGTTGAGCGGCTGGCCGAGCGGCAGGTAGCCGAGGCCGACCTCCTCGAGCGCGGCGAGGCGGCGATGGATCTCGGGATGCGCCGCGAAGATCGCGAGCGAGTCGGCGACGGTCGTGGCGAGGATGTCGGCGACGGAGTGGCCGTGCCACGTGATGGCGCGCACTTCGGGCTTGAAGCGCTTGCCCTCGCAGATGGGGCAGGGGACAAAGACATCGGAGAGGAACTGCATCTCGACGCGCTCGCTGCCGAGGCCCTGGCAGTTGTCGCAACGGCCGTCGCCACTGTTAAAGGAGAAGCTGGAGGCGTTGAAGCCAGCTTCCTGCGCAGCCGGCACGGATGCATACAGCTCGCGGATGAGTTCCCAGGCCTCACAGTAAAGGGCGGGGTTGGAGCGCGGCGTGCGGCTGAGTGGCGACTGGTCGACCAGCACGACCTCGGAGAAGGCCAGGTCGGACTTCACCGCCTCGATCTCGGCCGGATCCTCGGTCATCAGGCTGCGCTGCGTGAGCAGACCCTGGCAGATGACGTTGTCGAGCAGGGTGGACTTGCCGGAGCCGGAGACACCGGAGAGACACACCAGGCGCTGCAAGGGCAGGCGAAAGGAGAGATTGCGAACGTTGTGCTTGGAAGCGTTGGTGAAATTCAGCCACTGCTTGGGGGCCGGGCGGCGTTGGGCCGGAGCGTCGATGCGCTGGCGGCCGGAGAAATACTCGCCGGTGATGCTCTTGGGCGAGGCGAGCATGCCGCCGACCGTGCCTTGGAAAACAATGTGGCCGCCGCGGGCGCCCGGCTCGGGGCCGACCTCGATGACGTGGTCGGCGGCGCGGATCATCGCCTCGTCGTGCTCGACGACGACGACCGTGTTGCCGGTGTCGGTCAGCGTGCGGATGATGCCGAGCAACCGGTCGATGTCGCGCGGGTGCAGGCCGACGGACGGCTCGTCGAGGACAAAGAGCGTGTCGACCAGCGAGGTGCCGAGGCAGGAGGTGAGGTTGACGCGCTGGACCTCGCCGCCGGAGAGCGTGCGCGAGGTGCGGTCGAGCGTCAAGTAACCGAGGCCGACCTGCGCGAGGTAGCGCAGGCGGGTGACAATGGATTCGTGGGCGATGGACGCGCTGTGCGCCTCGTGACCGGAGGCGCGGCTGGCGAGCGTGGTGTCGGAGGAGACCGCGGCCAGCAGTTCGCTGATGGGCAGTTGATAGAGTTCGGGCAGCGTGCGACCGCGCCATTTCCAGCAGAGGGCGTCAGGCTGAAGGCGGGCGCCGTGGCAATCGGGACATTGATTGTAGGCCCGGTAGCGCGAGAGGAAGACCCGCACGTGCATCTTGTAGGTCGTCTTCTCGAGGTAGCGGAAGAAACCTTTCACGCCATACCAGTATTTCGGCCAGTGATTGGTCTCACCGTCGTAGCCCGGCGAGCCGTCAATCACGAAAGCTTTCTGCGCGGGGGTCAGCGCGGCGAAGGGCACGTTGGTCGGCAGGCCGACCTTTTTGGCGAACTGAATGAGATCCTTTTTGGACTCACCGTAGATTTCGCCTTCCCAAGCCTTGATGGCTCCGTCCTCGATGGACAGCGAGTGATCGGGAATGGTGAGGCGGTAGTCGATGTCGATGACGCGGCCGAAGCCCCGGCACTTCGGACAGGCGCCGAGCGGAGAGTTGAAGGAGAAGAGCCCCGGCGAGGCGGCGCGGAAGGTGCGGCCGGTCTTCGGCGAGTGCAGGCCGCGGGAGTAGTGGCCGGCCGGGGCCAGTTGGTCCGCGGAGAACAGGTGGATCTCGCCCTTGCCGAAGTGCAGGGCGGACTCGGTGGCCTCGAGAAAGCGCGACTTGTTCTCCGTGACGATCGAGAGGCGATCCTGGATCACGAAAACGAACGTCCAACGTTCAACGTTCAACTTTGAACGTTCAGCTTTAGAGCCGGCGAGCGCTGACAGAAGGTCGTCAATCTTGTGAAGTTCGAGCTCGGGGTTGGAAGTTGAAAGTTGTTTGTTGGACGTTGAACGTTCCGCCAGCACACGGGTGTAGCCCTGGCCCTTGATGCTGGTGAGCACCTCCGTCCACTTCAGGTTGTCGGGCTTCGCGATGCGGAAGCACAGCAGCAGCGTCGCAGCGCCCCGTTGCTGGCTGCTGCCAGCCCGGGATTTGTCCGGGCCGTCGCCCGGCAAAGGATGTCCCGAGCTTTCG
>JANYAM010000264.1 GCA_025361365.1 Opitutus sp. | reverse complement strand
TTCGTGCGCTTCGACGGCGCGGACAACGTCATCGCCGTGCAGGTGGACAACAGCCCCGGTTACAAGGAGGAGGCGACCGGCACCGCGTTCCAGTGGAACTCCAAGGACTTTAACCCGAACTTCGGCGGGCTCAACCGCGACGCCAAACTCATCATCACCGGCAAGGTTTACCAAACCCTGCCGCTCTACGACAATCTCCAGACCACGGGCGTATATATCTACCCGGAGAAAATCGACCTCGCGAAGAAGACGGCCGACGTGAAGGTCGAGGCCGAGGTCCTCAACGAGACGAATGACTACGCCTCGATCGTTCTGTCCGCCGTCGTGGTGGACGGCGACGGCGTGGTGCGCGCGAAATTCGAGAGCGATCCGACCGACCTCGTCGCCGGGCAGGCGGAAACCATGACCGCCGGCGGCCCGCTTGCCGCCGCCCGCTTCTGGGATGTCAACGACCCGCATCTCTACCGCGTCTACTCCATCCTCACCGTGAACGGCAAAGTCGCGGATGTCTGCGAGACCACCACGGGTTTCCGGCAGACGGAGTTCAAGGGCGGCGCCGGCACGGGCGGCGTTTATCTCAACGGCCGCTTCGTCTGGCTAACCGGCTACGCGCAGCGCTCGGCCAACGATTGGGCCGGGCTCGGCGGCGCCTACCCGGCGTGGATGCACGACTACACCGCCAGCCTCGTGCGTGCGAGCCATGGCAACTATATCCGCTGGATGCATGTCGCGCCCCAGCCGGCCGACTCCGCCGCCTGCGACAGGTTCGGCATCGTTCAGGTGTGCCCCGCGGGCGACAAGGAGCGGCTCGTCACGGGCCGCCAGTGGGACCAGCGCTTCGAGGTCATGCGCTCCACGATGATCTTCTACCGCAACAGCCCCAGCATCCTCTTCTGGGAGGCGGGCAACACCATCATCACCCCGGAGCAGATGACGCAGGTCGTCGCGCTCCGCAAGCAGCTCGATCCGCACGGCGGCCGCGTCATGGGCAGCCGCGACAACGACCAGTCCGAACTCAACAAGCTCCTCACGCCGATGTCCGAGTGGTTCGGCGTCATGGTTGCCCAGGCACCGCAGACCGACCAGGTCGCCGGCGACGACATCTTCCGCGGTTACGCCATCCCCCGCCGCGACAAGGCGCCGCTGATTGAGACCGAGGACTTTCGCGACGAGGCCGGCCGCAATGTCTGGGACGACGCCTCGCCGCCGCACTTCGGCTTCAAGCCCAAGACCGGTTCCATCGGCGGCCGTCCCGTCGACACCTGGCATTGGAACTCTGAGACGTTCAGCCTCGCCGGCGCCGTGCGCTACGCGAGCTATGTGCGCAACCGGATCGACAACCCGGATCCCGCCCATTCGAAGTGGTCCGCCTACGCCTCGATCTATTTCTCGGACTCGGACGCCGACGGCCGCCAGCAGGGCAGCTACGTGCTGCGCGTCAGCGGCAAGGTCGACGGCGTGCGCCTGCCCAAGTCCCTCTTCGGCGTCTCCCGCGTCATGCAAAGCGAGACGCCCGACCTGCATCTCATCGGCCACTGGAATTATCCCGCGGGCACGAAGAAGACCGTCTACGTCGCGGCGAGTCATTGCGACCAGGTGGAATTGTTCCTGAATGGAAAATCGCTCGGCGCGCAGACCAAGCCCACCGAGTTCGTCGATCCCGTCACCCAGGCCAACCTGGGCGACACGGGTTTCATCTATGCTTTTTCCGACGTCACTTTCGCGCCCGGCACGGTCAAGGTGGTCGCGACAAAAGGCGGCAAGGTCGTCGCGTCGCAGGAACTCGCCACCACCGGCGAACCCGCGGCGCTCAAGCTCACGCGCCACACCGCGCCCGGCGGCCTGCGCGCGGACGGCAGCGATGTGGCGCTCATCGACGTTGAGGTGGTCGACGCCCAGGGCCGCCGCTGCCCGACGGACGAGGCCCGCGTGGACTTCGCCGTCACCGGCCCGCTGGTCTGGCGCGGCGGACTCAACGCGGCGAAACTCGATTCGACGAACAACCTCTGGCTCGACACCGAGTGCGGCATCAATCGCGTCGCCGTCCGTTCCACCCTGACGCCCGGCACCATCACCGTGACCGCCACCCGCGCCGGCCTCGCTCCGGCGACGTTGCAAATCGAATCTCATCCGGTAGAAATCACGGCCGGTCTTTCCTCCGCCCTGCCCATGACTTTGTCTGCACCAACCTCCGTAAAGTAGTTTGTCATTCTGAGCGCAGCGAAGAATCCAGTTTCGCGAACTTAATATCGCCACCGCACGACTGGATTCTTCGCTTCGCTCAGAATGACAGAGAGGTAATTCATCATCGCCCCATGCTCAACCCACCCCGCCTGCTCCTCGTCTTGCTTGGCTGCACGCTTATCACCCGTGCGGCCGATGTAACCCCGCCGCTCTCGCGCGAGCGAACTTCCTTCAACACAGGCTGGCACTTCGCCAAGGGCGACCAGCAGAACGTCGGTGACTCGCTCAACTACGAGCGCGTCAAGGCCTGGGTGCTGCCGACGGGCGACGATCTGCTCAATTACATGTCCGCCCGCCATGTGCGCCCCGACGGCGACCCGGACGGCGGGGCCTGGGCCCGCGCCGACTTCAACGACTCGGCCTGGCGCACGTTGAACCTGCCGCACGATTGGGGCATCGAGGGACCGTTCCAGCAGGAACTCTCCGGCGACACCGGCAAGCTGCCGTGGTTTGGCACCGCGTGGTATCGGAAGAAGTTCGCGGTGCCCGCGACGGACGCCGGCCGGCAGACCTACCTCGAGTTGGACGGCGCGATGGCCTACGCGATGGTCTGGTGCAATGGCCGGTTCGCCGGCGGCTGGCCCTATGGCTACACGTCGTGGCGCGCCGACCTCACGCCCTACCTCAAGCCCGGCGCGGACAACGTGGTGGCCATCCGCCTCGACAATCCGCGCGAATCCTCGCGCTGGTATCCCGGCGGTGGCATTTACCGCAATGTCTGGCTGCTCAAGACCGCGCCAATCGCCATCGCGCAATGGGGGGTGTTCGTCACCACGCCCATCGTCTCCCGCGATTCCGCCACCGTCGACGTCAACGTGACGCTCGACAACAAGACCGCCGCCATCGCCGAGGTGAAGGTCGGCGTCCGCCTCTTCGCTGCCGACGCCGCCGGTCACGCCATCGGTGAACCCGTCGCCACGAGCGCACCAGTAGCCGTCCGCCTGCCTGCGAACCGCACCGCGAACGTCGCCCACACCGTGGCCGTTGCGGCGCCCAAACTTTGGAGCCTAAAGGAACGCAATCGCTACGTGAGCGAGACCGTGGTCACGCAGGGCGACGCCGTCGTGGACCGCGTCGAGACTGCTTTCGGCATTCGCACCATTGCGCACACCGTC
This sequence comes from Opitutus sp., assembly GCA_025361365.1. Classification (GTDB taxonomy): domain Bacteria; phylum Verrucomicrobiota; class Verrucomicrobiia; order Opitutales; family Opitutaceae; genus Lacunisphaera. The sequence continues at coordinate 1,208 of JANYAM010000264.1, read as the reverse complement.
AATGACGGCTTCCTGCTCAACGGCGAACGCGTCCAGTTCAACGGCGTCTGCGACCACCACGACCTGGGCGCGCTGGGCTCGGCGATCAACGTCCGGGCGCTCGAGCGCCAGTTGGAGATCCTGCAGGCCATGGGTTGCAACGCCATCCGCACGAGCCACAACCCGCCGGCCCCCGAGTTGCTCGAGTTGTGCGACCGGATGGGCTTCGTCGTGATGGTTGAGGCTTTCGATTGCTGGCGGCTCGGCAAGAAGCGCGACGATTACAGCCGCGTCTTCGACGAGTGGCACGAGAAGGATCTCACCGCCATGGTCCGTCGCGACCGCAACCACCCGAGCGTCATCCAGTGGAGCATTGGCAACGAGGTGCGCGAGCTGTTCGAGTCCGATGGCTGGAAGACCGGCGCGCACCTCGCCGCCATCGTCCGCGGCGAGGACCGCACCCGTCCGGTCATCGCCGGGATGCACAACATCGAAGCCCCTTACAACGGCTTCCAGACCGTCGTCGACATCATCGGCTACAACTACAAGCCGGACGATTACGCCAAGGTCCGGGCGCGGCACCCGCAGCTGCCGATCCTGGGCTCGGAAACCTCCTCCACGGTCAGCTCGCGCGGCGAATATTTTTTCCCGGTCACTGAGGACAAGACCGGCGGCCGCGCCGACTTCCAGATGAGCAGCTACGACCTCTATTACCCGCGCTGGGCCCGGACACCGGACGCGGAGTTCAAGGGCCTCGACCAATCGCCCTACACGATGGGCGAGTTTGTCTGGACGGGTTTCGATTATCTCGGCGAACCCACGCCTTATAACGCCGACGCCACCAACCTCCTCAACTACTCGAACCCCGCGGAGCGCGACAAGGCCGCCAAGGAACTGGCCGAGCTCGGCAAGATCCGCGTGCCCTCGCGCAGCAGTTACTTCGGGATCATCGACCTGGCGGGTTTCCCGAAGGACCGCTACTATATCTACCAGGCGCGCTGGCGGCCCGATCTGCCGATGGCGCATCTCCTGCCCCATTGGAACTGGCCCGAGCGCGTCGGGCAGGTCACGCCGGTCCATGTCTATTCGTCGGGCGACGAGGCCGAGCTTTTCCTCAACGGCAAATCACTCGGCCGCAAGAAACGCGGGCCGCTCGAATACCGTTTCCGCTGGGACGACGTCGTCTACCAGCCCGGCGAGCTGAAGGTCGTCACCTACAAGGCCGGCAA
>JANYAM010000146.1 GCA_025361365.1 Opitutus sp. | reverse complement strand
CCGGGTTCGACCAAGGTGACGCGAATCCCGAACGAGGACACTTCCTTGGCGAGGGCCTCGCTAAAGCCCTCGAGGGCGAACTTGCTGGCGTTGTAGATGCCCAGCCCCGGCGTGGACGCGAAGCCGGCGATGGAGGAGATCTGGAGGATGTGCCCGGATTTCTGCCGGCGCATCGCGGGCAGCACGGCCTGGGTCACGGCGAGTGCGCCGAAAAAATTCGTCTCCATCTGTGCGCGTGTCTCGGCGTCGCTCACTTCCTCGACCGCGCCGAGAATGCCATAGCCGGCGTTGTTCACGAGCACGTCGATCCGGCCGAATTGCTTGATGACCTGCGCCACGACTGCGCCGACCCGGGCGTGGTCGTTGACGTCGAGCTTGACGCCCACGGTGCGCCCGGGAGCGAGAGCGTTATAGGTGGCGAGCTGGGCATCCTGCCGCAGTGTGCCGACGGCGATGTCACCCCGGGCGGCGACGGCTTCGGCGAGCGAGCGGCCCAGGCCGCTCGACACGCCCGTGATGAACCAGATGCGTTGAGCCATGCGCGGAGTCTCCCCATTTCCGGCAGTTTCGCAAACGGGAAGGCGCGGTCGGGCGCAATTTGGGCTCGGCAGTGCCGCGGGGTTCGGGTTTCGTGGTTCCGTGCGAGCGCTGAAAATTCTCTTCGTCAGCCCCGAGGTGGAGCCCTTCGTCAAGGTCGGCGGCCTGGCCGACATGGTGGGGGCGCTGCCCAAGGAGCTGGCCAATCTCGGCCATGATGTGCGCATCGTCAGCCCGGCCTACGGTTCCATCAAGCGCAACGGCGAATGGCGCGCGCTCGAGCAGCCGCTCGGCGTCGACGTCGGCCCGGCGACCCAATGGGCGCGCACCTGGCAGACGGTGCTGCCGGGCACGATGGTGCCGGTGTATTTCCTGGAAAATAACGACTACTTCGCGCGGCCCGAGGTCTACACGGGGCCATGGGGCGCGCACGAGGATAACGACCTGCGCTTCGCCTTCCTCTGCCGCGGCGCGCTGGCGCTGTGCCAGCAGCTCGACTGGATTCCCGACGTTGTGCACGGCCACGATTGGACCACGGGCCTGCTGCCGGTGATGCTCAACACCACGCTGCGCGCCACGCCGCTGGGCCCCACGGCGACCGTCTACACCATCCACAACCTCGAGCACCAGGGCTACTCGCCCGTGCGCGTGGTGGATTTCGCGCGGTTGCCGCTCAGCGAATTCCAGCGCGACGGGATCGAGGCCGGCGGCATGGTCAACCTGATGAAGGCGGGCCTCTACCACTCGACCAAGCTCACGACGGTCAGCCCGACCTACGCGAAAGAGATTCTCACGCCCGATGGCGGCTTCGGGCTCGATGCGGCGCTGCGTTTCCGGGCGGGTGACCTGGTGGGCATCGTCAACGGCATCGACGACGAATCCTGGGACCCCGCGCGCGACCGCGCCCTGCCGGCGACGTATTCGGCGGCCGATCTCCGCGGCAAGGCGCTTTGCAAGGCGGCGCTGCAACGGCGTTTCAATCTGGACGTGAATCCGGTTGTGCCCCTCTTCGGCGTGGTGTCACGCCTGGCGGCGCAGAAGGGACTCGACCTGCTCGCCGAGGCGCTGCCCGGCATCATGGAGAAGATGGAAATCCAGCTGGTGTTGCTCGGCAACGGCGACGGGCGAATGGAAAACACCTTTCGCTGGGCGGCGCAGGCCTACCGCGGGCGGTGCGGTGCGCAGATCGGTTTCGACGGGAAGCTGGCGCGGCTGATCCAGGGTGGCAGCGACTGTTTCGTCATGCCCAGCCGGTCGGAGCCATGCGGGCTGACGCAGATGTATGCGATGCGCTACGGCACGCTGCCCATCGTGCGCGCCACGGGCGGGCTGGTGGACACGGTGGAGAACTTCGCGGAAGGCCAGGCGCGCGGCACCGGGTTTATCTTTCACGCCGCCACGGCTGGCGCGCTGGCCGACACGCTGGGCTGGGCCTGCGCCACTTATTACGACCGACCGGTGGAATTCGCCGGGTTGCAACAGCGGGCGATGGCCCAGAATTTTTCCTGGCGGCACAGCGCCGCGCAATACGTCGAGCTCTACCGCTGGGCGGTCGAGCACCGCACGGGCACTTACCCGGCGTGAACCGCCACCGCTTTGGGCGTGTGGAAGAACCGGTTGTTCGCCACGTCGTCCACGGCGATCTCCTCGTTGAGCGACTCCCACTGGATGGTCCGGCCGGCGTTGACCAGCTGGATCTTCTCGAGTTCGGACTGCGAGGCGCTGGCCAGCGCATTGTATTTGCTGGCAGGAAAGCTGACCGCGCGGCGGGCGTTGATCTCGAGATAAATGCGCCGGCCTTGGACCCAGCAGCGCAGGGCGGCAAGGGCGGGAATGACGGGTTGAGCGGTGTCCATCTTCCGACCTTACCCAGCCTCGCGGGAATAGCAATGTATCCCGCCGGGCCACTTCGGGTGTAACTCGGTGTAAATCGGCTCGTCATGTCCGCGGCGGTTCCTATTGATGGTAACTCCTCGCCGGCCTGACTTTCCCCTATGACTATTCCCTTCCCGTGCGCCCGTTGGGCCCCGTTGCTTTGGTCGGCCACGCTGGGGCTCGTCGTTTCGCTTACCGGCCGCGCCGCCGACTGGCAGTCGCTGCTGGGCAATTCTCCCTTTGGCCAGACGGCTGCGGCACCCGCCCCGGCGACCGGCGAGGTGGAATTCCGCGGCGTTGTCCAGGAGGAGGGGGTCTACTTGGTCAATCTCTACAATCCCACGACCAAGGCCTCGCAATGGATTCCCGTGAACGGCAAGGCACCGGGCCTGGAGGTGAAGTCCTATGATGCCGGCTCCGACAAGGTGCAGGTCACGTCGGCCGGCCGGCCGCTCACCCTGCCGCTGAAACAAGCCCGCGTCACGCTGGTGGCGACCAACGCCGCGCCGGTCAATGCCAACCCCGCTGAGGGCGGCGCCGCCGGCGATGATCCGGAGGCCCGCCGGGCCCAGGTGCGTGACATGATCCGGGCCCGCCTGCAGAACGGGCCGAATGGCGAGCCTTCGCCCCTCATGCAAAACCTGCCGCCTGAGGCGCAGCAGATGATCGAGGACTTCCGCCGGCGCCGCGCCGAACGCGCGGCCAATGGCGACCAAACCGACCAGACCCAGCAACCTCAGGGGCAGACGCAGGGTCAGGGTCAGCGCCGTCGCATTACCCGTCCCTAGCCCGACTTTCCCAACATGATGATTGCCCTGTCCGACGCCTCTCGCTTCTTCCGCCGGGCCACCCCGGCCGCGCCGCGGCTCCGCCGCCAAGAGGGCTTCACACTCCTCGAAATCCTGGTGGTGCTTGCCATCATCGGGCTGCTTGTCGGGCTGGTCGTGAGCAACACCGACAAGATTTTCGGCCAAAGCCAGGAGGCCGTCGCGAAGATCTTCGTACGAGATTCCCTCAAGACCCCGTTGACCCGCTACCGGATCGACCTGGGCGACTATCCGTCCACCAGCGAGGGCCTCGCCGCCCTCGTTGTGTCCCCGACCAATGCGGCCGACAAGTGGCGCGGCCCCTATCTCGACGTCCCCGGCGGCAAGCTGCCCGTCGACCCGTGGGGCCAGCCTTACGAATACCGCTACCCCGGGGTGAAGAACCCCGGCGGCTACGATCTGTCTTCACGCGGGCCGGACAAAACGGCCGATACCGCCGACGATATCGGCAACTGGTGATGGCCCACCGCAGCGCCATCCCGGCCCTGCACCTTCCCGCCGGGCTCGTCGCGCCGAAGTTCGGCCAGCGGCGGAGCGAAGGCGGACCCGCCGCGTCGAAGCCGTCCGGCGTAGCCGGGTTCACGCTGTTGGAGATCATCGCAGTGATCGCCCTGATGGGGCTCATTTCCGCCCTGCTCATCGGCGGCAGCGGCGCGATGTTGCGCTCCGTCTCGACCGACGATGTTCAGAACACCGCGCTCGCTGCCATCGCCGGCGCCCGCCACAGCGCCGTGCTGACCGGCCGCACGCTCGAGTTCACCTGTGACGACAAAACGCGCGTGCTCGATTGGGGCGAGGGCCGGGCCGCGCTCACCGGCGAGGGCGGGGTGCGGCTGCTGCCGGCGAGCCGGACGTCCGCCATCCTGGTCGGCGGCCAGCTGCTGGAATCACCCCTCGCCCGCGTGCGCTTCTATGCGGACGGCACCTGCGATCCGTTCCGGCTTGAGATCGTGCGGGACAGCAAGACGAGTCAGGTCCTGGCCATCGACCCGTGGACCTGCACGGCGCTTTCGCCGGAGAACGCTCCGGGCCACTGACATGCCTCCGTCCCGCTGCACTGCTCCGTCCCGGGCTCTTGTCGCGCCGAAGCCGTCCGGCGAAGGCGGATTCACCTTCATCGAGGTGATGGTGGCGCTGGTGATTTTCGCCTTCGCGGGGCTCGTGCTCGCCTCGGCCTACGTCAATGTCCTTTCCGCCCACCAGGCCGCGCTGCGGCGCGATGAATTTGCGACCGACCGCCGGCTCGTGCGGGAGGCGCTGCGCGCCGAGCCGTCGGCCGACAAGGTGGCGGTGTGGAACGACCTCACGCTGCCGGACGAACACCGCGCCCGCTGGAAGGCTACGCTTACCCCCACGCCGGTCGCCGACCTCTTTGACGTCGCCCTCGAGATCGAACTGACGGGCGCCGACGGCAAGAAGCAGCCCCCGATCACCGAGACCTGCCGCCTGCTCCGGCCCACCTGGTCGCAACCCGCCGATCGCGACACGCTGCGCGCCGCCGCCCGCAGCAAGCTCGCGCAGCGCACCTACCAATGAGCTGGCCGGCGGCATCTTCCCATGGGCGGAACGATCAGTCCCGCGAGGTGGGCGCCGGTTTCCACCCCGCCGACCGCAGTTGCCGATCTGGAAATCGGCGACCACCCGGACAAGCCGGCTTCACCCTCATTGAGGTGCTGCTCGCCCTCGTGCTGCTGGCCGCGCTGCTGCTGGCGATCAACCAGTTTGTGTTCTCCATCACCGAGGCCTGGACGAAGAACCAGGACGAGTTCGTCTTCGTGCAGCACACGCGCGCGGTCACCCGCCACCTCGACGAGCTGCTGCAGGTCGCCGCGAACAGCGCCCGCGCCGGGACGCCCGCTGCGGGCGCGCCCGCCGTGGCCGAGGTGAAGACACCGGAGGGCCCCACCGCCGTCCTGCTCGCCTTCGACTTGCCGGTCGGCGACCGGTTGCTGGTGTGGCCGGCGGCGCCGCTGCCCGAGGTGCAGTGCGCCCTCGCCTGGCGCAAGGAGGATGGGCTCGTCCTCTACTGGAAGTCCCGCCTCGAGGCCGATTTCGCCGACGCCAACCCGCGCCTGGCCGTGCTCTCGCCGTTCGTGACCGCGCTGAGCTACGACTACTACGACGCGAAGACCGACACGTGGTCCGCCGAGGACGCGCTGCAGAAGAACGCCAGCGGCAACTACGAGGCGCCGCGCCGCCTCCGGCTCAAGTTCCACCGGAAGAACCGGGATTACGAGGAAACCATCACGCTGCCCGCGATCACGCAGGGCCTGCCCGCCTACTGACATGCCGCCGCAAACCAACCGCCGGACAAAGATGGGCGTCGGTTTCCATACCGACGCCAGTCGCCGATCTGGAAATCGGCGACCACCGCGCCGCGGCTCCGTCGTCGTCGTGGTGCTCGTCACGCTGCTCTTCGCGGCCCTGCTGCTGACCCGCCTGATCGAGACCAGCAGCACCGACCTGCTCATCGCCATGCGCGTGGCCGACCGCGACCGGCTGCGGGCCGACGCCTATGGCGCCATGGAGACCACGCTCGCGGCGCTGATGGATTTCCGCACGGTCGACGGCGGGCTCTACTCCCCGGTGCAGGGCTGGAGCGACCCGCTCGGCTACGCCGGTTACGTGCCCCGCGAGGGCGTGACCGTGGCGGTCGCCTTCGAGGACGAGAGCGCCAAGCTCTCGCTGCCCCGTTTCAACCTCGACACCTTGAACTCCCTGCTGGTGCAGCTCGGCCTGTCCGTGCCCGACGCCGCGCGCGTGGCGGATGCGATGTTCGTCTGGATGCATAACAACCACCTGGCCGCCGAATCCGCCACCAGCGCGGCCGTCTACGAGAGACAGGACCCGCCCTCGCAACCGCCCTACCGCTCGCTGCGCTCGTTCGACGAGCTCGCCGCCATCGCGGTGGCGAAGGATTTTTTCTACGACGCCGACGGCCACCCGAAGCCGCTGCTGACGGACTTCATGGCGGCGGTCTCGCTCTACCAGTTTAACACGACCAACCTCAACTCCGCGTCACCCGCGGTGCTCGCGGCCACCGGCTGGGACCCGACGCAGACCGCCTCGCTGCAGAAATACCTGACCTCCCCGGTGAGCGCCACGAAGACCCGGCCCTATGTCCGCTCGCTGCCGGAAGTGCGCCGCCAGGTGGGCAACGTCGCGGGCCGTAACCTCGGCGCGCAGATCCAGCTGCTCCGCATCACCGTGACCGCGCGGCAGGGCGCCGCCCAGTTGAAGTTGTCCACCCTCGTCACATGGGCCGGGCAGGCGACGCTGCCGGCTTCGCTCGCGGCCAATCCCGCCGGCACGACGACTGCAACCAACCAGCGCGCGACGGCGTCTAACTCTGCCCAGACCCAGACGGCGGCCGCGAACGCGAATACGTTGCGGTATCCGTATACCGTGCTAGAACTGACCGAAACCAGTCTTCCCGATCCCCCGCCTCCGCCCAATGCGCCTGCTGCCTAACTTCACGCTCCCGTCCGCCGTCGCGGCGCAGTTTGTCCCGTCCGATCGCTTCTTCATGCGCTTCGTGCCGCTGGCGCCCGACCTGCCCGCGCTCGCGCAGGCCGAGCTCGCGCTGGAGGGGTTCGCGCCGTTCCCGCCGGCCCAGCTCTACTGGGGCTGCTGCGTCGCGCCGGACCGCGCGTCCGCGCTCGTTTACGCCGCGCACCGCCGGCGGTTCACGCCGGAGGACACGGCGCCGTGGGAACGGGCCGACCTGGCTGTGCCCGACCTGCTGCCGTTGCTCGGCGCCGCGCCCGCCGGGCCGGTGATTATCGTGCTGGTCGGGGCCACCCGGCTCAGCGGCGCGGCCTGGGCGGCTGGCGGCGCCTGGCCCGCCGCCGTGCGCTCGCGCGATTGCGGCGCGGCGCCGACCGAGGAGCTCCGCCGGGCGTTCACCGCCGAGCTGGCCGCGAAGGCCGGGCTGCCTGAAGCCCCGGTCAAGTTCGTCGCCGGCACCCCCCGCGCGCGACGCGAGGGCGACAAGCTCATTTTTGAACTGGCCGATGCCGCGGGCGCGATCATCGCCACCACCACGCTGGCGCACGCCGACCAGGACGCGCTCGATGTCCGGGACCGGGCCTCGCTGGACAAACGCCGGCGCGACCGCCGGCGCGGCGAGCTCGTCTGGCAGCTCTTCCTCGCCGGTGGGGCCGCCGCCGCGCTCGCGCTGCTGCTCGATCTCGGCGCGCTGGCTTTCGGCCTGCTCGACCGGGGGCAGCAGGCGCGCCGCGCCGCGCAGGCCACCGTGGTCGGTAAACTCGAGACGGCCCACGGGCTCACCAGCCGCATCGACGAGCTGACGCACCGCCGCCTCCGTTTCTTCGAGATGCTCGCAGCCATCAACGCCGCGCGGCCCAGTTCCATTTCCTTTACCCGCACCAGCACGAGCGGGCACAACGCGCTCGAGATCGAGGCGCAGACCGGCAGCGCCGACGATGTCGGCGCCTACGAGACCGCCCTGCGGGCGATGGCCGCGTTGGAAAAGGTCGAGGTCCGGGACCTGCGCGCGCGCGACGGCGTGACGACCTTTGCCCTGACGGTCGCCTTCAAGGCCGACGCTGCGGCCGGCAACGGAGGTGCCCATTGAGAACCTGGTTCCAGTCCCGCAACCGCCGCGAGCAGCTGCTCGTCACGTTTTTCACCGTCATAGCCGCGCTGGTCTGGCTTAGCTACAGCGCCGGCCGGCTGCAGAAGCAGATCGCCGGCTGGCGCTCCACGCGCGGCGACCTCGCGGCCCAGCAACTCTGGCTCGACCGGCAGCAGGAGATCGAGGCGCAGTCCGTCGCGGCCGTCCGCAACCTCGACCCGGCGCGCACCCTCGACGCCACGAAGCTCGTCGCCACCGTGACCTCGCTGGCGACCGGCGCCGGCCTGCAGCCCGCCATCGACTCGCCGGTGACGCAGCGCACCCCGCAATTTGCCTTCCACACCACCAAGGTCACCTTCCGCCGCGCCAACCTGCCGGCACTGCTGAACTTCTATGACGAGATGAGCAAGCAGGCGCCTTACCTGAGCCTCGAGTCCGTCGCCCTGCAGACCGACCGCGCGGCCGCCGGCGCCCTCAATGCTACCCTCCAGATCTCGGCGACCCAGATCACGAAGTAGGCCGGTCAAAGCCGGAAGCTCGAGCTGACCTGGAACAGGGCGGTGACGATGGCGTAGGCCAGGAAGGCGACGAAGGCGAAGGTCGCGAAGAGCACGGTGCCGGACATCAGGCGCGTGGCGGTCTGCAGCCGGCGCGAGAGGTTTACCTGATAGGACTGGGCGATCTGTCGGAGGCTGGGCGCGAGGTTGCCGGTCTGCTCGCCAACGGCAAGACGGTCGAGGAAGAGCGGTGGCATGAGGTTGGTGCGCTGCAGCGAGGCGCAGAGGCTGGCGCCCTCGATGACGCGGTCAGTGGCCTCGTGGAGGATTTCCTGCACCTTGGTGTTGTCCACCGCGCGCTCAGTCAGGCGCAGCGCCTCGGCGGTCGTCACGCCGTTCTCGATCAGCACGGCGAGCGTGTGGGCGAAGTTGAGGATGGCGGCCTGGATGACGAAGTCGCGCACGACGGGCAGGCGCAGCAGCCACGCGTCGGACTGGCGGCGGCCCGCCGGCGTCAACCGCCACCGCAAGAAAAGGGTGATGGTGATGAAGAGGGCGACGGCCAGGAACGGCCCGGCATAGAGAATGAAGTGCGAGCCGTTGACCAGGAGCCGCGTGGCGAAGGGCAGGTGGCCGCCGAGCGAGCCGAGCAGCGTCTGCAGCCGCGGCACGAGGAAGAAAAGCAGGAACAGCACCACGCCGCCGCCCAGGAAGCAGATGAACGCCGGGTAGGCGAGCGTCGCGAGGAACTTCTGCCGCAGGTCGCGCTGCTCCGTGAAGTGCTGGATGAGCCGTGCGAGGACCTCCTTCAGGTTGCCGGTGGCCTCGCCGGCGGCGATGAGGTTGACCGTCTGCCGGTCGAAGACGGCTGCATGCTCCGCCATCGCCTGCGAGAGCGTGCTGCCCTCGCTGAGCCGGGCCCACAGCGCGGCGCAGAGGGATTTCAATTTCGGCTCCTGCAGGCGCACCGCGAGCAGCCGCACGGCTTCGCCGGCGGACAGGCCGGCGTTAACCAGGTCAATGAGCGCCTCGAGAAAGGGCAGGCGCTCCTTCGCGGTCAGGTGCTTCGCGCTCACCGCAGCCGCGGTGCCGGCCGCCGGGCGGGCCGGCCCGCCCGGCTCGTCGAGCCGCACGACCTGCAGGCCGCGCGCCTGCAGCACGTGCAGCGCCTCCCGGCGCGAGAAGGCGTCGAGCGTCCCCTCGGCGACGGTGGGCGAACCCGGGGTCCGTGCACTGTAGGTATAGCGAGGCATGAAATCAGAGACCTGAAACCTGAAAACTGAGACCTGAGGACGAAAACCGAAGGACGATGGGAGTAGCGACCATTTTCAGGTTTCAGGTCTCAGGTTTCAGTTTTCCGCCTTCGGTCACTCCCCGCTGGTGCTGATGGTGCGCAGCAGTTCCTGGAGCGAGGTGTGGCCGGATTTCACGCGTTCCCAGCCGGATTGCTGCAGCGTGCGCATGCCGTGCGCCCGGGCCAGCGTGCCGAGCGCCTTGCTGGACTCGCGCCGGACGATGAGGTCGTGCAGCGGCTTGGGCTGCAAAATTTCAAACAGGCCGATGCGGCCGCGGAACCCGGTCTGCCGGCAGCTCCGGCAGCCGACCGGCTCGGCCAGCGCGGTGACGCCGGCGGCCTCGGCGGGGTCGAGCTGCATGGACTCCAGCGTGGCGCGCAGTGCAGCTTGGTCGACCGGCTGCTTTCTCGCGCAGTCAGGGCAAAGCCGGCGCACCAGGCGCTGGGCGATGACGAGCTCGACGGCGGAGGCGACGAGGAAGGGCTCGACGCCCATGTCCGTGAGGCGGGTGAGGGCGCCGGGGGCATCGTTGGTGTGGAGCGTGGAGAAAACGAGGTGGCCCGTGAGTGAGGCGCGGATGGCAATCTCGGCAGTATCGAGGTCGCGGATTTCGCCGACCATGATGACGTCGGGGTCCTGCCGCAGCACGTGGCGGAGCGCGCTCGCGAAGGTCAGGCCGATCTCGGCGTGGGTCTGCATCTGGTTGGCGCCGGGGACCTCGTATTCGATCGGGTCCTCGATGGTGACGATGCGCAGCTCGGAGGAATTGATCTTGCGGAGAAAGGCGTTGAGCGAGGTGGACTTGCCGGAGCCGGTCGGGCCCGTGACGAGGATGATGCCGTGCGGGTAGTCGAGGACCTTGACGATCTGCGCCTGCTCGGCGGGCGTAAGGCCGATGCTGTCCATCGTGTAGGCCATCTTGCGCTGGTTGAGCAGGCGGAGGCTCACGCTCTCGGCGTAGATGGTCGGGATGGTGGAGACGCGGATGTCGAGCGCGGCGCCCCCGGCACGGAAGTCGATGCGCCCGTCCTGCGGCAGGCGCTTTTCCGAAATGTTCATGCGCGCCATGATCTTCAGGCGGGAGATGATGGCGTCCTGAAACCGCAGCAGGTTTTCCGGCAGCGGCACGGGGATGAGGATGCCGTCGACGCGGTAGCGGATAGTGAGCTCGCCCTCCTGCGGCTCGAAATGGATGTCGGTCGCGTTTTCGGTGACGGCCTGCGAGATGACCTCGGTGACGAAGCGGACGACCGCCGCGTCGGCGTCAGCCTCGAGCTCGGCCCCGGTGGTGGCGGGGGCGAGTCCGGACTCGTCGGCGTCGTCAAGGCTGCCGGAGCCGACGCCGTAGTTCGCATTGATGAGTTCCTGCACGCGGTCGGCCGGGGCGAGATGCCACACGAGCGGGCGCGGCGTGAAGGTGGCGATCCAGTCCGCGATGTCCGCGTTGGGCGGCCAGGCCGTGGCCAGCGCCAGGGGCGCTGTGCTGAGACCTGAGGTTTCTTCGGGCTGATCGCCGGTGAGCACCGGGACGATCTGGTATTCGTGGGCCAGGCGGGCGGGGAGGGCGGAGAGGGCGGCCGGGTCGACCTGCGGGACCTCGAGCACGGGCAGACCGGTGGCGCGGGCGAGGGCGTCGAGCGTGCCGGTTTCGCCGAGGCCGAGGCCCGCGGCGAGGAGGGCGAGGCGTTTTTCGCGCACGCTTTCCTGCAGGGATTTTTGCGCGGCTTCGGACAGGCGGCCGGCCAGCGCGGCGGGCAGATGGTCGTCGATCATCGCGGGCGGATCAGGGCTTGGCCGGGAGCACGCCGGACTTGAGGGTCGACTGCACGTCGCTGCGCTGCGGGCTGTGCTTGAGCCGCTCCATGGCCTCCGCGTTGTCGGCCTCGCTGTTGGTCAGCACGTAGGGCCGCAGGAAGAAGACGAGGTCGGTGCGGGTGTCCTCGCGGGTGCGCTTGCCGAGCAGGTCGCCGAGGATCGGGATGCCAGCGAGGCGGCTGGTGGATTTGCTCTGGGATTTGCGCTGCAGGCCGCCGAGGACGATGATGTCGCCGCTCTTGACGCTCACAAAGGTGTTGTTGGTCCGGCTGCCGATGACGGGCTGCGAGTTGCCGTCGATGGTGACGTTGCCGAGGATGTCATTCACCTCCTGCTTGATGTCGAGCTGCACGGAGCCGTCGTTGCCGATGAGGGGCTTCACGGTGAGGTTGATGCCGATGTCCTTGTAGGTGACGTTGCTAGTATAGCCCGCGCCGGTGTTGCCGGTGTTGTTGCCGGTGTTCTGGTAGCTGGTGATGACCGGGCGCGACTCGCCGACGAAGAGGGTGGCCTCCTTGTTGTGGCTCGTGACAATGTTGGGGACGGAGAGGATGTTGGTGTTGGACTTGCGCGGCGTCAGGCTGAGGTTGAGCGTCGCGGCCAGGTCGCGGACGCCAGTGGTGGCGTTGTAGAGCGTTGCGAACGGCGTGGCCGCACCGGTGGTGGCGTTGGGCGCGCCGCTGACGGCGATGCCGGCGGCCGTGCCGCTGAAGGCAACCAGCTTGTTGCCGGAAATCACGAGGCCGAGGGCGTCGATGCCGGTGGTGGCGGCGTCAGTCAGCGTGACCTCGGCAATGACGACCTCGATGCGGACCTGCGCGAGCAGCACGTCGAGCTGCGCGATGATGTCCTTGATGAGTCGCAGGTCGTCCACGGTGCCGGACACGACGAGGGAATTGCTGCGGTCGTCGGCCACGACGGTGAGGATGGTGCTGAACTGCTGCGGCGCGGCCGGGTTGCCGGCGGAGCCGAGGGCGCCACCCGGGTAAACGAAAGTGCCGTTGGGGCCGGAGATGGAAGTGATCTGGGCCCGCTGGGCGGCGGCGGCCTGCGCAGCCGCGGCCTGGGGATTGTTCGCCGCGTTGTTGCCGCCGGGCACATTGGGGTTGCCATTGGCGGCCACGCCGTTGCCCCCGGTGCCATTGCGATTGCCCAAATTGGCGAGGGTGTTGGCGGCGTAGCGGGCGTTGGCCTGGTTCTGGCTGGCCTGGTTCGCGGTGCGCGCCGCGGCGTTCTGGCCCGAGATCAGCGTGCTGAGAACGGTGGCCATGTCGGTCGCGGAGGCGTGCTTGAGCGGGATGACCTCCTGCCGCGTGCTGGACTCGCCGGCCGTGTCGAGCTTCGCGATCAGCTCGTCGAAGAACGCCTGCTGCCGCGGATCGCCGAGCAGGATGACCTGGTTGGTGCGGTCATCGGCCTGGAACGACGTGCCGGTGCCGAGCGAGGTGGCGCTGTTGCCGGTGAGGATGCTCTGGAGCCGGGCCACGAGCTCACTGGCGGTGGTGTTCTGGACCTTGTAGAATTTCGGCGTGATGCCGACGAGCGACGGCTGGTCGAGCTGACTGAGGAGTGTCTCGATGCGCTGGAGGTTGCTGACGGTGTCGGTGATGAGCGCGGCGTTGGCCTTCTCGAAGAGCAGCGGCGGGCTGGCCGCGGTGGCGTTGAGGAGGCTGGCCATCTGCGGCATGAATTCGCCGACGCGGAGAAATTTCAAGGTGAAGACTTTCTGGGCGAGGTGTCCGCTGGGCGTCAGGCCCAGGGTGGAGCCCTCGATGAAGTCGGGCGCCTCGGTGCGGGCGGTGTTGAGCGGCGTGACCTTGAGAAATTTCTCGCCGAGCGGGCTGACACCAATGCCGTTCATGGTCAGCAGGGTCTCCAGCGCCAGGCGGGCTTCGTCCCGGGTGACCTTTTGATTGAGCGAGAAACTGAGCGAGGTCGCGGGCAGGCCGGCGGGGCGCAGCACGGAGCGGCCCGACCAACGCTCAAGCATATCCAGGGCGGCATCGACGGTGATGTCGCCGAACTTGATCGGTCCGACCGTGGCCTCGGCGGTGCGCCCGGTTGGGGCGGGGGCCGGCGAGATCGCGGGGGTCGGCTGCTGGGCGGGGCCGGGCCCGGCGGCGAACAGCACCACGGACAGGAAGGCAAGGAGACGCGAACGGAATTGGGACATGACGGGAGCGGGTGGAACCAGGTGAGAGGAGGGCGTGGCCGGCGCCGGCGGAATCGGGAGGTTCAGGGAAGAGCGTTGTGACGGCGGGAGCAATGGGAAGTTTCTTTCTCAGCGTAGTTTCCAGCCGGTCAGCGTCCTCAATACCGGTCCATCACCTGCCACATAATCCAGGTGACGCTGACGCCGACGATGACCATGCCGGCCAGGCCGCAAACGAACGTTATGGGATTGCCCCGGCCGAGCACGGTGACCGTGCCGAGCAGGACCTCGCTGGAGAGCATGATGAGCCAGTAATCGCGCCAGCGGCGGGACTTGATCTTGCGGATCTGGATCTCATCGCCGGTGAGCTTTTTCTCCACCGTGCGGTTCTGGTGAAGCGCGGTGTAGACATCGTTCGGGTCGTCCGTCTTGGGGCCGGTCGCACCCTTGGGCGAAGCGGTCACGGGGCCCGCCATGATCGCCAGCTCCTTGGCCGTGGGCTGCGGTGCCGCGCCGGGCGTCCGGACATTGTCGCGTTTGAACTCGCGCTCCTTGAAGCCGTAAACCTTAGGCGGCGGATCGTCGGGTTCCATGCGGCGGAGAATGGCGGGTGGCCGGCACCGGCTCGACTAAATTCCGCAGACGCGGCGGTAGAGCGCCTCGTAGCGCGGGACGACGACCGCGGCGGAAAAATGCTCCCCGGCGCGCTGCTGCGCGGCGCGGCCGAGCGCGGCGCGGCGGACGGGATCAGTGAGCAGCGTGCCCACGGCCTGCGCCAGCGCGGCGGTGTCGCCGAACGGGACCAGCAGGCCGGTATCGCCGGACCGCGTGACCTCCGGAATCCCGCCGACGGCAAACGAGGCGCTGGGACAACCAAAGCTCATCAACTCCAGGATGCTGAGGCAGAAGCTTTCCGTCTCGGAGGTGAACAGGCCGGCGTCGGCCGCCTGCAGGAAGTCCTCCACGTCGCTCACGCGCTCGCGCACGAGGAGGCGGCCGGCCAGGCCGAGCCGGGCGGCTTCGGCCAGGAGCGGCGCCGGGTCGCCGCCCGCCAGCACGACGAGCTTGAAGGCGGTGTTTGCGGGAAGTTGCGCGACGGTCTGCAGCAACAGATCGAGGCGCTTCAGCGGACGCAGGTTCGAGATGTGCAGCAGGAGTGCTTCGCCATCCGCCAGACCGAGTTCGCGGCGCACCTCGGCGCGGGAGCGCCCCGGCGGGTGGGGCGCGAAGAAATTGTGGATGACCTCGATCGGGCGCTGGACGCCGAGCAGGCGGACGGTTTCGCCCCGCATGAACTCGGAGACGGTGGTGATGGCGTCGGAGTGCTCGAGGGCGTGTCGGATGGCGGGGCCGTAGCCGGGATCCCGGCCGAGCAGCGTGGTGTCGGTGCCGTGCAGTGTCGTGATGATGCGCAGGCGGTGCTCCTCGTGCAGCATGGCGCGGGCGAGGATGGCGGCGGTCGCGTGCGGCACGGCGTAGTGGACGTGCAACACGTCGAGCCGGTGCGCGCGGCTGACCTCGGCCATCTTCACCGAGAGCGGCAGGGTGTAGTCGGGATACTTGAACAAGTCGTAGCTGTTCACCTGCACCGGATGGAAGAACACGTTCGGGCCGGCCGGCATGCGGAACGGCGCCTCGTAGCTGATGAAATGGATTTCGTGGCCGCGCTGGGCCAGTTCCTCGCCCAGCTCCGACGCCAGGATGCCGCTGCCGCCGACCGACGGGTAGCAGGTGATGCCGATCTTGAGGGGACGGGCGGTGGCCATGTCAGAAGCGGCGGGCGCCGCGCGCCAGCGGGGCGAGCGAGTCGAACAGCAGCGGATCGTTTGGGTAAAGCGCCTGGGCACAGGCCACGCCGGCGTCGAGGCCGAGCACGCGGGCCCGCGCCAGCTGCAGCTCGACGTAGTTGCGCGTCTGCATTTGCGAAGCGTGCGCTTCCATCGCCTTGGTCCAGGCGGCGACGATCCCGGGCGCGGAAATGTCGATCACGACCGGCGGCTGGCCCGCCGGCACGCTGCCGGGGCTGAGCGCATAGAAAAACAACTGGCCGATGGTGTGCGCCGGCCGAGCCTTCAGCTTGGCCAGGCCGCCGTAGCGAGCGAGCCGGACAGCGTCGCGGACGAGCTGGCCGAGTCGGCCGTGGTCGGGGTGCTGGTTGGGCTCGGTGGTCGGCGCGAGCACGATGCCCGGTTGCACGCGGCGGATGATGCCGGCAAGCGCGAGGGCGTGCGCCGCCTTGAGCTCAAGGTGAGCATCGCCGTCGAGCTCGAGAAACTCGATCGTGGCCCCGAGCAGTTTGGCCGCGGTCTTCGCTTCGCGAGTGCGGACCGCCGGCGTGCCGTTCGTTCCCGCCTCGCCGCGCGAGCAAACCACGAAATGCACCGGCCGGCCGGCGCGGGTTTCCTTGGCGATCACTCCACCGGCGCCGAACTCGATGTCGTCGGGGTGCGCGCCGAAGGCCAGTAGGGGCGGCAGGTCAGGCTTCGGCGTAGGCTTCATCGGAACGGTCGATCGGGTCGCGTGGGACAAAGGTGATTTCGGGGGCGTCGGCCGGGTTGAGATACGCCTGCTCGCCGGCGCCGCAGATATAGTGGGTGCAGTGAATCACGGATTGCATCCAGCGCAACCGGCTATCGCGCGTCGGACTGATCTGCTCCTTGGCGAAGTCCATCTTCGGCAGGTCGGTGTAGGCATCGCCGCCCTCGTGGAGCTTGAGGGCGCCGTTGATCAGGCGGGCGCGGACGATTTCGCCCCCGTGCGGCACGTCGACGAAATAATCGGTGATCTCACACGCCGCGCGGCGGACGGCCGGGTCGCCGGAGCGGACCACGCGGATGCCGTCGAGCAGTCCCATGCCGCGATACATCTCGAGGCAGAAGTCGGCCACGTTGGTGGCGTTGACCTGCTTGAAGGCGTCGACCCAGCGCGGCGCGACGAAGTTGGGCAGCTGGCGCGCGGTGTTGGGCGACCAGTCGGCCGGGATGCGCTTGAGGAAGAGCGGGGAGAATTTCCGCTGGAGCTTGTTGGCAAAGGTGAAGTTGAAGGTCTGGGGCTGGCCGGTCTTAAGATGGCGCAGCGTGGTCTGCGTTTCGCGGCAGTCGTGGTCGCTGTCGTGGAGAAAAAACACGATCTCGCCGCCGATCTCCGCCTGGAGGCGGCGGGCGGTCACGAACTTGGCCTGCAGGAAGCGCCGCGGGAAAAACCCGCAGGGTTGCTGGCCAAAACAGATGACGGGGGCGCTCATGCGGTGGCGGGTTTGGGGGACGGCGGCAGGGCGGCCTGGATCATGACGCTGAACAGCATGCACGCCCCGCAGCCGATGACGTTGTCCCAGAGATAGGAGAAGGGAAAGTCCGCCGACGCGCCGCGGGCAAAGAAGATTGCCACGGTCACGCCCTGGGCCGCGAGGGCGCCCCAGAACACGGCGGTGCCGCCGACTTTCCTGAGGAAAAACGCGACGAAGAACAGGCCGAGCAGCACGGGATAAAAGATCGACGCGATGATGTTGGCGAACTGGATGAGATTTTCCGCAAGCGTGATGCTCAGGGCGAACCCGATGGCGGCCAGCCCCCAGAGCGCGGTGAACCAGCGCGAGGCGGTGACGCACCGGGTGTCATTGGCCGCCGGGTCGATGAGATGGCGGTAGAGATCCACGGTGGTGGCGGAGGCGAGGGCGTTGAGCTCGGCGGCCTTGGAATTCAGGGTGGCCGCGAAGAACACCGTGATGAGCAACCCGATGAGCCCGTGCGGGAGATACGAGATAATGAAGTGGATGAAAACGTAATCGGTATCGGTGGTCGGCGCGCGCGGATCGGCCTCGCGCAGGGCGGCCTTGGCCCGGACCCGCACCGCCTCAGCGCGCGCCTGGCTGTCGCGGGCGGCGGTCCGGGCCGCGGTGCTCGCCGCGGTATCGCCCGCATGTTCGGCGGTCAGCCAGCGGGCGATCTCCTGCTGCTTGTCACCCTGGGCGGCGGCGTAGTCCGACTCGATCGCCGCGAATTTTCCCGGGGCCGTCTGGGCGGCGGCGTGCCACGCCGTCTGGTTGAAGAAAACCGGCGGGCGCTCGAATTGATAGAAGACAAAGATCAGCGCGCCCAGCAGCAGGATGAAGAGCTGCATGGGGATCTTGAAGATGGCGTTGAACATCAACCCCAGCCGGCTTTCGCGGAGCGACGCGCCGCCGAGGTAGCGCTGCACCTGCGACTGGTCGGCGCCGAAATACGACAGGGCCAGGAACAGGCCGCCGATCAGGCCCGACCACAGGGTGTAGCGCGGGGCGAGGCTGAGCGTGGGATCGACCGCCTTAAGCTTGCCGAAACCGCCTGCGACCGTGAAAGCATCACCGAGCGTGAGGGCCGGGGGCAGTTTGGTCACGAGCACCACGAACGCGGCAATCATGCCGGCGATGATTACGCCGAACTGGTATTTCTGCGTAAGGGCCACGGCCTCGCTGCCGCCGGCCACCGTGTAGAGCAGCACGAGCAGCCCGCTCGCGATGATCGTGAGTTGCAGCGGCCAGCCCATCGCCGTGGATAGCACGATGGCCGGCGCGTAGACGGTGATGCCGGCCGCGAGGCCGCGCTGCAGAAGGAAAAGCCCCGCGCCGAGCAGGCGGGTTTTCCGGTCGAAGCGCTGGCCGAGGTATTCGTAGGCCGTATAGACATTCAGCCGGCGGAAGATCGGCAGGAAGATGGCGGCGATGATGATCATCGCCAGGGGCGCGCCGAAGTAATTCTGGATGAAACCGATTCCGTCCTGATAACCCTGGCCGGGCGTGGACAGGAAGGTAGTGGCGCTCGCCTGCGTCGCCATCACGGCCACGCCGATGGTGAACCAGTTGGTGTCGCGCGCGCCGCGCAGGTAGGTGTCGAGGCTGCGGCGGCTGCGTGTGCGCCACATCCCGTAGCCGGCGATGGCCAGGATGGTGCCGAGCAGGACCGCGTAATCGAGGGCGTTCACGAATACACCTCCGTCAGCACCGCCAGCAACCCGACCCAGACGACGAAGACGCCCAGCACGAAAACATAAACCGCCCGCCACGAGCGGAAACCGGGGAGACCGGTAAACTCGTCGTCGGGGGGCGGCGTGGTCATTTGCTCAGCGAAAGCAGGTTGGCGAACAGGCGGTAGGCGCCGGGCACGCCGGCGGGCAGCTGCCGGAAAAATCCGATGCCGGTGTAGACGTAGTGACCCTGCCCGTATTTCGCGACGAGGATGCTGCTCTTGAGCGTGGCCTCGCCCGGGTCGCTCATGCCGAGCAGGGCGACATAATGTTCCTCATCCCACTTGCTCGGGAAATACGCACCACGTTCCTGCACCCAGCCGTTGAAATCCGTGGGAGCGATTTTGTTCGGCGTGTTGACGGCCGCGTGGTCGGGCGCGAGGAGCGTCACAGGCGCCGTCTCGTCGGTGACGCGCAGCGCCGGGGCCGGTCCCTCGATCGAGAGCGGATACGGCCCGAGCTGGTCGGCCTTCAGGCCGTTGGGCCGGTTGTATTGCGCGATGACGGTGCCGCCGGCCTCGACCCAGGCGAGCAGGCCGGGGAAGGCGGCCTTCAAGTCAGTGCGCTCGTTGAAGGCGCGCACGCCGATGACGACGGCGTCGAGGCCCTTGAGTTTTTCCGGCGTCAGGTCAGCGCCGGTAAGGCGGTGAACGACATAGCCCATCTGCTCGAGGCATTCGGCCACATAGTCGCCGGCGCCTGGCAGGTAACCGATGGTCAGGCCGCGCGTGGCCAACTCGAAACTGGCCAGCCGCGCGCGGGCCGGCGGCTGGAGCAACTGCACGGGAATGTGATCGTAGCGGACCTCATAGCGCTGGTTGGAGAAATCGTGGCCGTCGACCTTCGCGATGGCCGTGAGTTTTCCGGCGGACGGTTGCGCCGAGGCGGTCACATTAAAGGTGACCCGCGCTTTGTCGCCGACGTTGGGCAGGTGGAAGTCCTGCGGGCCGGGCGCGGCGGACCAGCCGGCGGGCAGGTCGAGGCGGAGAGTGCCGCGGCTGTTGGCGCGGGCGGCCGTGACCTCCACGCTGACCGGTTTCGTGGTGCCGGGCGGCACGAAGAAGATCTCGGAGTTCAGCGCGAGCGAGACGGGCGGGATGATCTTGACGCTCAACCGTGATTGCTCGCCGACCCGCGCATGGACGAGTTGCACCGGTTCATCGGTGATGACCAAAGTCTGGCCGCTTACCGTGAAGACATGCTCCAGCGGAATCGCGGGCGGATTTTCCGGCCGGCCGATGAGGGAGGGATCGTCGACGCGGGAAATGCCTGCCGCGCCGTCGGCGCGCAGCCAGTAGGGTTGGGTGAGCGGGGTCGTCAGCGGCAGGACGCCGGTCAGTTCGCCGGCGGAGCCGGCGGCCAGCTTCAACGCCGGGCTGCGCGTCTCGAGGTAACGCACGTCAACGGATTTGGCCGCTACGCTGAAGGCGAGCGTTAGTTTGAGCGGTTCGCCCGGCACGACCTCGGCGTTGGCGATGGTGGTTTCGACCTTCAGACCGAGGCATGCCTGCAAGATCCGGTCCAGTTGCGCGCGCTTGTCGGCGACGAGCGGATCGGACGGTAGCGCGGCGAGTCTAGGGCGGAGCGCCAGCAGGGCGGGCACCGAGGCGGCGGGATCGTCAGCCTTGAATCCAGCGAGGACGGCCGCGGCGGCTTCGCCGATTTCAGCGCCGCCCGGATAACGGTTCCACGTCGTGTCGACGCCATCCATGAGGTCGGACGTGGCCGGATCGCCAGCCAGCAGCATGAAGTTTTGGATGTTAGGACCAGTGGCCGCGCGGCCGGAAAAACCGCCGAGGCCCTGGGTCTTGTGCATGCCGCGGCTTTCATTGGCGATGGTGCCAAAGCTATCGTCGCTCACCGGGTCGATGCCCGCGATGTCCATTTTCACGATGGGGCCGTTGAGTCCGTTGGGACCGGCGCCGCCGAACGAAAACGAATTCCAGACAACGCGCTTGGGCTGCCAGACAGTCAGGCCTTGCGTGAGCTGTTCCGGATAAGCCTTGGGATCTCCGGCGAGCTTGAAGGCCTCGACGGCGAGGATAGCCGAGGCGGTGTGGTGGCCGTGGCCGCCGCTGCCAGGGGGGATGGGAAAGCGCGTGACGATGACATCGGGACGGTATTGCCGGATGATGCGCACGACATCGCCGAGCACGGCGTCGCGATCCCAGAAGCGCAGGGTCTCTTCCGGTGTCTTGGAAAAACCGAAATCGATGGCCCGCGTAAAAAACTGGCGGCCATGGTCGAAGCGGCGGGCGGCGAGCAGCTCCTGGGTGCGGGCGACGCCGAGTTTCTCGTCGAAGTCGCGGCCGAGTTCGTTCTGGCCGCCATCGCCGCGCGTGAGCGACAGGTAGGCGGCGCGATAGCCGCGGCCCAGCGAGAGGTAGGTGATCAGCTGCGTGTTCTCGTCATCGGGGTGCGCGCCGATGTGCAGCACGGTGCCGGTCGTGCCGAAGCTGCGGAGGTCCCCTTTGATCCCTTCGGGGGAGGGCACCGTTCCGGCCTGCTGGCCGGCCGGTGTTTGTCCGGGCCGGTCGCCCGGCAAAGCGTGGAGGGCGGCGACGGTGAAAATAGCGCCGAGCACAAGCAGCCCGCGGCGCCAGGAACGGAAAGCCATGACCGGGTGGGCGGTTACTTTTTGACCGTGTAAGCCACGGAGAACTGGGTGGTTTCCCAGGCCATCTTCAGGACGCTGCCGCCGGCCGGATTTTTCTCCAGCGCCATGACGAACTGGTCGAGCTGCGTGTTGAGCGTGTCTTTCTTCAGGTCGACGCGGGCGAATTCGTTAGCCTCGTGGTAGGGATCAACGCCCCACTGGCCGGTTTCCTTGTTGATGACCAGCTTGGCCGTGCCGTCGGCCTGCGGGACGGTGAACAGGGTGTAGGTGCCGGCGGGCACGGTGGTGCCGCCGAGATCGATCGCCTGCTGGGTGATGAGCGTGGTGGCCTCGTCCGAGCCGGTGCGCCAGACCTTGCCGTAGGGCACGAGCTCGCCCCAGATCTTGCGGACGGCGCCGGTCTTCGGGTCCTTGGAGTAAGGGCGGCCATAGATGATGGTCACGCGGTTGCCATCGACCTTGAGGCTGATGACTTCATGCGGGCTGATACGGGCGCGCGGTGCAGCCGGCGGGGCGATGGTGGCGGCCGGGGCGGGCGCGGGCGCCGCGGGGGTTTGCGCAAAAAGCGCGGAGGAGGCGGACGCGGTGAGCAGGGCGAGGGCGAGACGGATTTTCATGGGATCACGGGTTGGAAGGGGAGAGCAAAGCGCCGGCGGTTAGACGCCACCGGCGCGGGAGGGTTTCGGAGGGTGGAGTGGCTTCGCCTCAAGCCGCTTGAGCGCGCTGGGGGCAACGCGCTCCACCAGCTTACTTCACGCGCGCGATGAGGGCCTCGTTCAGGCGGCTGTATTCCGCGCCGATGAGACCGGGAGCCTTCTTGGCCATCTCGAGGGATTTCTGCGCGGCGGCGAGCGCCCCGGCCTTGTCGCCGGATTTTTCCAGGATGAGACCCTTGCGGTAGACCATGTAGAAGGCATCGGGTTGTTCCGCGATGGCGGCGTCCATCCACGCCGCGGCCTTCTTCAGGTCGAGGCCGTTCTCAAAATAGAACATGGCGGAGGCGAAGTAGGGCTTCTTGCCGTCGGGGGCGGCCATCACGGTCTCGATCTGCGGCACGAGGATGCTGGCGACGTCGACCTCGATCTTCACCGGCACGCGGGTGCTTTCCCAGTAGAGGGAGAGGGTGGCGGCGGACTCGTTGGCGAGATCGTTAAAGCTGAAGGTGAAGGTCTCGACGGGCCAGGGCAGGGCGGTGGGCACGGCTTTAACGCGAACGAAGTCGTTCTTGGCGTCGTAGGTGTAGGCGCCCCATTGGCCGACGACCTTGTTGAGGATGACGGTCCACTCGCTCTCGCCGGGGATGCTGAAGAGGGCGTAGGAACCGGCGGGCACGTCGGCGCCGCCGAACTTCACCGCGGTGCTGAAGGTGATCTTCGTGGCGTTGTTGGCGCCGGTGCGCCAGATCTCGCCGTAGGGCTGCAGGCCGCCGAAGATTTTCCGGCCGCGCATGCTCGGCCGCGAATAGTTGATCTCGATGTCGGTGAAACCGACGCGCTGCTTGACCGTGGCGGCCGGGCTGGCCGCGGGAAATTCGATCTTGGGCGCGGGGGTTTGGGCAAACAGGCCGGTCACGAGGACCGACCCGGCAAGGAATGACAGGGTGGAGCGGAGCATGCGGGGAATCATGGTGAATCTAAGAGAAGCCAGACGGCGCCGAGATTCCACCTATTTTCGACCAAAGGCTTTTAAATCCATGTGACAGCCAAGCGCTTGGCGGTGAATCATGCCCGGAAGGAAGCGAGGAAGCTGGTTTTTTTAGAAAACCTGAGAAAAACCGTTGACTAGACCAAATAGTCAACTATCCATCTTGGCCATGGGAAGAACTTCAGACGCCAACGAACGCTTGATGGACGCCGCCCTCGACCTGATCTGGGAAGAGAGCTACGGCGCCATCACGATCGATGACATCTGCAAGCGGGCCGGCGTGGCCAAGGGTAGCTTCTACTATTTCTTCAGCTCAAAGTCCGAACTCGCCGTGGCCGCGCTGGAGCGGATGTGGCTGGAAGTCAGCAAGCCGAAGATGGACGGCATCTTTTCCCCTTCGGTTGAGCCGCTGATCAGGATCCGGACCTACCTGGCTAGCATGTATGATTTCCAGGCGGAAATTAAGCAGAAGCACGGCAAGGTGCTAGGTTGCCCGGTGATGTCCCTCGGCTCTGAGACCTGCACGTGCACCGACGAACAGGCCGTGGGCGCCAAGATCCGCGAGCTTTTCGCGCGCAAGCGCCGCTATTATGAATCTGCGATTCGCGATGCCCTCGCCGAGGGCTCGATCGAGCCGGGCGATCCTGGCGATAAGGCCACCGCAATGGCCGGCCTGATCGATGGCATTCTCTCTCAAGCCCGCATTCTCAACGACCCCGAGGTGCTCCGCGCATTGCCCGACCTGGCCATGCGTATCCTCGGCGCCAAGTCCCCCGCCCAAACCACCACCGCCAAGGCCTGACCGACTCACAGCGCACGTTTTCCGCGTGCGCCCTTTTTTCGCCTCAAAACTAGATAACCAGTCAACTATAACAACTTTCAGCCATGAAAAATAAGACCCTCCGCTCCTCTTCGTCCGGCAATTCCCCGCGCTCCAACTTCGCTTCTCGTTTTGTGCAGCGGTTAACCAACGCCGCCACCGCGCGGGCGCGTTTCCCCGTGCAGCCGCTCGGCAGCCTGTGGGACCCCCTATCTGCTCGACCGCCTGCATGCGCCGCTCACGCGCCAACGCGAATAGGCCGCCTCGTTTTGCGTCACCACCAACCTCCGTCAAAATGAACACGACCTTTCCTTATCCTGTTTCCGTTTCCAACAATTCGTTCGCGACCGATGTCCTCGCTGCCTCGGCGCATCATCCGGTGCTCGTCGACTTCTGGGCGTCGTGGTGCGGCCCGTGCAAGGCCATCGCCCCGGCCCTCAATGAAATCGCCGCCGAGCGTGGCGGCCAGGCGATCGTCGCCAAGGTCGATGTCGACGCCCACCCGGAACTCGCCTCCCGCTATGGCATCCGCTCGATCCCCTCGCTGCTCATCTTCCGCGCCGGCGCGGTCGTCGACACGATGGTCGGCGTCCATGCGAAGTCCGAGATCCTCCGCCGCCTCGATGCCGCCCGGCCGGCGGCCACGGCCGCCTAAACCTGCCTCGTCCACCTTTCCACCACCACCCACCATGATCGCCGCCACTCTCATTCTCGGAGCCATCACGCTCCTCGTCTTCGTTGACGACGCCAACGAGCACCACACTTCCGCCTGATTCTTCGCGCCAACCTTACTTCGCCTCAGTCCACGACCACCACACTCACTACCATGAAATCCAACATCCAACCTAAGCTCGCGGGCAAAATTGCCCTTGTTACCGGTGCCTCCAAGGGCATCGGCGCTTCCATCGCCAAGCACCTCGCCGCCGCGGGTGCGTCCGTCGTCGTCAACTACGCCTCCAGCAAGGCCGGCGCCGACAAGGTCGTCGCCGAGATCATTGCCGACGGCGGCAAGGCCGTGGCTATCCAGGGCGACGTCGCCCACCCGGCCGACATCACGCGGCTGCTCGCCGAGACCAAGGCCGCCTACGGCCACCTCGACATCCTCGTGAACAACGCGGGGGTCTACGAATTCCTGCCGCTTGAGGCCATCACGCCGGAGCATTTCCACCGGCAGTTCAACATCAACGTCCTCGGCCTGCTCCTCACCACGCAGGCCGCCGTGAAGCTCTTCCCGGCCACGGGCGGCAGCATCATCAACATCGGCTCGGTCGTCAGCAGCATCACGCCGCCCGCCAGCGCGGTCTACACCGGCACGAAGGGCGCGGTCGACGCCATCACCGGCGTCCTCTCGAGGGAACTCGGGCCGAAGGGCATCCGCGTCAACGCGCTCAACCCGGGCATCGTCGAGACCGAGGGTTCGGTCACCGCGGGCTTCATTGGTTCCGATTTCGAGAAGCATGCGCACACGCAGACCCCGCTCGGCCGCACCGGCCAGCCGCAGGACATCGCCACGATCGCCGTCTTCCTGGCTTCGGATGATTCCGGCTGGCTGACCGGCGAGGAACTGCGCGCCGGTGGCGGCATGCATTAATCGTCCCACCCTCCGGTCGCCATGATTGCCGCCACCCTCATCCTCGGAGCCCTGACGTTCCTCGTCTTTGTCGACGACGGACCGTCACGGGACTGAGCCGCCGGTGCGGCGTGGGTCAAAAAAAGCGCCGGCGGTGACGCCGGCGCGCGGTGACCAAAAAAAGACGGGGCGTTACTGCCAGGAGCCGCGGACGAACACGTTGGTGTTGGCGCGGACTTCCCAGTGGGACGCCACGTAGCTGCGACTATTGGGCGGTGGGATTTCCCAGTGCCCGGGAGTCCAGGCATAGGCGTTGCCGTTGAAATCCCAGTAACCGGGGATCCAGACCGCCTCGGGCGACGGGGACGGAGTGATCTTCTCGGCCACCTCCGGCGGAGCCGGCTGCGCGGGCGGCGGCGGAGGAACCTCTTCGATCCGGGTATAGCGGCGCGCGCGGCGGTGGTATTGGGGCTGGGGCTCGTCGTAGACGGTGCCATCCTGGTGATCGTTGGCGTTGCCGATGGTGCCGCCCAGCACGGCGCCCGCGAGGGCACCGACGGCGGCGCCCGAGGCGCCGTTACCGTGGCCGGAATTATTGCCGATGATGGCACCGGCCAGGGCGCCGAGCGCCCCGCCGGTAACGGCGCCGCGTTGCGTGTTGGGACCGGTGCCGACGCAGCCGCCGAGCAGGATCGTCAGCGCCAGGGCGGGAAGGATCAGTTTGGGAGGGTTCATGGAGAGGAAAAAACTTCAGCGATGGTGCCAGCCGCCATAATGACCGTGTCCGTAACCGCCATGGAAGCTCCAGCCCAGGCCGATGCCCAGCGCCAGCGGCGGCCAGTAATCCCAGACGGGATCATAGGAGTAGTAGCGGTAACGCGGCACATAAACCACCTCGGGGTCGTCGTTCTGGACGACGACGCTGGTCACGGTCGCGCGAGGCGCCGTGGCCACGCGCGCGGGCGCGCTGGCGGCAGTGGAAAGCAGTTGGTAGAGCACGGTGGTCGTGCGGCCGTCGGAAGTCTTGGTCGTGATGGTGACCTGCGAGGCCGTCTGTTCGATGCGCTCGATGCTCTGGCCCTGGGCGGCGGCGATGTCGGTCAGCTCGGCCGGGGAGGGCAGGCGCGGGGCGAAGATGGTGCGGTCGGGCGGCGGCGCGGGGGCGGCGGGCGAGGCGGCGGTCTCAGACTCGGCCGCCAGAGCGGTGCCGAGGAGCCCGGCCGCGAAAATCAGGACAGGGATCAGTTTTGTCTTCATAGGTGAAAGGGTCGGGGGCGTATGACTGCATAATGTAGCCGATGTTTCCCAAATTGCAGGTGGGATTTTATTCTCCGACCGGGAAGCGGGTTAACGCAAAGGCGCAGGGCCGCAAAGCAGGAGTTCTGGTCCCGTCTCCCCGGTTGTCGGGGTTTTCCCAACAATCGATAGCTAACAACCAACAACCGCGGCCAACGGCCGTCTCAGTGCAGCAATTCTGCGGCCGAGATGTCGAACCGGATCACCTTCGAAGGCCAGCGCGGTTCCTCCACCGCGGTGAGTAGTCCGTAGAGGTTCAGGGTCAGCGTCGCGCCCTTGGCCAGCGGCACGGCCAGGGCCGGATCCTTGCGGGCGTCGGGGGTGAGGACCGCCGTCACGCGATACTTGGAGAACGCATTCTCCTGCTCGACAAACTCGATTTTGCCGCTGGCCGCATCATAGGACTTCACGATCGCGGAATAATGATAGCGCTTGTTCAGCCAGGTTTGGTGGAGCCGCTTCCGGTTCAGGTTTTTCACGATGCCGTTCTGCGACTGGTAAGGCCCGGTGGTCCAATCAGAGGCCGCGATCCGGTTCGGGTCATCCGGCACCCAGATCCCGCGGAAGAGCGCCTCGGCATCCAGCGCGGGGAAATAGGCGCCCAACTGCAGGCTGAGTTTCGCCTCGCCGCGGTCTTCCACTGTGGCCTTCACGTCCAACACAGGGAAATCCGCGGCCTGCACCTTGATCTTCTTCTCGCCCGCCGGGACGCTTTCCAAGGTCAGGGGGGTCTTGCCGGAATTTTTTCCGCCGATCAGGACGGTCGCGCCAGCGGGCACGGTTTCCACCGTCAGGCTGCCGTGGGGCAGGCGCACCTTTTCGGCCGACTCGACATTTTCGGTGACGGCGACCTTGAGGGAGACGGCCGGCCAGGACGGGTATTCAAAGGAGAGCGCGCACGGGCCCGGCGGCAATCGGGGGATCACCAGGGGCGTCTTGCCGAGCACGGCATTGCCCAGCTTGACGGTGGCGCCGGTGGGATCGGAATCCAGGCGGAGCGACCCGCTCTTGAAATTGATCGTGGTCTCCGTCTGCTTCCCGGCCGGCACGTCGACCTCGCCGCGCGCATCCGGCCAGCCGTCGGCATGGAGCGTCACGGCATATTTTCCCGGCGCCAGGCGGGGCAAGGGTTCTCCGAGGGCGCCCTTGACGGGCTCGGCTGCCGTGCGGTCGGGAGCGGCGACGGGCGTGGCTTCGACGACCGCCTCGGGCCAGTTGGATTTCACGACGAGCACGCCGGTGGACTGGATGTGTTTTTCTTCCGCGCGGACCTGCGCGGCGGCGGCCATCTTTTCACTCACGGACGAGAACGCGCACTTGGAGAGGAGCAGGACAATGATCACCAGGGCGATAATGATGATCGGACCGGATTTGCGCTGGGGCGAGTCCACCGGAAACAAGCGGTCGTAGAAAGCCGTCGCTTTGCCGGGAGCATCGGGCGAGGCGCCGGGCTTGGCCTTCGCCGGGCCCTTGGCGGGCTTAGCCGCGGGAGTGGCGGGCTCGTTGGGCGCTGCGGCCGGGGTCGCGGCCGGGGTTGGCGCCGGCGCAGCAGCGGCCGGTTTGAAGGCCGGCGGCGGGGCCGGCTTGGCCGCCGGGACCGGTGCATTCGCCGGATTCAGGACGGGTTTGTTGCGGCTCGGGGATGAATCGTTTTTTTCCATGGGGTGGGGCCCGTCCCCACCTGTCTAGTTTAGTCCATTGCCGGGGCAACGGGTTTTTTAGCGAAATACAGGTGAATTAACCACGAAGGCACGAAGTGAATGGTCGGTCTCCTGACCGACCGCGGCCGGTCGGGAGACCGGCCCTCCAGGAAACCTTCGATTCTCTAAATCCCGTCCCACGCCTTCGCGGCGACGGGATCCCGGCCCTCGTCGAACTCGATGTGATCGATGATCGTCTCGATGGGCTTGCCGGTCAGGCCCGCATCGATGATGCGCTGGGGGAGAACATGGGAGCGTTCGTCGCGCCAGCCGAGTTTCACGATGAAACGGTTCCACATGTGGCACTCCTCGTCGGGCCGCGACATGCCGTTCGCGTGGGCCCACGCGAGCACCTCGTCGTCCGTGCCGCCCATCTGGATGCGCTCGCGCAAGTCGGCATAGCGGACGCCGAGAAACTGGCAGCAGCGCCGGTCGAGAGTCAGGTTTTTCTCATCGCCGAGGTTCGCCACGTATTCGGCGGGCAATTTTCCCGCGGCATGCAGGCGGATCTTGTCGAGCATGCGGCCGAAGTAGACGAGGCGGCCGACCTTGGTGTAACAGCTGCGCAAACCGGGGACGTGAGGCATGGCACAAAAATTTACGCATCGTGCGAAGGCGCCAGATTAAAATGAGTGTAGTGGTTGATCCGGTGGAGAGCTGAATCGGTTCACGCGATCAGCCCTCGCCCAGCCTATGGCCGACAAGAGTCGCGAAAGAACGAATGTAGGGTCGGCGCTTGTCGCCGGACCGTAGCGCGCGAGCACGGTCCGCCGGCAAGCGGCGACCCTACAGGGCCCGAACTTTCAGGTCTCAAGTTTCAGGTTTCTCAGCGCGGCTGGGCCGCGCGGATGTTCCACTGCACGATGCGGGCGCGGTCGCCGCGGCCAGGATCGCGATCGAGGATGCCATAGGAGGCGGTATCGATCGCGAAGTGTTTCGCCATCGGCAGGGTCAGGCCGATCCAGCGCACCGCCAGCACGCGGCCGAAGTGGCCATGGGAAAAAGCCGCCACGCGGCCGGAGAGCGAAGCCAGGCGGGCGATCAGGCGGTCGGCGCGCGCCGTAATCTGCTCCGGCGATTCGCCGCCAGGGCAGCCGTCAAGGTAGATGTCCCAGGCGGGACGTTTGGCGCGAACCGCGTCTGACGTGATGCCGTCGTAGTCCCATTCGGCGAGGTCCGGCTCGACCATCGCCGCGCCGTGTCCGGTCAGCTCGGCCGTGCGCCGTGCGCGCTGGCGCGGGCTGACGAACACGTGGTCAAAGGCCACGCCGCGCAGCAAAGTGGCCAAGCCCCGCGCCTCGTCCTCGCCGTGGGCGGTCAGAGGCAGGTCGGTTTTCCCCGTGTGTTGTCCGGTCAGCGACCACGCCGTCTCGCCGTGCCGCATGTAGTAAAGTTCCATAGCAGCAGTCAGGCTGATGATTCTAGGAATTCCAACGCAAAGGCACAAAGACGCCAAGGTTCGGGTCGGGAAGTTTGAATTCTTAGCGTCTTGGCGCCTTTGCGTTACTCTGATTGGACTTTTGCCTGTGAAGGGTTCCCTTCCAGCGGATGACCCGATGGCGCATGATTCGGCAGATGATTTTCGACGGCCGTGGCAAACCCTTGCCGCCGGCGCACCGGCCCGTGCCCGCGATGTGGCGGGACGACGCCATCACCGGGAGCGTGCTCGGGCATTCGACGGTCTTGCTGAACTTTCTCGGCGTGCGGGTCCTTACCGATCCGGTCTTCTCGCGGCGGGTCGGTCTCGGGGTGCCGCCGTTTGTGCTCGGCCCGAAACGGTATCATGCCCCGGCGCTCGGTCCGCGCGAGTTGCCGAAGCCGGACATGATTGTGCTCAGCCATGCGCATTTCGACCACTTCGACGTGTGGAGCCTGCGGAAATTCGACCGGCGCACGCCGGTGGTCACGGCCCGGGCCACGGCCGACCTCCTGCGCTGCCACGGCTTTCACCAGATCTACGAATTGGACTGGGGCCAGGCCGCGACGGTTGAGACCCGCCACGGCCCGATCACCGTCACGGCCTTCGAGGTCGCACACTGGGGGGCGCGCATGATGCGCGACGATCACCGCGGCTATAACGGCTATCTCCTGACGCGCGGCGGGCACACCGTCGGGTTCGCGGGTGACACGGCCTGGACGCCGGCCTTTGCGCGTCTCAACGATCCCGCGCGGCCGATCGATCTCATGCTGATGCCCATCGGGGCCTACGACCCGTGGATCCGCGCCCACTGCAATCCCGAGCAGGCGGCGGAGATGGCCCGCCAGGCCGGCGCCCGCACCTTCGTGCCGATCCACCACGAGACTTTCAAGCTGAGCGCCGAGGCGATGGATGAGCCCGCGGCGCGTGTGCGCCGGGCCTTCGCTGCCGAACCGCACCGCTTGTTGGCGGTAAGTGTTGGGGAAACTTTCCGCGTCCCGCTGCGAAAGGCTGATTAACGCAAAGGCGCAAAGACGCCAAGGCCCGGATCGGAAAGCCTGAATCGATTTCTCTTAGCGACTTGGCGCCCTTGCGTTAATCCGATTCATACCGCGGCTAGCAGCAGCAACTGCCGCAGCCGTTGCGGATTGGTGGCCGAGGTCTTCGCGACGAAGCCGCGCTGGTGCGCGAAGTGCACATCCGGCTCCGCCTTGATGCGGGTGAAGTCGAGGCGCGGGTGATCGCGGTGCTTGGACAACCCGTAGCCGCCGCCGCGGCGATCGGGCGCGATGAGGGCGACGACGCGATCATCAAGTTTTTGCTCCGTCACATAGCGATCGAGCCCGGCTGAGGGGTCCTCCGGCAGGGGATCAGTGCGCGGCAGAAAAACAACGGCCGGAGCAGGCGCTTTATCGCCGGAAATCGCCAACCCATCCAGCGACCAGAGCTGGGCATGCTGTCCGATGAAGGTGAGTCGGGCGCGCAGGGTGCGGATGTAGTCGAGCAGGTCGGTGCCGATCAGGCGCATGATTTCCCACAGCGGCTCGCCGGCCGACAGTTGCTTCGCGGCGGCAAAACGGCGCAGCAGGGTGATTTCAATGGGCGAGAGCAACTGGTCGACGACCTTGCGTTCGATGTTGAGCCGGCGGGCGGTGACATTGGGTCCGCGGCAATCGAACCACTCCGCGGGCTCGAGCCAGTCGCAAAACGCCCGGGCATCCGCGTAGAGCCCGAGGTGCTGCAGCACGAGCGACAGGGCGCAGGTCGGCGCCGCGTCATCCGGCAGCTGGTGGTGGTCGAAATTATTCAGCGCTGGCTCATGACAGTGCCCCACGTCGATCACCGCAGTCGCGGGGTCGGCCAAGTCGGCGTCAGTTGGCTCGCGCCGCAGGACGGGGCAGGGGGCCGTCGCCAGCAGCACGCAGCAAGCAAGGAACTCATCTTTGTGGGCACTGCCCGGATGCGTCAGGATCGTGGTAAAAGGCGTCATTCAACTCCACCCAATGGTGGAGAAACCTGAAACCTGAAAGCTGAAACCTGAGGAAATTAACGCCAAGGCGTTGTGCGCCTAGCCGTGCAGCCGGGTCACGCTTGATATTGCTCGTGGCGGACTTTCTCCAGCCAGTCGACAGCCTTGCCGTCGAGGGATTCCTGGATGGCGATGTGGGTCAGGGCGGTGGTGGGCGCGGCGCCGTGCCAGTGTTTTTCGCTGGGGGCGAAGCAGACGACGTCACCGGGGCGGATTTCCTCGATGGGGCCACCTTCGCGCTGCGCGCGGCCGGCGCCGGCAGTGACAATCAGTGTCTGGCCGAGCGGATGCGTGTGCCAGGCGGTGCGTGCGCCCGGCTCGAAGGTGACGGCGTTGCCGGCCGTGCGGGCTGGGGGCGTGACTTGGAACAGCGGATCGATGCGGACCGTGCCGGTGAACCAGTCGGACGGACCGGGAGTGGAGGGTTGAACGCCGGCGCGTTTGATTTGCATGGGAAAAATGAGCGGGGAGCAGGGAGCGCGGAGCTGGGGGAGGAAATTCGTTTAGCCACAAAGAGGCACAAAAAGGCGCAAAGAAGTAGATTCAGTGTCTGAGTCGCTCAATCTTTTGGCGTCGTTAGAGGGCCAATCCCTTTTCGTGTTTCTTGTGCCTTTTTGCGGCCATTCATTCGGCGTCATTGCTTACCGACCAACGGTTTTTTGGAGGTGTTCGGGATAGCGCGCGCCCTCCACGGGGGTTTTTGCGAGAGCGGCGTTGATGTCGCGCAGGTCGTCGGTCGTGAGCTCGAGGGTTGCGGCGCCGAGGTTTTCGTCGAGGCGGTGTAGCTTGGTCGTTCCGGGAATCGGCACGATCCATGGCTTCTGCGCCAGCAGCCAGGCGAGGGCGACTTGAGCGGGCGTGGTTTTTTTCCGCGCGGCAATCTCGGCGAGCAGGTCCACCAAGGCTTGGTTGGCCTTGAGTGCATCGGGCGCGAAACGCGGGAGGCTGCTGCGGAAGTCGGTTTTGTCGAATGTGGTGGAGGCGTCCATCTTGCCCGTGAGAAATCCGCGCCCGAGCGGACTGAAGGGCACGAAGCCAATCCCGAGTTCCTCGAGCAAGGGGATGATCTCCGCTTCGGGCTCGCGAACCCACAGGGAGTATTCGCTCTGCAGTGCGGTGACTGGCTGCACGGCGTGGGCGCGGCGGATCGTTTGCGCGCCGGCTTCCGACAGACCGAAATGCTTCACCTTGCCGGCTTGGATCAGCTCCTTCACAGCGCCGGCGACGTCCTCGATCGGCACGGCCGGATCGACGCGGTGCTGATAGAACAGGTCGATGACATCGACCTTGAGGCGCTTCAGCGAGGCGTCCGCGACTTCCTTGATGTGGGCGGGCCGGCTGTCGAGACCCTCGATGCGTTCGCCGTTCGGGCCGAACTTGAAGCCGAACTTGGTGGCAATGACGACTTGCTGGCGAAACGGCGCGAGGGCTTCGCCGACGAGCACTTCATTTGTCATCGGGCCATAGGCCTCCGCGGTGTCGAAGAACGTGACGCCGCGTTCGACCGCGGCCCTGACGAGGGCGATCATCTCATTCCGGTCCGGCACGGGGCCATAGGCGGAGTTCAGGCCC
>JANYAM010000177.1 GCA_025361365.1 Opitutus sp. | reverse complement strand
GCTGCTGATCGACCCGCGCTGGGACCGGCTGCACGGCACGCCGGAGTTCGAGGCGTTGCTCGCCGAATCGAAAGCGCGCCTCGCGGCGAAGACCGCGCCAATGGTCTCAGCCAAGGCAGACGACAAGTCCGTCGCCGTGCTGGCGTTTGCCAACCTCTCCGACGACAAGGCCAACGAGTATTTCTCGGACGGCATCAGCGAGGAGCTGCTCAACGTGCTGGCGAAGGTGCCGGGGCTGACCGTGCGCGGCCGGTCCTCGGGCTTTTATTTCAAAGGCAGGCAGGTGAAATCCGCCGAGATCGGCCAGCAACTTAACGTGAGCTATCTGGTGCAGGGGAGCGTGCGACGGGCTGGGGACCGGGTGCGCATCTCGGCCCAGCTCATCCGCGCTGCGACCGACGAGGTCGTCTGGTCCTCCGGTTCACTCGACCGCGACCTGAAGGACATCTTCGCCGTGCAGGACGAGATCGCCGGGCTGATCGCGAAAAACCTTTCGTTGAAAATAGGTGTGGCGGCGCGTGCGTCCCATCAGGTGAATCCGGAGGCGCTCACGGCGTTGCTGGAAGGCCGGTCTTTCTGGGTTTTGCGCACGACGGAGGGCTTTACCCGCGCCGGCGAGTTGTTCAACCGAGCCGTGGCGCTGGATCCGGACTGGGCTACGGCGCATGCCGCGCTGGCCAGTCTGCTGACCATCGAAGCCTCGTATCGCAAGGGTGGAGGCGATTCGGTGAGCGAGCAGTTTGCCCTCGCCGCGCGGGAGGCGAAACGGGCGATCGAGCTCGATCCGACACTGGGCGAGCCGCATGCGGCGCTCGGAAAGATCGCGATGGAGGACCGGCGGTTCGCCGAGGCCGAGGAAGAATCCAGCCGCGCGCTGGTGCTCGAACCGAACAATGCGCTGGTCGTCGACTGGCATGGCGACCTCATGGTGACACGGGGCCGGCTGGACACCGCGATCGCCGCCTACCGGCGGGCCATGGAGCTCGAGCCGCTTTCGCCCTACATCCTCTGGGACCTCGCGTGGGAGTTGACGCACGTCCGCCGCTACGGCGAGGCGCTGGCCTTGATCGAACGGGCGGCGACGCTGACGCCCACTGGTTCAGCCCGACTCTCGTTGCGGCGCGCCCGACTCCTGCTGGAACTCGGACGCAAGGCCGAGGCCGAGATCGCGCTTCGGGTCTATTTGGAGAGCCCCCGGACCGGCAGCGACCCACAGATTGCCAATGAGGCGGTCTGGTGCCTGCAAACGATCGGCACGCCCGCTGATCGCGAGCGCTGGACCGCGGAACTGCTGCGGCAATATCCGGACAGCTTCGCCAGCGGGGTGATCCTGCTCATGCTGGGCCGGGAGGAGAAGGCCTATCCGTTGCTGGAGAAATTCCCGACGATTTTCTGGCAGCAACTCTATTGGGAGCCATTCTTCGATGCCGTGCGCGACACGCCGCGCTTCCAACGACTGCTCGAAAAGCTCGGGTGCGCCGCCGAATACAAGGTCGCCCGCGAGACGCAGGCTCGCCTGCTCAAGGAGAACCGGAAATGAGCTCCACTGAAAACAAAGCCGTCTTCCTCAGTTACGCCTCGCAGGACGCCGAGGCGGCGAAGCGCATCGCCGATGCGTTGCGCGCCGCCGGCGTCGAGGTGTGGTTCGACCAGAGCGAGCTGGCCGGGGGTGATACCTGGGACGCGAAGATCCGCGGGCAGATCGGCTCGTGCGGGCTGTTCATGCCGGTCATCTCGGCCAACACCCAGGCGCGGCTCGAGGGTTACTTCCGGCTCGAGTGGAAGCTCGCGGCCCAGCGCACGCACACGATGGCGGAGGAGAAGGCCTTCCTGCTGCCGATCCTGTTGGACGGCACGCGCGACGCCGAGGCGAAGGTGCCGGCGGAATTCAAGGCGGTGCAATGGACCAAACTTCCCGCGGGCGAAACGCCGCCGGCGTTCGTGGCGCGGGTGAAGAAGCTGCTCGATGGTTCCGAAATGGAGGCGGGACGCCCCCGTCCCGCAGAGCGCGGCGAGGGCGCCGCGTCTCCCAAAAGAAGCGGTCCGTCCAAGTGGTGGTGGGCGCTGCCGATCTTCGGCGTGACGATGGCGCTGCTGCTCGTGCTGAAGGAGCGGCGCCCGGCTGCGACTGTTTCCGCCGCGTCCGCCGAAATTTCCGCGCTCCGCGCGCAGCTCGTCCCCGATCGTTGGCAACAGGAGGATTATCAGGCGATGGCCCCGCGGCTCGACCGCATCATCCGGGACGATCCGGACAACGCCGACGCCTGGGCGTTGCGCAGCCTCATCGAGAGCCTGCAGGTCACCCGCAATTTCGACCCGGGCACCAAACCGCTTGAGTCCGGCAAGAACGATGCCGAGCGCGCCTTGCGCCTCGCCCCGCAGTCGCCCCTCGCCAACCTGGCCATGGGAATGCACCTCGTCGCGATGATCAGCCGCGGCGGCGACGCCCAGGCTTGCCGGCCGTGGATTGATCGGGCGGTGGCGGCGCTCCCGGCGGGTCCCTTGACGAGGTATTGCGACGGGGTTTCACGCTGGTTGTCCTACGAATTTGCCGAATCCGAGCGGGAAATGAACGCCTGGCTCAAGGCCGAGCCGCACGCGGGCTTCCCCAACTGGATCATGGCCCAGCTCAACCTGGTCCAGCGCCGGACCGACCAGGCGGAGCAATTTGCGAATGAGGCGGCGCAGGACGACGGCATCACCGGGATTCGGGCGCGCTACACGCTGTTCGAAACGAGCTATTACCTGCGGGCCGACCTCGGGCGGGCTCGGGAGATTCTGCAGGGCATTCCGGCGAGTGGCCGGACCGTGCACCGGGTGGTGCATGCGCGCTGGGTTGTGGCCATGGCGGGACACCGTTGGGACGATGCCCTGCAGGAGCTCGCTCGCCTGCCCGAGAATTTCCTCTTCGACCGGGCATTCCACGGGCCGAAGGCGCTGCTCGCCGGGTTGGCCCACGCGCGGGCCGGCCGGGCCGACGCCGCGAAGGCGCAGTTCCGCGAGGCCGAGCGCCTGCTGCGCGAGCATCTGGCCACGGACCCGGACAACGAGGAGCTGCATGCCGTGCTGGCGGTGGCCCTGGCCTGCCTCGACCAAGCCGACGCGGCCCGCAACGAGCTGGCCCTCGTCGAGCCGTTGGTGAGCGGCCGCGTGGCCAATGTCTACCGTGGTTCGCTCGTTATCCAGCTCGCCCAGGCCCGCTGCCTGCTCGGGGACTACAGCGCCATGGCGACCTGGGTGAGGAAGCTGTTTGCCGAGAAATCGGCGTTTCCCTTCACGCCCGCCTCGTTCGCGCTCGACCCGCGCTTCAGCAGCGGACTGGACGCGCCCGAAATCCGCGCGCTGCTGCAGGAGTTCGCCGCTCTCGCCCCGGCCCAAGCAAGGAGCGACGATAAGTCCGTCGCCGTGCTGGCGTTCGCCAATCTCTCCGACGACAAGGCCAACGAGTATTTCTCCGACGGCATCAGCGAGGAGCTGCTCAACGTGCTGGCGAAGGTGTCAAAGCTTAAGGTGGCGGCCAGGACCTCCTCGTTTTCCTTTAAGGGCCAGAACGTGCCGATTCCGGAGATCGCGCATAAACTCGGCGTGGCCTACGTCGTCGAAGGCAGCGTGCGCAAGGCCGGCAACAAGGTCCGGATCACCGCGCAATTGATCAAGGCGTCAGACGGGTTCCACGTCTGGTCGGAAACCTACGACCGCGAACTGTCGGACATCTTCGCCGTGCAGGACGAGATCGCGAAGAACATCCTCGGGGTGGTGAAGGGCAGCCTGCTGGGCGAGGGTGAACTGCCGACGGCGGCCGCCACGAAGCCGGAAGCCTACGCGCTCTTCCTCGAGGCGCAGGGTCAGCTGGCGCGACGGAGCGAGGTCTCGATGTTTGAGGCGGAACGCCTGTTCAAGGCGACCCTGGCCCTCGACCCCGATTACGTGCCCGCCCTGGTCGGGCTGGCGCGGACGCAATTCTTGCTGCCCATCTACGGCGGCCTGACGGGCCCCAAGGCGCTCGCCCTGACCGCGGAGGCCAAGCAGGCGGCGGAACACGCGCTCCGGTTAAATCCCCAAAATGCCGGAGCCCTCACGGTGCACGGCAGTTTGTTGTCCATGGTGGAATGGCGCTGGGCGGATGGCGAGGCGGAGCTGCTCCGGGCCCGCGAGCTGGCGCCGAACGACCCCTGGGTCATCAACCTGACGGGCGACTACTTTATCTTCACGGGCAATG
This sequence comes from Opitutus sp., assembly GCA_025361365.1. Lineage (GTDB taxonomy): Bacteria > Verrucomicrobiota > Verrucomicrobiia > Opitutales > Opitutaceae > Lacunisphaera. The sequence continues at coordinate 820 of JANYAM010000177.1, read as the reverse complement.
TCCCGGCCGCGCTCGCCGCGAAGCGGAAATGGACGGAACTCGATCCGCTGAGCGCCACCGCCCACTGGGACTTGGGTTTCGCCAGTTTGCTGGCGAAAGATTACGACCAAGCCATTCAGAACGGCGAGCGGGCCCGGCAACTTGCGCCGACCAGCGTCAATCCGCCCTCGGCCATCGCGCTGGGCGCGGGTCGGGCGGGGCGGTTTGACCTGATGCACCAGGCGCTGGTCATCGCGCGCCGGGACGTGCATGAGAATGAAGGCCTGCACCTGCTGCTCGAAGCCGACTGTGCCATTCTGGAAAAACGCCCGGACGAAGCGCATCGGATCCTGGCCCAAGTGGAATTGCTGGCCGAAAAAGGGGAGGCCTCCCCGGCCTACATCGGTTACTTGCATCTTTTGCTGGGCGAATCCGACCTGGCCCGAACCTGGCTACAGCGGGGCTATGACCTGCGCGACGCCGCGCTCACCTGGGCCATGAACCTCGACTTCGCCCCCATCGCGGCCGACCCCAAGACGCGCTCCTTGCTCGACCTGCCCGGACTCAAGGAGCTCTACGAAATCCGCCAGCGCAACGCCCGCGCCGGCCTGTCCAAGCCATGAGCGACACCGGACGAGCAGCTTTCCTTTCCTACGCGTCGCAAGACGCCGAGGCGGCGAAGCGCATCGCCGACGCGTTGCGCGCGGCCGGCGTCGAGGTGTGGTTCGACCAGAGCGAGCTCGTCGGCGGCGACGCGTGGGACGTGAAAATCCGCGGGCAGATCACGAGATGCGCCTTGTTCATGCCGGTGATCTCGGCCAACACCCAGGCGCGGCGCGAA
>JANYAM010000131.1 GCA_025361365.1 Opitutus sp. | reverse complement strand
TAGTGGCCGCTGCCGGCGACGTCCTGGCCTTTGTATTTATGCGGCAGGGTCATCCAGAGCGGGTAACTTCATAAAAGCCGGGACAGCCAAGCAGCCCGGCACGGGGAAGGCGATGCAAACCAAACTTTCCGCGTTAAATGGGTGTCATGTTTTCTCACGACAGCCTGGCGCGGAGATTATCGGTTGCAGCCCGTTCCCCGACGGGATTCAGTGGCGGCGTCATGACTACCCCTGCCTTGTTGTTGCGTCGCGCCGCCGTGGGTGGCGCGCTGATTTTTGCCGGCCTCGCCCACGCTCAGGCGCCGGCTCCGGCCGCGGCACCCGCCGCGCCCACGCCGCCGCCCCTCAAGGATGCCGACGGCCGCACGCTACGCCGCGCGCCGACGGGGCACATCACGAATTACTACGAGGGAAAGCTGGTGCCCTACACGCTGCCTGATCCGCTCGTGTTCGCCGACGGCCGGCCCGTGCGCGATGCCGACACCTGGTTCAAGCAGCGGCGCCCGGAGATCCTCAAAGGCTACGAGACGGAAATCTACGGCCGCGTGCCGGCGACCGCCCCGGCGGTGCACTACGAGGTGATCGACGAGGTCGAGGTGCTGGACGGCACCGCGCTGCGCAAGCATATCACCATGCATTTCGGCGACAAGCCCGATGGTCCGACCGTGCACGTGATGCTTTACCGGCCGGTAACGGTCAAGGGTCCGCTGCCGCTGGTGCTGCACATCACGTTTGGCGGCGATCCCGCGCTCCAGCCGGCGCCCGCCCCCGTGGCCCCCGTGGCCCCCGGCGCCCCGCCGCCCCGGCGTTTCAATGACATGGGCCCGGTCGTCGACGTGCTCAGCCACGGTTTCAGTTATGCGGTGCTGCGCTATTCGGAGATCCAGCCCGACAACAAGGACGGCTACACCGGCGGCGTCATCGGTCTGGCGCTCGCGCCCGGCCAGACGAAACCCGCGCCGGACGAGTGGGGCACCATCGCCGCGTGGAGCTGGGGCCTGAGCCGCCTCATGGACTACCTCGAGACCGATTCCACGGTGGATGTGAGGAACGTGGCGCTGGTCGGCCATTCGCGCCTCGGCAAGACCGTGCTGTGGGCCGGCGCGACGGATCCCCGTTTTGCGCTCATCTATTCCAGTCAGTCGGGTGAAATGGGCGCGGCGCTCTCGCGGCGCGATTTCGGCGAGACGGTCGACGACATGGCGACGAACTACGGCTACCAGTTCGCCGGCAACCTGCAGAAATACATCGGCCACTGGAACGACATGCCGCACGAGGGAAACCTGCTGCTCGCGCTCAGTGCACCGCGGCCGGTGATGGTCAGCGGCGGCAGCGGGGACCAGTGGTCGGACCCGCACGGGATGTTCCTCGCGATGGTTGCGGCCGGTCCCGTGTGGCGGCTGCTGGGCCAGCAGGATCTCGGGACGACCGAGATGCCCGCGCTGGACCAGCCGGTCGGCAAGGGCGTGATGGCCTTCGTGAATCACAACGGCCCGCACGTCATCAGCCCGCTCGACTGGGATATCTTCTTCGCCTTCGCCGCCTGGCATCTCCAGCCGAAGATGCCGCCCCCGGCGGTCCACAGTCCCGCCGAGCCCCGCATCTGAAGGGTTGTGAGGTTGCATGCCGGCCCGGTCCGGGCTTGGGTGGACCGACCCCGCGCATGCCTGTCGGCGAATCCAACCCCCTCGTCCTAGTCTACCACATCGATGCCAGCGACCGGATCAGCCGGGTCAATGCGGCGTGGACGGAATTTGCCCGGAACAACGGCGGGGAGGCGTTGCTGCCGGAGCGCGTGCTGGGCCAGAACCTGCTGCTGGCGATAACCGACGTGACGGAGCGCGAGTTGTATGTGCGGATGATCCGGCGGGCCCGGACCGGCCGGCCCGTGCAGTTTCACTACCGGTGCGATGCACCCGATCGGCGCCGAACCTTCGCGATGGAGATCCGCGCGGTGGGTGGAGGCGAGGTGGAGTTTGTCTCGACGCTGCGCCACGAGGAGCCGCGCGCGTCGGTCGCCCTGCTGCAAGGCGACGAGGTCCGCGACGACCGTTTGCTGCGGGTGTGCAGTTGGTGCCAGCAGGTGGCGCTGACGGAGAACACCTGGGTGCCGGTCGAAGAGGCGGTGGAACTCCTGCACCTGCTGGAGGCCGAGACCTTCCCGCGCCTCACACACGGCATCTGCGAGTCCTGCCGGGCGAAGTGGGAACAAACGGACAGGGCGTCGCCCGCGCGCTAGCCGGCGTCACTTCGACCGGGTGGCGTTCCACTCGACCACTTGGTGCTCGTCCGATCCCGGCAGCGGGCGGTCAATTGTGCCGGTGAGGGCGTCGCCCTCGAGCTTGCCGGAATACTTCACGCGCAGTTTCTCGCCGTGGATTTCGCGGACTACGATGTAGTTCACCATGCCGTCCTTGAAAGTGCCTTCGGTGACCGGCAGCTCGCCGCCGGGGGTGATGATCGCGCCGGTCACAACACCGTCCGTGGCCTCGAGGCGGGCTTGAATCTGCAGCGGCCCCTGGGGGCCGTTGGCCGTCCAGGTCCAGGTTCCGGCCGGGGTGGCGTCGGCGGCGAGGGCGGTGACAACGGAGACAGCGGCCAAGACGGCCGCGAACAGGAGGCGCAGGGTTTTCATGGGGAGGGTGTTCCTGAAAGCGCCGCCGCCGCGCGGGCTGGTCTAAAAAATGGTAGGGCGAGTCGTCCCCGACGAGTCGCGGCTCATCCGGAGGAGGTCAAACCAGCGCCAAGCGCTAGACGCCCTAGCCAAGGCCATTATGATTTCTCCGGGACGGGCAGCTTGAACTCCCGGAGGATGGCCTCGATCTTGCCGGCGACGTCAGCCTCCGGGTCACCCGGGTGCAGGCCGACGTGGCGGACCGTGCCGTCGGGGGCGATGATGGCGAGGAAGGGAATGCCCTCGATGCCATAGGCGGGATTAAAGACCTCCTCCTCGCTGATCGCGATGTCCCAAGTCATCTCCCGGGCCTTCATGAAGCGGGGCAGGAGGGAGATTTCCTTCGCCGGGTCGCCC
>JANYAM010000127.1 GCA_025361365.1 Opitutus sp. | reverse complement strand
TGAAACCTATGTGTTTCATGGAGAGGGTCGGTCCCTGCCATTTTTAGGCTAGGCTCTTGGAAATTCATGTCGATTTGCTTTAGCATTAGCGGCTGAGCCAGCCGCCGTCGACGTTGAGGATCGTGCCGTTCAGGTAGTTGGCATCGGCGGAGGAGAGGAACAGGCAAGTGCCGGCGATGTCTTCGGGGTTGCCCCAGCGGCCTTCGGGGATGCGGGCGAGGATCGACTGGTTGCGGCTCTCATCTTCGCGCAGCGGGCGGGTGTTTTCGGTGGCGATGTAGCCGGGTGCGATGGCGTTGATGTTGATGTGTTCCTTGGCCCACTCGCAGGCGAGGGCCTTGGTGACACCGGCGATGCCGCTTTTGCTGGCGGTGTAGGCCGGGACGAGGATGCCGCCCTGGAACGAGAGCATCGAGGCGACGTTGATGATCTTGCCGGGTGACTTGCGCGCCACGAGCTCGGCGGCGAAGCGCTGGCTGAGGCGGAAGGCACCGGTGAGGTTGACGTTGAGGACGTCATTCCAGTCGGTCTCGGAAAACTCGAGCAGATTGGCGCGGCGAATGATGCCGGCGTTGTTGACGAGGATGTCGGCGCGGCCAAAGGCCTCGTAAGCGGCCGCCACGATCTTCGCGGCGGCGGCCGGGGTGCCGACGTCGGCGGCGACGGTCACACTGCGGCGGCCGGTGGCTGCGATGGATTGCTGGAGGGCGGCCATGTCGCCGCGCGCGACGAGCACGAGGTCCGCGCCGGCCTCGGCCAGGGCCTGGGCCATGGCGGCGCCGAGCCCGCGGGAGGCGCCGGTGACGATGGCTACCTTTCCGTCGAGGCGAAAGCTGTCGAGGATCGAAGCCATGGCGACATCAGCGCAGCTGCGCGACCGGCGCGGGATCCATGTCGGCGAACTCCTGGTTCTCGCCGCCCATGCCCCAGACGAAGGCGTAGGCCGCGGTGCCGCAGCCGCTGTGGATGGACCACGGCGGCGAGAGGGCGATCTCCAGGTCCCGCACCACGAGGTGGCGGGTGGCCGACGGCTCGCCCAGGAAATGAAACACGGCCGCGGTGGGCGGCACGTTGAAATAACAATACACCTCGGACCGGCGGAGGTGCGTGTGCGGCGGCATGGTGTTCCAGACGCTGCCGGGCTCCATGCGGGTGAAACCCATCACCAGCTGGCAGGTGGGAAACGCCGCCGGGTGGATGAGCTTGAAGAGCGTGCGCTCGTTGGCGGTCTCGCGGGCGCCGAGCCGGTCGCCCTTGGCGTCCTTGATCGGGATGTGCCGGACCGGGTAGGCCGTGTGGGCCGGGTAGCACAGGAAATAGAAGCGCGCCGGCGTGTCGGCCGAGCGCGAGGCGAACGTGACGGCCTTGGTCCCGCGGCCGAGGTAGAGCGCGTCGAGCGGCTCCATGGCGTGCTCGGTGCCATCCACGGTGATGGTGCCGGCGCCGCCGAGGTTGATCACGCCGGCTTCGCGGCGCTCGAGGAAGAACGCGCTGCGCACCTCGGGGGGATTCGGCAGCGGCACGGCGGTGGCGCCGGGCGTGATGCCGCCCATGATGGTGCGGTCCGTCTCCCAGTAGCGGAAGTTCGCCGCACCGGGCGAGAACAGGCCGGGCACGAGAAACTCCGCGCGGAGTTGCTCGGTCGGCAGGGTGGCGGCGATCCGCGGGTAGCTGGTGGCGTGAAGATGCATGGGAAAGATTCCGAGGCTGGGCGGGGGCAACGCGGCCGGCGAGGGAATCGTTGCTTATCCAGATAGAGCTGCCCGGGGCATAAACCCCGGGCAGCGGATGGACGTGAGGGTTATGGGCGCAGGGGGGCTTAGAACGTGCCCTTGAGGCCGGCCGTGATCTGGATGCCGAACTCCTCGCGGCGGAAAGCCCGGGCATAGGCCGCGCTGGCATCAGAATAGCGATCGATGATCTGCTGCGCGTTGAAGATGTTGCGCGCGTTCGCGAACAGCTTGAACCGCTTGGTGAGCGTATACTCCATGTTCACGTCACAGTTCCAGCGAGCCCGGTAGTATTCGTAGAAGCCATTGGCTGCGGGACCATACTGCACACCGGTCTGGCCGGCCGGGGCCGTGGCGGTAGTGCCGATTTCACGGCCGCGGTAGTTGAAGTTAATCTTCGCGCTGACGGGCTTCTTGTTCCAACTGAGGGCGATGTTGCCCGTCTCGGGAATGAACAGGGTGAAGGCGTTGAGACTGGCGCCCGACAGCTCCAACTTGGTGTAGTTGGCATTGACGGCGAGATACTTCAGGTAACCGGGCAGGAAATCCAACCGCCGGTTCACACTGGCTTCGTAGCCCGTGATCTTGGCGGTGCCCGCGCCGTTGACCGTCGTGGTCGCACCCCAGCCGATGAACTCCGAACCAACGCCCAACTGGTCAGCGAGCGCGGCATCCACCGTGGTGTTCACCGAATCAAAGAAGCCCGTGATGTCCTTGTGGAATACACCGGCCGAGATATAGCCGCTGTTCTTGAAGTAATACTCCAGCGACAGGTCGTAATTGTTGGCCGCCCAGGGCTTCAGGCCGGTGTTGCGGATCGTGAGGGTGCCGGGAGTGTTCGGATCGTTGGGGTCAAAGTTGACGACGGTATTCGGGATGATGTTGGTATAATCAGGCCGGCCCATCGTCCGGGCATAACCGAGGCGCACCAGGAGGTTCTCCTTCACGTTGAACGTCAGGTTCAGGCTCGGGTAATAGCCGTCATAGGTGCGGGTCGGCTTGAAGCCGCGCTCCTGCAGGAGGACGTCGACCGCCTGGGCCGAGTTGGCAGTGCCGTTGGCGTTCAGCGCTCCGATGTCGGTGCGAAGCACGCGCTGGACACCCGCGGTGACCGGATCGCCATCCACGTAGCTGCCGTTGGCGTTGCGCTGAAAGGCCAGGCTGGGATTGCTGAGGACGCCTTCACCCAAGTCCTTGGTCTTTTCGTAGCGGACGCCCGTCACGAACGACAGGCGGTTGTTCAACATCTTGCCCTCGAGCTGGAGGTAATAGGCGGTGACCGTCTCGGTGATCTTCTCGGAGTTGTTAATGCGGAAGGTCTCGCTGGTGACCGCGTTCTCCTGGAAGTAATTCGGGTGGGCCGTCAGTTCCTGCGCCAGCTTGTAGGCGTCGACCCACTCGATGGGCTTGGAGCCCCAGTAGGGATCCACGCCCTTGTAGCTGGTATCGAGATAGGGCGCGGCGGAATCGTCGGCCGTGTTGGACACGCCGTCGGCGCCAACGAAGGTCCAGCTGCGCGTCGCGCGGCGGTTATCCTTGGATTCCTGATAAACCCGGGTGCCGAGCTTGACGGTCACGGGCATCTTGCCGAGGTCGAAGTCGCGTTTGAAATCCGCGTAGCCGCCCTTCATCTTGGCGACGCCGTCGATCGGGTCGTCCGTGAGCGTGGTCAGGCGGTAGTTGTTGATGTCGAAGGGATCAATCGTCACGCCGCCGGAATTGGTCGCGGCATAGGTCAGCTTATCCGGGTTGTTGACGTTGTCCGCCCGGAGGTTGGACACGCCGACCATGCGGGTGCCAATGTTGGCGAAGTGGCCGCGGCCGAGGATGCGATACCAGGTGCGGGACTCGGCGGCGTGGGCGCCAGCCTCCACATCCCATGTCGCACCATCATAGACGTAGCGGACGTTGCCGGCGTTGGTGTTGCCATACTTGTCGCGAAAAGAAGTGCCTTGGGTGATGCGGCCGCGATTACCGAAGGGGTCCGTGGCGCTGAACGTGCCGGTGGCGGACTGGGCGAAGGTCGGCCCGAAGCCGAGCACCGTGCCGCCGACGGCCGCCGTGGTGGCGGTCGTGCCGATGTCGAAGTTCAGGTTACGATTGCCGAAGAACGCGTGGTAGTAGCTGTCCTGAACCATCACCGAAACCCGCTGGCGGTCCGTGATCTTCCAGTCGGCCTTGATGCTGCCGGACTGGCGGTCCGAGAACTTCGGGCCGTCCTGGAGCTGCCACTGCTGCATGAGGGGGTTGTCGATCGTGGCGCCGCCCTGCTGGTAATTGTTCGTCGTCTGCCAGCGGTGCTGCTCATTGAACTGGCTGGAAGAAAGGCCCGTGATGACGAGGCCGAAGTTCTTGTTGACCGGGAGTGTGTAATCAAAATCGAAGCCCGGCAGGATCTTGTAGCTGCTCTCGTTGCGGGGGCCGGGGGTCTTCCCGAACTCGGCGTCCTCGTTGTTCAGGTTAAGGTAGGCGCGATAGTTGAACTGGGCGCCCTTGCGCTCGAGAGAGCTCTTGCTGACGAGGTTCACATTGCCGCCAATGCCGTTGGCCGGCATGTCAGGGGTCGGCACCTTCAGCACCTCGACGCGCGCGGCGTTGTTGATGGAGGCTTGCTCAAACTCGAACTGGCGGCCGGCCGCGCCAGAGTTGGAACTCGTGATGGGCATGCCGTCGAGGTAAACATTGGTGAAGTTGGAGGCGAACCCGCGCACGGAAACCGTGCGGACATCCGCGGCCACGTAGTCAACGGAAACGCCCGGCAGGAACTTGAGGAACTCGCCAACGTTGCCCTCGGTAACGTCGCCGAACGCGTCGGACGCCACGACGACCTTGAGGCCCTTGGCGTAGCGCTGCTCGTTGGTCGCGATCGCATTGCCCTCGAACTCGCGGTTGGCGGACACCGTGAAGGTGTCAAGCTTGACGGTCTTGTCGTCACCGTAGCGCGCCGCGCTGGTGAGCTCAAAATCATGGCTGGAGGACGCCCCGGCGGTCACGGTGACGGACGCAGTCTCGGCATCGAGGCCGGTGGAAGCCACGTGGAGTTTCACGTCGCCGGCCGGAACGCCGCTCAGGTGATATTCACCGTAGTCGTCGGTCAGGGTCTCGAGCGTGGTGCCCTCGACGCTCACGACGGCGTTGCCGACGTATTTGCTGTTGCCGATGTTCAGGACGCGGCCGCTGATGCTGCCGGTGCCCGCCTGCGCGTGCGCGACCGGCAGGGCGAGGCCGGTGACAAGCGCCAGGGCGCAGAGCAAACGGGCGCCCGTGCGGCCGTTGAGAGTGGAGGCAACAATCTGGCGCGACAGGGCGGTCAGGCGTTGCCAGCGGATGGTGGTGTTTTCCATGGCTGGGTGGGGGTTAGGGTCAGGGTTAAAGACAGGAACCACGCTGGCCCTCAGCGGCCAGGGGCAGGTGTTGGGGGGTAGGTTGAGCAGAAGCGGGGTAATCCACTAATGAACGAGAGGTTCATTCATGAATTTTCCCAAGGGTGGTGCAATAAAAAATTGCAGCCGGGCAGGGTCATAACGGTAACAGGGTTGGGGTTGATCTTATCTTGGGATAAGACTCCACCGTCCCGCATCAAGCGTATAGTTTATGATTATTAGTCAGGGTGCCGCACGGGCAAAAAAGGGCCCGCCGAAGCGGGCCCTCGGATGACCGGCCGCGCCGGGGTTACCAGACGCCGCGGACGCCCAGTTCGTAGATCGGGTCGCCGTATTCCGCGTGGTTGAGCGGCAGGTTCTTCGTCTCGAAGATGATCGGCCGGCCGGTGATGTTGCGCACTTGGACGTAGGGCGAGAAGTGGCGGTTCATCTTGTAGTCGATGCGCACGTCAATGAGCTCGCGGGCCGCCTGGAACTGCTGCTCGTTGAAGTATTGGTTCACCGCGACGTCGGAATACTTGACCGTCTTCTGCGACAGCGCCTTCAGCTGCCGGCCGGCGTAGTTGCTCTGGATGTTGAAGGCGAACTTGCCGAACGTGGTGCTGAGCGAGACGTTCAGCGCCTGCTTCACCGAGGCCAGGGCCAGGTTGAGGCCGATCTGCTCGTGGATCGCCGCGTTGAGATTGGCGTCGGTGGTGCTGAAGACCTGGTTGGTCGTGATCTTGGTGATGCCGAGGAGCGTGCCGTTGATCTGCAGGTTGAGCGTGCCGAAGGGCTTGGGCAGGATGGCGAAGTTCTGCGCATAACCGACCTCGAGGCCCTGATAATAACCCGGGTCGGCCACGTTGAACTTGGTCGTGATATCATACTGGTCGGGCGAAAAACCCAGGGTGCCCGTGAGGCCCAGGGCCGCGGCGGTGGGGGCGTCGAGGGCCGCAGTGCCGGTGATGATGTAGTTCGTCAGCTTCTTGCGGAAAACCGAGAGGGAGATGACCGACGTGTTGCTGAAATAATACGAGGCGCCCGCATCAAAGTTGTCGATCTGGTAGGCCTTGAGCGCGGAGTTGTAGATGCTGATCTTGCCGCGAGTGGTGCCGACGGGGTCGGTGATGGCGGCTGCGCCGGGCAGCAGGTCGCTATAATCGGGCAGGCCGATGGACTTCGAATAACCGAGGCGGAAGATCAGGTCCTTGGTCGGCGTGTATTTCACGTTGACCGAGGGGAACCAGCTCTTGTCCGCGAACGTGCCTTTGACCGGGGTGGCCAGGGTCGCGATGCTGTTGGTCGAGTTGGTCACGCGGTCCTCATAGCGGACGCCGGCGACCAACAGCACGTTGGTCATCGGGGTCACATCGAACCGGGCATAATACGCCTTGGTGGTGTCCTCAAACCGGGCGTGAATGTCGGCCGCCGGGGTATACGGCAGGTAGGGCTGGCCGCCGAGCTGCGCATAGGTCTTGTAGACGCTCGGGAAGTTGAAGGACGGCAGGCCGTAACCGACCGGGCGGTTGTAGGGGTCGGTCATGCCGGCGAGGGCCGCGCCGGTGACGGCCGAGGCGCCGCCAAAACCCGTCGCCGCCGTGGTGCCGGTGCGATTGTAGATCGGATCGAAGATATTGCGGGTCGTGTCGTCGTTCTGGAAGCCAACCTTCAGGGTGACGGGCAGCCCGAGCTTGAAGCTTTTCATGTAGGACAGGCCGCCGCCGTCCTTGGTGTCCACTCCCGTCTGGGGCCGGCTGCGGATCTGCGTGACCTGGTAGAGGCTGGCGTCCTGGAGATTCGCGGTGCCGGCGGCGTCGTTGACCGTGAAGGCCGGGACCACGGCGCCGATGTTGCTGAAGTTGACCGTGAGCGGATCGGCCACGGTGTTGGTCTGCGGACTGGTGCCACCGCGCGTCATCGTGACGTCGGAGTAAAAGCCCTCCGCCGTGTCGCGATAATGGCTGTAGGCCTGGCTCCAGTAGGCCGTCAGGTCCAGCTTGGAGCCGTCGGCGAAGTCATGCGTCAGGTTGAAGGGGAAGTGCCAGGTCACGCCGCTCTTGTTGCGGAAAATTTCCTGCAGGGCCACGGAGCCCTTGCCCGCCAAGCCAGTCGTGGTGACGAAGGGATTCGGGGTCGAGGTCGTGGCCAGCGCCGCCAGGGTGCCGGTGTTGACCGTGATGGTGCGGTCGGTGAAGAACAGGTTGTAATAGGTCCAGTCGCCGAGGAACGAGAGCCGGGTGTTGTCCCCGAGCTTGTAATCCAGCTGCACGGAGCCGCCCTGGCGCTTCGTGATCTTCTGCTCGTTCTGGTTGTTCCACGAGGTGAGGATCGGATTGGTGGGCGAGCCGCCGTTCGCCGGATTGTATTCCCACGCATAGGTGGAGCGCGGATAGTCGTTCACCAGCTCGGAGAGCTTGTAGCTGATGTTGATGCCGAGGTTCTTCGTCAGGTGCTTGGCGTAGTTCAGGTCGATACCCGGCGTGATCTTGCGCGTCAGCTCCTGGCCCCAGCCCTGGCTCTTGCCGAAAGAGAGCTCGGTGCTGATGGCCTGCAGGTAGAGACGGTAGGTGAAGAGGTCGCCGGAACGGTCAAAGGCGCTCTTGGTGATCATGTTGATCGCGCCGCCGGTGCTGGTGGCGGGGAGCTCGGGTGTGAGGGTCTTGAACACCTCGATCGTCTCCACGTTGCTGATCGACAGCTGCTCCATCTCAAAACGGCGGTTCAGGTTGCCGGACGTCGCGCTGGCGACGGGGCTGCCGTTCATCGTCACGTTGGTGAACTGGGTGTTCATGCCGCGCAGGGTGACCGCGCGGGCATCGTTGGCGTTGTAATCCACGCCGACGCCGGGGAGGAACTTCAGGTATTCCGCGGCGTTGCCCTCGGCGATGTCGCCGTATTGGTCACCGGCCGCGACGACCTTCATGTTGACCGCCGCCTTCTGCAGCGCGATGGCCTGCGCGGAACCTTCCTTCATGCCGGCGACATGCATCGGCTCAAGCTTCACCACGTCCGCGTTGAAATTCACCTCAACGGTCGCGACACTGCCCGCCGTGACGCTGACGGGCATGGTCAGCGTGTTGAGGCCGGGATAGTTCGCGGAAATCTGCTGGTCGCCCGCCGGCACGCCGGCGAGGCTGAATGCGCCGCCACGCTCGGAGGTCGTATGCAGGCTGGTGCCGGCCACCGTGATGTCCGCACCCTCAAGGTATTTGCCGGTCGAGGCGTCGAGCACGCGGCCGACGAGCGAGCCGGTGGCCTGGGCGGCGAGGCTGCCGGTCAGGGTGACGGACAGCGCGAGGGAGAAAATCCAGCGCCGGAGTTGGTGGCTCGGATGGGAACAAACGGCGGCAAGGGCCGTGACAAGGCGCGGCAGAGGCCGCCCGCAGTCGGGGGTATTTTGCATGGGAGTGGGGTTAGGGGGTCAGAAGCAGCGCCGGGGGAAGCGCAGGTTCACTAATGAACTTGAAATCCATATTTGAACAGCCACGGTGGGTGGCAACAATATTTTTTTGCCGCGGTTTTTTATTTGGCCCCGGCTTATCCCCGCCAAAGCTGGCCCCGTCGCCCGCCCGCACCCCATCCCCATGCCCGCCCCTGCCCCCTTGGTTTCCAGTCAGGAACGCTACGTCATCCCGAATCTGCGCAACGCCTGCCGGATCCTCAAGCTGCTCGGCAGCCGCCCCGAGGGCTTCAAGATCGCGGATCTCGGCCGGACGCTGGAAATTCCCACGACGACCACCCTGCGCATCATGACCACGCTGCACCTGGAAGGGCTGGTTCGCCGCAATGGTGCTCTCTACGAGCTCGGGCCGGTCCTCATCCAACTCGGCCACGCCTCTCTTGCGGGCACCGAGATCCGCACCTCCGCCCTGCCCGTCCTCAGCAACCTCACCGCCCGCACGGATGAGACCGCCCACCTCGCGATCCCCTGCGATGACCGCGCCCTGATCGTGGCCGTGCAGGACAGCCCCCATCCGCTGCGCGCCGCTTCTCGCCCGGGTTTCCTCGCGGAACTGCATTGCTCCTCCACGGGCAAGACCCTGCTGGCCTTCCTGCATTACCCGCGCCTCGCCGAGTTTTACGGCAACGGGGCCGCGCGCCCCGCCAAGCGGACGGCGCACACCCTCACCAGCCTCGCCGAAATCAAACGCGAGATCGAGCTCACGCGCAAACGCGGCTACAGTGTCGACGACGAGGAGTTTGCCCCGGGCATCCGCTGTGTCGCCGCGCCCGTCTATGCCTCCGACGGCACCCTGGCCGCCGCCATCGGCATCACGGCCTCGACCGTGCGCTTCACCAAGGAACGCATCCCCGAGATGGCGGGCAAAGTGCAGGCCGCCGCCACCGAGTTGTCCCGCCTGCTCGGCTATACCGCGCCGCGCGGCTGATCCGGCGCGGGAGTTTTCCATGGCCCAGGCTCCGCACCGGCTGCTCGCCCCCGCCCACCAGTCCCTCGACGCGGCGCAGGTCCGCGCCCTCGTCGCCGCCGCCTGCCCCGCGGACGATTACCGCGATCGCCGCGTGCTGCTCATCATTCCCGACGGCACCCGCACGGCCCCGGTCGGCCTGATGTTCCAGGCGCTCTTCGCGCAGATCGGCGGGGTCGCGAAAAAGTTCGACGTCATGATCGCCCTCGGCACGCATCCCGCGATGCCGGCCGACGCCATCAACCAGCGTGTCGGCATCACCGCGGAGCAACGCGCCTTCACTTACAAGGAGGTCGAGTTCATCAACCATGAGTGGGACAACCCCGCCGCGCTGCGCGACCTGGGCCGCATCCCGGCCGACGAGATCAAGCAGCTCTCTGGCGGCCTCTTCGCGATGGACGTGCCCGTCCATATCAACAAGCGGCTCTTCGACTACGACCAGCTCATCATCGTCGGCCCGGTCTTCCCGCACGAGGTCGTCGGCTTCTCGGGCGGCAACAAATACCTGTTTCCCGGCGTGGCCGGCCCGGGTATTTTAAATTTCTTCCACTGGCTCGGCGCCGTCGTGACCAACCCGATGATCATCGGCAACAAGTGGACCCCCGTCCGCAAGGTCGTCGACCGCGCCGGCGCCATGGTCACCGTGCCGAAGCTTTGCTTCTGTATGGTCGTCCACGGCAAGGGCGAGCTGGCCGGCCTCTTCGCGGGCACCCCGGAGGTCGCGTGGGACGACGCCAGCGAACTCTCACGCGAGCTCCACATCACTTACAAGGACCGGCCGTTTCACACCGTGCTCTCCTGTGCCCCCACGATGTATGACGAGCTCTGGGTCGGCGGGAAATGCATGTATAAACTCGAGCCGATCGTCGCCGATGGCGGCGAGCTCATCATCTACGCCCCGCACATCCACGAGGTGTCCGTCGTCCACGGCCCGATGATCGAGCGCATCGGCTACCATTGCGTGCAGTATTTTTTGAAACAGTGGGATAAATTCAAACACGAGCTCTGGGGCACCATGGCCCACTCCACCCATGTCCACGGCATCGGCACCTACGACGAAAAGACCGGCCTCGAGACGCCGCGCGTCCGCGTGACCCTCGCCACCGGCATCTCCGAGGCCACCTGCAAGAAGATCAATCTCGGCTACCGCGACTGGCGCACCATTAAAAAGGAAGACTATGCCAACCGCGAAGCGGAGGGTATTTTCCTCGAGCCTAAGGCCGGCGAACGCCTCTACCACCTCCGCGACAAGCCCGTCTGGGCCGGCGGCGGGTCATAAAGGCGTTTGTCTTTCTGAACGCAGTGAAGAATCCAGCACGATGACCGCCCGCGCATGTCATACTGGATCCTTCGCAAGGCTCAGGATGACAGAAAAAAGGATTCCCCGCGGCACGGCTTTTCTCTCAACTCTCACCTCTCATCTTTCAACTGCGGCGCCGCGCCGCTCCCTCCCATGTCCAAAACCGACGTCCTGAATCGCATCAAGTCCGAGAAGGTCATCGCGCTGATCCGCGCTGACAGCTCGGCCAGCCTGCTCGACTGCGCCCGCGCCCTCGCCGCCGGCGGCCTCACCTGCATCGAGCTCACGATGACCACGCCCAACGCGATCGAGTGCTGCGCCCAGGTCGCCAAGGAATTGCCCAACGTCCTCCTCGGCCTCGGCACCGTGCTCGACGCCGAGACCGCGAAGCGCGGCATCGCCGCCGGCGCGAAGTTCATCGTCACCCCCGCGGTCCGCCCCGAGGTCATCAAGGCCTGCAAGGAGGCAGGCATCGCCATTCTCTCCGGCGCGCTGACCCCGACCGAGGCGTGCAACGCGTGGGACGCCGGCGCCGACGTCATCAAGATTTTTCCCGCCGAGTTCTTCGGCCCCGCCTATATCAAGTCCCTCAAGGCCCCGTTCCCGCACATGCAGTTCCTCCCGACCGGCGGCGTCACGCCCGAGACCGTCGGCGACTTCCTCAAGGCCGGCGCCTTCGCCACGGCCGCCGGCTCGTCCCTCGTGCCGGCCGCCGCCCTGAAGTCCGGTGACTGGGCCACCATCACCGCCCGCGCCCAGCAGTTCGTTGCCGCCGCCAACGCCGCCAAATAATTTTTCACCATGTCGCTCAAAATCAAACCCGCTTCCGCCTGCACTTATGACCAGATCTCACTCGGCGAGGTCATGCTCCGCCTCGACCCGGGCGAGGGCCGCATCCGCACCGCCCGCGAATTCAAGGTCTGGGAGGGCGGCGGCGAATACAACACCTCGCGCGGCCTCCGCAAATGCTTCGGCCTGAAGACGGCCGTCGTCACCGCCTTCGTGGACAACGAGGTCGGCCACCTCGTCGAGGACTTCATCATGCAGGGCGGCGTCGTCACCGACTTCATCAAGTGGCGCGAGGATGACGGCATCGGTCGCACCGTCCGCAACGGCCTCAATTTCACCGAGCGCGGCTTCGGCGTGCGCGGCGCCGTCGGCAATCCCGACCGCGGCAACACCGCCGCCTCGCAGCTCAAGCCGGGCGACATCGACTGGGACCATATCTTCGGCAAGCTCGGCGTCCGCTGGTTCCACACCGGCGGCATCTTCGCCGCGCTCTCGACCTCCACGGCCGAGCTGACGGTCGAGGCCGTCAAGGCCGCCAACAAGCACGGCACCATCGTCAGCTACGACCTCAACTACCGCCCCTCGCTGTGGAAAACCATTGGCGGCCTCAAGAAGGCCCAGGAGGTCAACCGCGAGATCGCGAAGTATGTCGACGTCATGATCGGCAACGAGGAGGACTTCACCGCTTCGCTCGGCTTCGAGGTCAAGGGCGCCGACCACAGCCACTCCAAGATCGAGCTCGATGCCTTCAAGGACATGATCAGCACCGCCGTGAAGGAATTCCCGAACTTCAAGGTCGCCGCCACCACGCTCCGCCGCGTCATCACCGCGACAAAGAACGACTGGTCGGCCATCCTCTGGCACGACGGCACCTTCCACTCGAGCCGCCCGTATCCCGAACTCGAGATCCTCGACCGCGTCGGCGGCGGCGACTCATTCGCCTCCGGCCTGCAGTTCGGCTTCCTCCAGTTCAACGACGCCCAGAAGGCCGTCGACTACGGCGCCGCCCACGGTGCGCTCGCCTCGACCACGCCCGGCGACACCTCGATGGCCACGCGCAAGGAGGTCGAGAAACAGATCTCCGGCGGCGGCGCCCGCGTCGTGCGGTAACTGGCTTCCTTGGAGGGCTCAGCTCCAGCTGAGCCGCGGCCCAGCTGGAGCTGGGCCCTCCACTCTACAGCCCGGGCTGCGCCCGGGCTTTTCTTTTCACCGCCCGCGGCACGTGTCGTTCATTTTGATGACACCCGCACCATTGCATCGGTAACCCGACCGGTTAGGTCTCGTCACCCCGCAACCCATGTCCCACTCATCGCGTTTCCTTGTCCAGTTGTGCCTTGCCGGTTTGTCCTTCGTGGTCTCGACGCAAGCGGCCGAGCCCGCCGCGCCGGCGCCGCGCCCGTGGGAGCCGGATGCTTTCCTGCCGGTGACCGAGGAGCGCATCGCCGCGCTACCCGCGGCCGAGCAACCCGCCTGGCGCGCCTACTGGCAGGCCTCGGCGAACCTCGCCAAGCAGCTCGGCACGCGCGACCTCGTCGACCACACCCCGAACCAGCCAGTGCCGGTCGGGACGTTCAAGGGCGGCTCCTACAGCAAGGGCGTGAAACTCGGCGCCCCGGCCAAGTGGTATGCCAGTGAGGAGGCCCGCGCCATCGCGGACAAAGTCGTGAAGTGGCAGCGGTCCACTGGCGGCTGGACCAAGAGCGGCGACTACTCCCGCGACCCCGCGCCCGCCGACGACCACCACGACGGCTGGAGCAACGGCACCTTCGACAACGACGCCACCATC
>JANYAM010000120.1 GCA_025361365.1 Opitutus sp. | reverse complement strand
CCTCGCGGGGTGAGGGCACCCCGCCCACAAAAAAGCCACGGCGACATCGCCGTGGCTTTGGAAAAGCTCCCGCGCAGGCTACTTCTTCAGCTGCGCGGGAATGAAATCCTCGCGGACGGCCTTGGCGAGCAGCTGCGGGGGCAGCAGACCCTGGCCGATGATGTAGTCGTTGAACGCCTGCCGGTTGAACTTCGGCCCGAGGGCGACCTCGGTGGCCGTGCGCAGCTCCATGAGCTTCAGGTAACCGTAGAAGTAGGCCGTGGCCTGGCCGGGTGAGCGGAAGGTGTAGCGGTCGACCTCTTGTTTGGTCATGGCGGCGGAGAGGCCGACGTCCTGCATAAGAATTTCCGTCGCGCGTTCCGGCGTGATCAGGCCGAGGTTGAGCATCGGGTCGAGGAAGGCGCGGGCGGCGCGCTGGAGGCGGGCCTGCAGGGCGAAGAGCTGGCCGGCGAGCGGCTCGTAGGGCTTCATTTCGGCCTCGGCGTAGAGCGCCCAGCCCTCGACGTTGACGCTGTTGAACGCGAAGAGGCTGCGCGCTTGCGACACGCCGCGCTCGACCATGGCCGAGAACTGCAGCTCGTGGCCCGGGCGGCCCTCGTGGGCGGTGAGGGTCCACGTGGCGGACTTGTGGGTGAAGTCGTCATAGCCGTCCGTCTTGGCGCCGTCCTTCGCCGGCGGATTGCCGGTGGTGAGGACGAACTGGCCGCGCTCGCCCTTGTTGTTGATCAACGGCGGCGGCTGCATGTGCGGCGCGGGCTGCGCGGCGTTCTCGGCTTCGGAGGCGAGGCGCATGATCATGGCGCGCTCCGGCAGCGTCACGATGTGCTCGCGGCGAATGATGTCCTCGACCTGCTTGATGACGCCGGCGTAGTAGGCCTCGACCTGGTCCTTCGGGAGCTGCTCCTTCTTGAGCTCCTTCATGACTGCGCGGTAGTCGGTGACGGTGAGGCCGTTTTCCTTGGCGACGAGCGGGGCGAGGGCCTGCATCTCGTTGCGGATTTCGGCGAAGGAGATGAGCGCCTTCTGCATCAGCTCCTCGGGCGGGATGTCGAGGCCGACGTTCTTCAGGTTGTCGGCGTAGAGCTCGGCGGGCAGGCGGAAATCGGTGCGCGCGCGCGGCAGCACGGTGGCCGTGACCCACTCGTTGTAGTCCTTGAGCT
Source organism: Opitutus sp. (assembly GCA_025361365.1). Lineage (GTDB taxonomy): Bacteria > Verrucomicrobiota > Verrucomicrobiia > Opitutales > Opitutaceae > Lacunisphaera. The sequence goes on along the minus strand of JANYAM010000120.1, from coordinate 16,735 downwards.
GCTTTTCGAGGGTGTCGAGGGCGGCCGGGGCGCCGTCGAGCTTGTCGAGGCCGTATTTGGCGTAGAGGCCGCGGATGCCGGTGACATAGCGGGCGGTGTTGGAGAGGGACTGCTGGATGCGCTCCTTGAACGAGCCGAGATGGGCCGGGTCGGCGGCAGCCTCGTTGTAGCGGTCCCGGGCGAGTTGCGTGATGGGCGTGCTGCCGGGCGTGAGGCCGGTGTAGAGCTTGAGGCGGGCCAGGGCGGCCGGGCGGCGGGCGGCGTCCACCTGGTCCTGCAGGAGGCCGAACTCGCCGAAGAAGATCAGCTGGCCGACGTCGATGAAGCGGGCGAGGTGTTTTTTCTGGAGGCGGTTGGTCTCGAGCGTGTCGTCGCAGGACTGGATGAGGATCTCGAGGTCCTGGCGCACGAGCGCGTCTGTCTCTGTCATCATGCGCTTCTTGAGCTCGTCGCGGGCGCCGATGATGGCAGCGTCGGCGCGCTCGTTGATGCGGGGCCCGAGGTCGGCGACCTTGTCGTCAAAGCCGGCGATGCCGGTGGACGAGGCGCCCTCGGGGCCGAATTGGTTGGTGGCGTCGAGGATGACCTTGGCGTTGGCGTTGCTCTTCTCGATCCAGGCGGGGGTGTCGTTGGTGCCGGCGAAGGCCGGGGCGGTCAGGAACGCGGCGCCGAGCACAAGCACGGCGGGGCGGAGGATCATTCGGACGGGGATGTAACGGTGCATAGGGGAAAGGAACTGCGGATCAGCTAAGCGGAAAAGACGGCCTCGCGGCAACAGTTTCGCGCCGAACCGGTGATTTGGGAAGTTGAATGGTCGGTCTTCCCCGTCCAGCGGGTCAAAGCAGGTGCTTCGCGAGGAAGGCGGCCTGTGCGGCGGCGAGTTCCTGGAGACCCTTCTGGGAGAGGACGAGGAGTTGCTGGAGCTGCGCGTGGGAGAAAGTGGATTCCTCCCCGCTGCTCTGCACCTCGACGAACTGGCCGCGGCCGGTCATGACGACGTTGGCGTCCACCTCGGCGTCCTTGTCCTCGACGTAGTTCAGGTCGAGCAGGGCCTCGCCCTTGAACAAGCCGACGCTGACGGCGGCGACAGAATCGGTGAGCGGGCTCTCGGCAATTTTCTTCGCGTCGAGCAGCTTCTGGATGGCAAGCCGCGCGGCGAGGTAGGCGCCGGTGATGGAAGCGGTGCGCGTGCCGCCGTCGGCTTGGAGCACATCGCAGTCGATCCACAGGGTGTGTTCGCCGAGTTTCTGGAGATCGAGGACGGCGCGGAGCGAGCGACCGATGAGGCGCTGGATCTCGACGGTGCGGCCGTCGATCTTGCCCTTGGTGATGTCGCGCGGCTTCCGGTCGAGCGTGCTGTAGGGCAGCATCGAATATTCGGCGGTGAGCCAGCCGCCCTTGACGCCCTGCTGCTTCATCCACGAGGGCACCTTGGCCTCGATGGTGGCGGCGCAGATCACGCGGGTGGCGCCGAAGCCCAGCAGCACGGAGCCGGAGGCATAGGGCGCGACGTTGGCCTCGATGGTGAGGGGACGGAGTTGGTCGGCTTGGCGGCCGTCGATACGGGCGGGCATGAAAATCAGGCGGGAGTGGGAGGGGCTTTAGGCCCCGACGGTTTGAGGTTGTGGGAGTTGTTTGTCGCGGCGTAAAGCCGCTCCCACGGGTTGCGGAAAAATCAGGCGGTGTCCTCGTCCACCTCGTCGTCCTTGCCCGTCACCGCGAAGGGGGGATGGGAGACGACCTTGTGGCTGGTGGCCTTGGGCCCCTTCTGCTCGGCCATGTGGGCGATGAGGCGGTCGTTGAAGGTCTTCGCCGGATCGTGGCCCATGTTCTTGAGGGCCTGCACCAGCGCGGCGACCTCGACGAGGCGCGCGATGTCGCGGCCGGGGCGAACGTAGAACTCAATGTGCGGCACCTTGACGCCGAGAATGTCGTAATAGTTCTCCTCGAGGCCGGTGCGTTCCTCGATGACCTCGGGCGTCCAGTTGCGGAGCGAGACGACCAGGTCGATGCGCTTCTCCAGGCGGATGCTCTTCACGCCGAACATGTCGGCGATGTTGATGATGCCGATGCCGCGGCACTCCATGTAGCCGCGGTTGAGGGGGCGGGAGCTGGCGGAGAGCTCGCGCTCGTCGAGCAGCTTGATGCAGGTGAGGTCGTCGGCGACGAGCGAGTGGCCGCGCTCGATGAGGGCCAGGGCGCACTCGGACTTGCCGATGCCGCTGTCGCCGCGGATCATCACGCCGATGCCCTTGATGTCGAGGGTGGTGGCGTGCTCGGTGCTGGAGGGGGCGAACTCGTTGTCGATGCACAGGGTGGCGAGGTTCACGAAGTTCATCGTGATCATCGGCGTGCGGAAGATGGGCAGGTTCATCTCCTGTGAGACGGCGAGCAGGGGGTGGGTCGCGACGTAGTTGCGCGTGAGCACGATGGCGGGGATGCCGCGCTTCACCATCTCGGAGAAGATCTCGATCTGTTTGCGCTGGTCGAGGGTCTTGAGGTAGGTCATCTCGGCGGCGCCGAAGACCTGGATGCGCTTGTTCGCGAAATACTTGAAGAAACCGGTCAGCGCGAGCGCCGGGCGGTTGATCGAGCCCTCCTTGATAAGGCGATGCAGGCCGGCCTCGCCCGTCACGAGCTCCAACTCGAGCTTGTCCCGGTAGGTCTCGTAGAAGTGCGCGACGGTGATGCCGTGGATGGCTTTGGTGGGCATGGCGGCGGTGGACTCAGCTTCCGGTTTTTCGGGCGGTTGGCAAGCCGCCTACATGTTGAAATCCTGGCCGAGGTAGAGTTCGCGGGCCTGGGGGTCGTTGATCAGGTAGTCGCCTGAGCCCTCGGTCATGACCTTGCCCTTGTGGATGATGTAGCCGCGGTCAACAATGCGCAGGGTCTCGCGGACGTTGTGGTCGGTGATGAGCACGCCGATGCCGCGCTGCTTCAGCTGGAGGATGATCTTCTGCACCTCCGCGACGGAGATGGGGTCGACGCCGGCGAAGGGCTCGTCCATCAGCAGGAATTTCGGCCGGGTGACGAGCGCGCGCGCGATCTCGAGGCGGCGGCGCTCGCCGCCGGAAAGCGTGTAGGCCTTCTGCTTGGCCAGGTGGCCGAGGCTGAGCTCGTCGAGGTGGTGTTTGACGAGTGCGGGGCGCTCCGCCGACTTCACCGGCAGGGTCTCGACGATGGCGAGGACATTCTCCTCGACCGTGAGTTTGCGGAAGACGGACGCCTCCTGCGGCAGGTAACCGACGCCGAGCCGCGCGCGGCGGTGCATGCGCAGGTCGGTGGCGTCCTGGTCGTTGATGAAGACGCGGCCGGAGGTCGCGGGCACCAGGCCGACGATCATGTAGAACGTCGTGGTCTTGCCGGCGCCGTTGGGTCCGAGGAGGCCGACGACCTCGCCGGCCTGCACGTGGACGTTGACCCCGTTCACGACGGAGCGCTGGCCGTAGACCTTGACCAAGCCCTCGGTGCGGATGGCGGAGGTGGGTGGCGCCATGCTCAAGGTTTTTTCGGCGCCTCGGCCGGGGTGGGCGTCTTGTCGACGCCGAGATCCTTGAGGGGCGGGGCGGTGAGGACGGGCTTCTCGACCTCCACCTTGCGCTGGCCGCGGAGCATGGTGATCTTCTCGCCGGCGATACGCGTGTTCTGGTCGCGGTCCACGACCACCGGGGTTTCCGACAGGATGACCTTCTCCTGCTCGGGGAGCACCTCGGCGCGGCCGCACGCGGCCTCGCGTTCGCCTTGGATCAGGTGGACGTTTCCGGTCGCCAGCATCGAGCGGAATTTTTCGAGTTTGCCGAGGGTGGCGGATTTGTTGCCGGTGCGGATGACCACGACCTCGAGGTAGTCGCAGGTCAGCCGCATGTTCGTGCCGGTGACCCGCACGTTGTCGCGAAAGGTGATCTTCGTCTCGGTGTCGGTGCTGACCATCTCGCCCGGGCCGGTGCTTTCGATGACGGTGGTTTGCAGGTCCACGCTCTGGGCGCGGGCCGGTCCGGGCAGGAGGCCGGCGGCGGCGCAGGCGAGGGAGAGGCGGAGCAGGTTCATTTCAGGTAGTCCTTGAATTCGGCGCGGAAGATTACGCGGACATTTTTGGCGATGGAAACTTTTTTATCCTTCTGGGCATAGCGCCAGTTGGTGCCGCTGGCTTCGAACTGGTCGTTGATGACCCGGATGGTGGTGGGTCCGGTGACGACGGCATCGGTGGGGTGCACCACGGCGACCGGGCTGAGGATCAGCGTGTCCACCTTTTCGTCGGCCCGGCCGGAGAAGACGGACAAGGTGAGTTCCTTGATATCGATCTGGTTTTCGTTGGCGTAACGAGCCTCCGAGCCGCGCACCAGCCACGCGCGATAACCCTCGGCGGTGAAGGCGGGCAGGCGGAAATTGATGATCGGCTTGTCGGTGGAGATCTGGGTGTTCGCCGCCAACACCGCGGCGGCGGGCACGAGGCTGAGGAGGATTTTTTTGGCGAGGGACGGCACGGGAGGCTTACTGACCGCGGTGGGCGAGGATATGTTCACACACTTCGCGCACGGCGCCGCGGCCGGCAGGCCGGGCGGGCACATAATCGGCCGCCTTCAGCGCCGCCGGCATGGAGCCGGCGGGTGCCACGCCGAGGCCGGCCCAGGCGATGGCCGGGGCGTCGATGTCGTCGTCGCCCATGTAGCAGACCTGCGCGGGCGAGAGCCGGAGCTGGCTGGCCAGTTCCTGCAGGGCCATGAGTTTGTCGGTGCGGCCTTGGATGACGTGTGGCACGCGGAGCTCGGCGGCGCGGACCGTGGTGGCGCCCGAGGCGCGGCCGGAGATCCAGGCGACGGCCACGCCGGCCTTGTGCAGCCGCACGATGCCCATGCCATCGAGGATCGAGAAATGCTTGGTTTCCGTGCCGTCGCTGGCGATGGCGATGGTGCCGTCGGTCAGCACGCCGTCCACGTCCATGGCGAAGAGCCGGAGGGCGGCCCAGCGGGCCTTGGAAATCGTCGATTTCGGATTGCGGATTGCGGATCGGGGTTTCGCCACGGGAAGGCAGCTTGGGTCGCCATTCCGCAATCGCCAATCCGAAATCCGCAATTCTTCAGCCCAGCCAGGCCGCGATGGCGTCGACGATCTTGTCCTTGCTCGGGCGGTAAACGGCCTCGAGTTCGGGCGCGAAGGGCACGGGCAGGTCGAGCGCGGCGATGCGCAGCGGCGCGGCCTTGAGCGAAGCGAAATGTTCCTCGGTCAGGCGGGCGACCAACTCGGCGCCGAAGCCGTGGGTGCGGCGTCCCTCGTGGATGACGACGAGCCGGCCGGTGCGGGCCAGCGAGGCCTTGATGGCATCGAGCTTCAGCGGGGCGAGGGCGCGCAGGTCGAAGAGGTCGAAGGTTTTTTCGTATTCGCCGGCCAGGTATTCGCAGGCCTCGCCCGCCAGCAGGACCATCTCGCCGTAGGTGACAATGGTGGCGTCGTTGCCCGAGCGCAGCTTCGCCGGTTCCCAGATGGAGCGGTAATTCGGATCCCATTTCACGGGATGCTTGCCGCGGCGATAGAGCCCCTTGTGTTCGAAAAGAATGACCGGGTTGTCGTCCTCATAGGCGGCGAGGAGGGCGTTGAAGGCGTCCTGCGGGTTCGACGGGTAGAGGGCCTTGAGGCCGGGGAACGAGAGGAAGGCCGACTCGAGCTCCTGTGAGTGGAACGAGCCGAAGGTGAGCCCGCCGCCGCAGGGAAGGCGGAACACGACAGGGCACTTCTGGCCGGCGCGGAAATGGTAGGTCGCGGCGTTGAGGACGATCTGTGTCGTGGCGTCGGTGGAGAAGTCGGCGAACTGAAACTCTTCGATCGGGCGGTGGGCGTTGGTGGCGAGGCCGAGCGCGTAGCCGGTGCTGGCGGATTCGCACAGCGGCGTGCTGAGAACGCGCGGCCGGCCGAAGTCTTCCACCAGGCCCTCGGTGACCTTGAATGCGCCGCCATAGGCGCCGATGTCCTGGCCCAGCACGAGCGACTCGGGGCGCTCGGTGAGGATTTTCCGCAGGCCGAGCGTGAGCGCCTGGGCCAGCGTGAGATTTTGCGGTGCAGCGGGCGTGGCCTGCCACTGGATCGGCGCGACGGCCGGGGCGTAGACTTCCTCGAGCATTCCATCCGGGCTGGCCGGTGCGAGCGCGAGCGAGGCCTTGATGGTGGCCTCGATGAAGGCGGCGACCTCGGCGTCGATCGTGTCGAGCTGGGCGCCGTGGCCGGCGGCGGCGAGTTGCGCGCGGAATTTCGGCAACGGGTCCTGCGCGAGGATCGCCTCGGCCTCGCCGGGCTTCATGTAGTCGCAGGTGTCGTAGGCGGCGTGGCCGCGGAGCCGGAAGGTGTGGGCCTCGATCAGCAGCGGCCGGCCGGTCGAGCGGGCGCGCTCGATGGCGGCGCCGAGCGTCTGCAGCACCTGCGCCGGATCGCGGCAATCCATCGCAAAACCTTCCATGCCGTAACCCTTGGCGCGCTCGAAGAGATTGGCCGAGACGAACTGTTCGCTGATCGGCGTCGAGTAGGCGTATTGGTTGTTCTCGATGACGAACACCACCGGCACGGAGAGCACGGCGGCGAGGTTGAGCGACTCGTGGATGTCCCCGGTGCTGGACGAGCCGTCGCCGAAGAACGCGAAGCCGACCGCCGGCCGGCCGAGGCGGCGCTGCGAGTCGGTGCCGCCGATCACGTTTGAGAGCATGATGCCGAGGTGCGAGATCATCGGCAGGCTGCGGTTGGCCGGATCGCCGTGATGGATGTTGCCCTCGCGGCCCTTGGTCGGGCTCCCGCCGTTGGCAAAATACTGGCAGAGGTGGTCGCCCAGGTGGCCGCTCCAGACGAGATGTCCGCCCAGGCCGCGGTGCGAGAAGGAGACGACGTCGACCGCCTTGTCGGCCAGCAGCGCGAGCGGGACGATCAGCGCCTCGTTGCCCTGGCCGCCCGTGACCGTGCCCTTGATCAGGCCCTGCCGGAAAAGATCGAGGATGCGATTGTCGGCCGTGCGGGCCAGTTGCATCCACGCGTAGGTGTGCAACAGGCTGTCGGGCTGGCCGAGGTCGGCAATCCGGATGTCCCGGCGGGTGAACCGACCCGGGGTGGAAGGGAAAGTCATTCCTTCGCAAGTTGCCGGCCGGTGGCGGCGGCTTCGAGGAAAAAAGTTTCGCCGTGGCGTGGTGCCACGGCGATTAATGCCTTTGGACTACGATCAAGCGGTCGGCCGCCGGGCCAGGAAATCGCGCGCCCCGGAGAAATCCGCTGGCACCAGCCCGTGGCTGGCGGCGGGCGTCTGCAGGGTGACGTCGGCCCCGGCGCGGCGCAGCAGCTGCGCCAGACGGCCCGGGTGGTCGGCGGGCACGATGGGATCCACCGTGCCGGAGGACAGGAAGGCGCGCTTGCCCTTCAGGTCGGGCAGCTGCTTCGGCTCGAGCACGACCATCGGGCGCAAGAGGACGGCGCCGGCCAGGGTTTCCGGGCGCAGCAACAGCAGCGTGGCGGCGATGTTCGCGCCGTTGGAAAAGCCGACGGCGGTGAGTTTCGTCAGATCGAAGCGATAGTGTTTTGCCGCGGCAGCGATGAAATCGGCGAGCGCGTGCGTGCGCCGCGTGACCTCAGCCGGGTCGAAAACGCCCTCGGAGAGTCGGGCAAAAAAGCGCCTGGCGCCGTGTTCGCTCACGTCGCCGCGCGGGCTCAGCAAGGCCGAGCCCGGGGAGATTTTCTGCCCGAGGGGGATCAGGTCGTTCTCATCGCCGCCCGTGCCGTGGAGCAGGAGCAGCGGCGGCGCGGCCAGATCCGTGCCAGCTTCGAAACGATGGAGATAGGAGAGGGTGGACATGGTTAGTTGAGCTTGGGCAGCGCGGCCTCGATCTCGGCGCGGTGCAGTTCCAGATGCGGCGGCAGGCCGAGGATTGTGCCGAGCTGGTCGAGGGGCTCGTCAATGGCGAAGCCCGGGCCGTCGGTGGCGATCTCGAAGAGCACTCCGGCCGGCTCGCGGTAGTAGATGGACTTGAAGTAGGCGCGGTCGATGACCGGGCTGACGTGCAGTCCGTCCTTGAGCAGGATCTCGCGCGTGGCGACCTCGGTGGCGTCGTCGGCGACGCGGAAGGCGACGTGGTGGATCGTGCCGGCCCCGTTGAGGCCGCGCGGAAGCGCGGGATCGGTCAACAGGTCGACGTAGGTGCCGGGGCCGCCGTTGCCGGCGGAGTAGCGGGCGCGATGACCCGATTGGCCGGCAAGCTTGTAGCCCATGCTGCCCGTGAGCACCTGGGCGGTGGCGGCGGCGTCAGCGAGCGCCAGCGTCGAGCTGTGGAAACCACGGATGGCGAACTCAGCGGGCACATCCTTCGCGGGAGCCGCGGGGCGCGGGTCGGTCTCGCTGGTGGCGACCAGTTCAAGACGCAGGCCGTCCGGATCGGTGAACGGCAGCACTTCGTCGCTGAAGCGCGACTCGATCGGCTGCTGCTTCACGTCCAGCTTGGTGAAGCGCGCCTGCCAGAAGGGCAGGGAGCCGGCCGGCACGGAGAAGCCCGTGGCGTAGGCCTGGCCGGTGCCCGGCCGGCCGCGGCGCAGGCCGGCCCAAGGGAAGAAAGTCAGGATGGTGCCCGGCGAGGCGGCATAGTCGCCATAGTAGAGATGGTAGGTGCCCGGGTCGTCCTGGTTCACGGACTTCTTCACGAAGCGCAGCCCAAGGGCGCGGGTGTAGAAATCGAGATTCTGACGCGGGTCAGACGCGATAGCGGTGATGTGGTGGAGTCCGGTGACTTGTGCGTTCATAAGCTTTGATGTTAAAGTATAAAGTAGAAAAAAGCAAATCAGCCGCGGAGACCGATTTTTTTGCAAAGCCGGCCGAGGTCGGAGAGCTCTGTGCCCGAAAGGGCGCTCATCTCGCGGGTGACGTTGGCGACGACCTTGGGGAAAAGGGCGGCGATGAAGGTCTCGCCCTTGGGCGTGAGTTTCACCACGACGAAGCGACGGTCGGCCGGATCGCGCTCCCGGCCGACATAGCCGGCCTTCTCCAGGTTATCCACCACCAGAGTGAGATTGCCGCCACTCTTGAGGAGTTTCTCGGCCAGCTCGCTCTGGCAGAGCGGCCCGATGTGATGGAGCGCCTCAAGCACGCCGAACTGCGTGACGGTCAAACCCTCGGGCAGAACGGCATGCACGCGCGCGGACACTGACTCGCCGGCACGCTGCAGCTTGATGAATGCGTTGAGTGCATTGATCTCTTCGCTGGTGCCGCGATGCCTTGTTCCCATGGGCGATTACTTTGATGTGATATGTTGTTATGTCAAAATATATATTGCCGGGCGCTCAATGTATCGTAAATCATTATACATGATCGATTTTCTGAATCCTGGCGAGATGGCGCCCACCCTCGAACGGGGTCGTAAGCCACACTTTGACGATCTTCAGCGCCTCTTCTTCACTCACCGTGCGCTGGCCGATCGAGAGGCAGTTGCCGTCGTTGTGCGAACGGTTCCAGATGGCGACTTGCTCGTTCCAGCACAGCCCGCAGCGAACGCCCTTCACGCGATTCGCGACGATGGCCTCGCCGTTGCCCGAGCCGCCTAACACGATGCCACGCTCGACCTCGCCGCGGGCGACCGCCTCGGCGACCGGCCGAATGAAGTCGGGGTAATCGCACGGCGCATCCGAGTTCGTGCCGCAGTCCTTCACGATATGCCCCTCGGCCAGCAGCAGGGCCTTGATCTTCTCCTTGTAGGCGAAGCCGGCGTGATCGGAGCCGATGGCGATGGTGGATTTTTTCATAACGTCTTTAGGAAAATTGAACCGGGTTGGGTTGCGACTGTCGTTATTCCGGCCACCCTTGGCTTCCGCAAACCAAAACCCGCCATGCGCCCCCTGCTATTCGCCTTATGTCTCACCTCCGCCGTCCTGCTGGCGGCTTGTTCGTCCACCCCGGACTCCCGTATTGCCAAGCGCCAGTCCGCCTTCGACCAATATCCGTCCGCCGTGCAGCAGAAGATTCGCGCCGGTGAAGTCGACATCGGTTTCACGCCCGAAATGGTGCTCCTCGCCCTGGGCGAGCCCACGCGGCAGTTCAACCACCAGTCTGCGACGGGCACGGCCGAGATCTGGATCTATCATGACAACGGCCCGCGCTTCAGTTTTGGCATCGGGGTCGGCGGTTCGATTGGCCGGCACTCGTCCGCGGGCGTCGGGCTGAGCACATCCAGCGGGGAATATGATCCCGAGGAGAAAATGCGCGTCGAGTTTCGCGACGGCAAGGTGACCGCTGTCGAATACGTGAAGCGGTGAATGGGTGGGCGTCGTTTTCCACAACGACGCCTGTCGCCGATATGGAAATCGGCGACCACCCGCTGAGACTCAAACCGCGTCGATCACCCGCAGGAACGCCGCCGTATCGGCGAAATTGGCGAACACCGCGGTCGGCGCATGCGCGGCCAGCTCGGCCACGCTGAACCGGCCGGTGGCCACGCCGATCGTCCGCGCGCCGATGACCTTGCCGCACTCGATGTCGTGCGGCGTATCGCCGATGATGAAGGTGTTGGCCGGCTCGAATTCCACGGCATGGCGCTCCTTGGCGCGGCGCAGCGCATGCGGCCCGAGGTCGTTGCGGCGCGGACTGTCGTCGGCGAAAGCGCCGAACTCGAAGTAGTGCCAGACCTTGTAGTGCGTGAGCTTGAACTCCGCCCCGCGGCGCAGGTTGCCGGTCAACAGGCCTTGGGCGAGGTCCTTGCGGTGATGCAACGTCTCCAGCAGTTCCAGCACTCCGGGCAGCACCTGGCCCTGTTTGCCGGCGCGCAGTTCCTGCGGCAGCAGCTCGAGATAGGTCTGCAGGTAGTCGTGCGAATTCTGCGGCGTGTCCGGCAGGCCGACATGGCGGAATACCTCACCGGTGATCCAGCTGTCGGTGCGGCCGGCCCAGTCGATCCGGCTCAGGTCGCAAGTCAGGCCGAAGTGCTTGGTGAGCGCCTTCTCCATGGCCCGCACGCCCGCGCCGTGCGAGACGATGATCGTGCCGTCAATATCCCAGAGGATGAGCTTCTTCACATCCCGTGGATCGCGGACTTGCTGACGGCCAGGCCGGCTTCCTTGATCGCTTCGCTCATGGTGGGATGGGCGTGGATCGTGCGGCCGAGGTCCTCGGCGCTGCCGCCGTATTCCATGTGCGTGACGATTTCCGAGATGAGCTCGCCGGCGTTGGCGCCGAGGATCTGCGCGCCGAGGATCTTGTCGGTCTTGGCATCCGCAATGATCTTCACGTAGCCGTCGGTGGCGTCGGCGGCGATGGCGCGGCCGTTGGCGGCGAAGTTAAACTTGCCGATGTTGACCGCGATGCCCTGGGCCTTGGCTTGGTCTTCGCCGAGGCCGACGCTGGCAACTTCCGGGTGCGTGTAGACGATGCCCGGGACGAGGTCCCAGTTGATGTGGCCCGCCTTGCCGGCGATCCACTCGGCGACGGCGGCGCCGTCCTCCTCGGCCTTGTGCGCGAGCATCGGGCCCGCGACGACGTCACCGATGGCCCAGATGTTCTTGGCCGTGGTGCGGAGATGATTGTCCACCTTGACGCGCTTCTTGTCGTCGAACTCGACGCCGGCCTTGTCCAGGCCGAGCGAGTCGGTGTAGGGGCGGCGGCCGACGGCCACGAGGACCTTGTCGGCAGGGAAGGAGAGCTTCTCGGTGTCGCGCTCGGCGGTGAGGATGCCGTTGGCGAAACCGGTGACCTTGGCGCCGACCTCGATCTTGAGGCCCTGCTTCTGGACGATGCGCGTGAAATTGCGGATGATGTCGTCGTCGTAGGTGGCGATGATCTTCGGCAGGAACTCGACGACTGTGACGTCGGCGCCGAGGCGCGACCAGACGGAGCCGAGTTCGACGCCGATGACGCCGCCGCCGACCACCACGAGCTTCTTCGGGACCTCGGGGAAAGCGATGGCTTGGTCGCTGGAGACGACGGTCTTGCCGTCGAACTTCATGAACGGCAGCTCGACGGGCGCGGAGCCGGTGGCGATGACGATGTTCCTGGCGGTGACCTCGGTCACACCCTTCTCGCCCTTGATGGCAACGATGGTGGCGGACGTGAAGGAAGCCTCGCCGGTGAGGACGGTGACCTTGCGGGCTTTGGCCAGCATGGTGAGACCGCCGGTGTTCTTGGCCACGACCTCGTCCTTGCGCTTGAGCATCGTCGGTAGGTCAACCTCGACCGAGCCGAACTTGATGCCGTGGACGGCCGCGTGTGACTTGGCGAAGGCGACGTGTTCGGAGGAGTGGAGCAGGGCCTTGCTCGGAATGCAGCCGACGTTGAGGCAGGTGCCGCCGAGCGTGGCGCGTTTCTCGATGAGCGCGACCTTCAGGCCGAGTTGGGCGGCGCGGAAGGCGCACACGTAGCCGCCGGGGCCGGCGCCGATGATGACGACATCGTAGGAGTCCATGGTGACTTAGACGCCGACGATGAGACGCGTGGGATCCTCGATGGCCTGCTTGACCTTGACGAGGAACGTGACGGCTTCCTTGCCGTCGACGAGGCGGTGATCGTAGCTCAGGGCGAGATACATCATCGGGCGGATGACGACCTGACCGTTGACGGCGACGGGGCGTTCGTTGATGGCGTGCAGGCCGAGGATGGCGCTCTGCGGGGCGTTGAGGATTGGGGTCGAGAGCATCGAGCCGAAGATGCCGCCGTTGGTGATCGTGAAGACGCCGCCCTCAAGGTCGGCGAGGGTGATCTTGCCGTCGCGGGCCTTCTTGGCGGCCTCGCCGATGGCCTTCTCGATGTCGGCCATCCCGAGCGTGTCGCAATTGCGGATGACCGGGACCATGAGGCCCTTCTCGGTTGAGACGGCCATGCTGACGTCGTAGTAGTGGTTCTGGACGATGGTGTCGCCGTCGATGCGGGCGTTGACGGCCGGCACTTCGCGGAGGGCGTGGACGACGGCCTTGGTGAAGAAGCTCATGAAGCCGAGCTTCACGCCGTTTTTCTTCACGAAGTCGTCCTGATATTTTTTGCGCAGCTCCATGACGGCAGACATGTCGACCTCGTTGAAAGTCGTGAGCATGGCGGCCTCGTGCTGGGCGGAGACCAGGCGGCTGGCGATGGTCTGGCGCAGCTTGGTCATCTTCACGCGCGTCTGCCGCTCGCCGGTCGCCACCGGAGCAGCCACGGGCTTCGCGGCCGGAGCCGCCACATGAGCCGGGGCAGAGGGTTTGTCACCCACGGCGAGCATGTCGCCCTTGGTGACGCGGCCGGCCTTGCCGGAACCGGGGACGGAAGCGGGATCGATGCCGGTCTCGGCGGCGATGCGGCGGACCGCAGGGGACTGCTCGCCCCCCTTCGCTGAAGCTTCGGAGGGTGCAGCCGCAGGAGCGGCTGCAGCGGGTGCGGGTGCCGTCGATGAACCGGCCGCGGACTCGTCGATCGAGGCCACGACCTGGCCGATTTTGACCTCGGTGCCGGCGGTAACCTTGAAAGTGATCTTGCCGGCGACCTCGGCCGTGCCCTCCGAAGTGATCTTGTCCGTCTCGAGCTCGAAGAGGGGCTGGTCCTTCTTGACGATGGCGCCATCGGCGACGTGCCACTTGGAGAGCACGCCGGAGGTGATGGATTCGCCCATCGGGGGGATTTTGACTTCAATGGCCATGAGAAATTGGGGGTGAGGGATTAAAGGGTGAAAGCCTTGCGGAGGAAGGTGGCGAGCTGCATGCGGTGCAGGGCGAGCAGGCCGACGGCGGGAGAGGCGGCGGCATCGCGGCCGGCGTAGATCGCCTTGCGGCCAAAGAGCTCCTCGAGGTGTGGCGCAATATAGTTCCACGCGCCCATGTTCTGCGGCTCCTCCTGGCACCAGATCAGGCGGGCGTCGCGGCCGTAGTCATCGGCGAGTTCGCCCAGGCGGTCGCGATGCAGCGGGTAGAGCTGTTCGACGCGGATAATCGCGGTGTGCTCGACCTTGTTCTTCTCGCGGTAGTCGACGAGGTCGTAATAAACTTTGCCGGAGCAGAGGATGAGGCGGTCGCACTTTTGCGACTCGAGCGGATCGTCGATGATCTCGGAGAAACCGCCGGTGGTGAAATCGACGAGCTTCGACACCGCGGCTGGGTGGCGCAGCAGGGACTTGGGCGACATGATGACGAGCGGCTTCTTGAACTCGCGTTTCATCTGGCGGCGCAGCACGTGGAAGAGCTGGGCGGGCGTCGTGAGGTTGGCGACCTGGATGTTGTTCTCGGCGCAGGACTGCAGGAAGCGCTCGAGGCGGGCCGACGAGTGCTCGGGGCCCTGGCCCTCGTAGCCGTGCGGCAGGAGCAGCGTGATGCCGCTGGTGCGCTGCCACTTCGACTCGCCGGCGGCGATGAACTGGTCGAGCACGACCTGCGCGCCGTTGGCGAAGTCGCCGAACTGCGCTTCCCAGATGCAGAGCATGTCCGGGTAGTCGAGCGAGTAGCCGTAGTCGAAGCCGAGCACGGCGGCCTCGGAGAGGAGCGAGTTGTAGACGCAGAACTTCGCCTGGGTGTCCGCGATCGTGTTGAGCGCGGTGAATTTCGCGCCGGTGTCCGTGTCTGTGAAGACGGCGTGGCGGTGCGTGAACGTGCCGCGCTCGCTGTCTTGGCCGCTGAGCCGGATCGGCGAACCGTCGAGCAGGAGCGTGCCGAAGGCCAGCGCCTCGCCCATGCCCCAGTCGTAGGGGCCGCCGTTCTTGTGCGCCTCGGCGCGGCCGTCAATGAAGCGCCTGATCTTGGCGTGAATCTTGAAGTCGGCCGGCACGGTGGTGAGCGCCTTCACGACTTGGTCGAGGATGGCCGGGGCGACGGCGGTCGTCACCGGCGCGTGGGTGTAGGCCGGCTGGAAAATGGCGGTCGAACCCTTGAACACATCGGTCGCGACCGTGTCGGCCGCGGCCGCGGCCTTGCGCTTCGCCACCTTGGCGGCCTCGCGGGTCTTGGCCTTGCCGAGGTTCTCTTCCAGGGCGGCCGAATACTCGGTCTTGATCGCTTCGCCCTCGGCCGGGGTGATGGAGCCCTCGGCGACGAGCTGCTTGGTGTAGATGGCGGAGACCTGTTCGTGGGCGGCGATCTTCTTGTAGAGCGCGGGCTGGGTGAAGGACGGCTCGTCGGTCTCGTTGTGGCCGTGCTTCCGGTAGCAATACATGTCGATGAACACGTCGCGCTTGAACTTGACGCGGAAATCCACCGCGAGCTGCGCGACCATGCACACGGCCTCGGGATCGTCGCCATTGACGTGGAAGATCGGCGCCTCGACCAGCTTGGCGATGTCGGTGCAGTAGCGCGTCGAGCGTGAGTCGGACGGGTCGGTGGTGAAGCCGATCTGGTTGTTGATGACGAAATGGAGCGAGCCGCCGGTGCGGTAGCCTGGGAGCTGCGAGAAGTTGAGCGTCTCGGCCACGATGCCCTGGCCGGCGACGGCGGCGTCGCCGTGGATGAGCAGCGGCATGACCTTGCGGCGCTCCTTGCTGTCGCCCCGGATGCGCTGGCGGGCGCGGGCCTTGCCCTCGACGACGGGATTGACGATCTCGAGGTGGGACGGGTTGGCGGTGAGGCGGACCTCGACCTTGGCGCCGGCGGTGGTGGTGAGGATGGACTCGTAGCCGAGGTGATACTTCACGTCGCCATCGCCCGCGACGGTGTCGGGGATGTAGTTCTCCGAGAACTGCTCGAAGAGCTGGTCGAAGGACTTGCGCAGGATGCTGGTGAGCACGTTGAGGCGGCCGCGGTGGGCCATGCCCATGACGATTTCCTCGATGCCGGAGACGGGGCAGTGGTCGATGACGGCGTCGAGCGCGGCGATGACTGTCTCACCGCCCTCCAGCGAGAAGCGCTTCTGGCCGACGTATTTCGTGTGGAGGAATTTCTCGAAAAGCTCGGCCTTGTGGACGCGGCGGAGGATGCGGACCTTGGCCGGCGTGGTGAACTTCGGCTGGAGGCGGGTGGACTCGATGCGCTCCTGGAGCCAGCGGCGCGCGTCCTGGTCCTGGATGTGGGCGTATTCCACGCCGACATGGCCGCAATAAATCTGATGCAGCGCCGCGACGATGTCGCGCAGCTTCATCTGGCCGCCGCCGGCGAAATTGCTGACGTCGAACACCGTGTCGAGATCGGCGTCGGCCAGGCGGAAGAGGCTCAAGGCCAGCTTGGGGGAGGGAGGCGGCGCGTCGCTGAGGGGGTCAAGGTGCGACTGGATGTGGCCGATGGCGCGGTAGGCGTTGATCAGGTAATAGACACCGGCCTGCTTGGAAGCGTCGACCACGGCGCCAGCGGGGGCGCCCGTCGCGGCCTGGCCGTTGCTGCCCAGGGTGAAGCCTTGGAAAAACGCGCGCCACGTCGGGTCAACCGAGTCCGGGTTGTCGAGCCAGCGCTGGTAGTATTCCTCAATGACGCCGGCATTGGCGCGTTCGGAAACGGTGACGGGATTCATGGAAATAAGGGAGTGAAGAGTCGTCGGGGGATGACGGCTTGCCTATCACGTGGGGTAACAGTAAGCGTGGGATGTGAATGGGAGCATCGGCAGTCTGCAGAGACAAGGGGATTCAGGTTCAGAGCGAGCAGATGAATTGGGAATAATGCCGGCCCAACCCGCTGATTAAGATACTTTAATTCCAGACCCGCAAAATGCCCGAGACCAAGATCAAAGCCGCGCTTATCCAGCTCCACGCTGGGATTAAGAATTCTGATGGACCGGCCATCTCCGCCGCCCTGACGGAGATCGAGGCGCTGCAGGCGGCCCACCGAGGGGAACTGCATCCGCAACTCGACC
>JANYAM010000116.1 GCA_025361365.1 Opitutus sp. | reverse complement strand
CATGCGCGGGTGGACGCCGCGGTCGGCCTCTTCCAGGCACACCACCGTCGGTGGCGCCGGGGTGTGCGCCAGCGTGAGTGTGGCGAGCAGATAGAGCGTGCCCTGCGACAGGCTCTCGGCGGTGATACGCTCGTCGCCGCCGGCCAGCCGCGCGACCAGCTCAACCCGGCCGTCACCGCCATCACGAAAGTCCAGTCCGGCGAACTCCGGCAGGATGCGACAGAAATCCTCTTCCAGCGCCTTCAGGGCCGCGGGAGCCTGTTCGCGCCGCTGCGCGAGCACGGCCGCGAGATTGCCCGCGTTGGACGCCAGCTCCGTGCCATCGCTGCGCTTCGCCGGCACGGCCATGGCGTAATGATCGAACAGGTAGGCGCGGATGCCCTGCAACTTGGTGCGCAATTCCGCCCACTGGCCCTCGCCGGCGATCCCCGGCGGGTGGTCCACCACCAGCTGGTTGCAGACAAGCTCGTCGGAGTTGCAGCCCAGCGTCACCCGGACGTTCTGGAACGGCGGATTGAAATGAAACTCGATCTGCGGGCCCGCGGACTTCTGGCCCTTGAGGTCGTGGCCGTGCACCACTGGGAGGCCGGAGAGCGTGCGCAACCGCAGCAACGCCTGGATCAGGCTGGTCTTGCCGCTGCCGTTCGGCCCGATGAAGAGGTTGAAGGGCTCCAGTCGCACGGCCGCCGAGCGCAGGGCCTTGAAGTTCCGGAAATGAACGGCGGTAATCACAGGGAAGGAGGAAGGCAGAAGGAAGAATTAGGAAGGGGGAAATCTGGCTGCTGAGTAGTGGCCGGCATTTCTTCCTTCGTCATTCTTACTTCATATTTATTTTAGTATGGCCCGCGGATGTGGGCGGCGACCTCGCGCTCGTAGAAGGCCGCGAGCTTCACGTGCCGGTCGGCGCCGAGCGGGGCGAGCACGGAGGCCCGCGCATTGGCCAGCGCCTGGGCCGGGTTGCGCGCGCCGGGGATGAGCACGCTCACCGCCTCGAAGTCGAGGCACCAGCGGAGCGAGAATTCCGCCATCGTCATGCCGGCCGGCACGAACGGCTTGAGCGCATCGGCCAGCGCCACGCCCTTTTCAAATGGCAGGCCGGCGAAGGTCTCGCCAACATTGAACTGCTGGCCATCGCGGTTGAAATTGCGGTGATCGTTCGCGGGGAACTTCGTCTGCGCCGTCATCTTGCCCCCGAGCAGCCCGCTGGCCAGCGGCAGGCGGACGATCAGTGCCACGCCACTGTGCCGGGCGGCGTCGAAGAGCGTGTGGACGGGCTTTTGCCGGAAGATATTGAAGATGATCTGGAGAGCGGCGCAGCCGGGCTGGGCACAGCACCACAGCGCCTCGTCCATCGCCTCGACGCTGGCGCCGTAGTCCTTGATCTTGCCCTCGCGCTGCAGCTCGGCGACCCAGCCGAACAGCTCGCCGCGCATCAGCACCTCCGGCGGCACGCAGTGGAACTGCGTCAGGTCGAGCGCCTCGACGCCGAGCTTGCGGAGCGAATCCTCGGTGTGGGCGCGCACGACCTCGCGTGTGAAGTTCTTCGGCCAACCGGGATCGCCGCGACGGCCGAGCTTCGTTGCGATGAAGACGCGCTCCCGGACCTTCGCCGACTTCAGAAATTTCCCGATGAGCGTCTCGCTCCGGCCGTCGCCATAGACGTCGGCGGTGTCGAAGAAGGTCGTGCCCGTCTCGTAGGCCGCGCGGAGCGTGGCCAGCGCCGCTTCATCCGTGACATCGCCCCACCCTCCGCCGAGCTGCCACGTGCCGAGGCCGATCTCGCTGACGAGCCGGCCGGCCTTCCCGAAAATGCGTGAATTCATTGCGGCCAGTGTTGGCGGCTTGGCGGCGAACGACAAGCTCCGGCTGCCACTGGTAGGGCGGCGAGTCCCTTCACCGCTTTTCGGACATGGCGCGGAGCGGAGTCCGCGCCCTACCTCAGTTGTCCGGCGTCAGCAGGTCGGTCAGCTTGCCGGCGGCGAGCCGGGTGAAATAGGCCGTCGGGTCGGGTCGCAGGAGCGTGCCACCAAACGTGGCCGCCTCCTTCGTCTTCGCGTAGTCCAGTTCGTCCCGAGCTCCGTTGAGGGCGCGCAGCTTGCCGAGCTGCTCCTCAACCTTGCCGCGCGCGGCGAGCGACAGCGAGGCCTTGAGCGGTTGCTCCAGCAGCGGCTTGTCCGCCACGTAGGTGACCGTCCCCTTCCCGATCAACCGGATCTCGGGCGAGACCAGGCTGATGTCCTCCAGCGCCACGTTGAGCGACTCGTCACGCGTCAGCTTCACGCTGAGCTGGTCGTAGTTGAACTCCCCGAGCGCCTGCGCCAGCTGGTCCACGACGTAGGCCGACCCGGCGACTTTTTCCACGACCCGGCTGGAACCGAACAGCGAGCCGACGAGATCCACGGCCTTGGTGGCCATCGAGACCTTGTTGGTGGTGCGTTGCAGGCCGCGGAAAACGCCCGCCCGGCTGGTCAGCCCGAACGAGCCACGGGTGCGTTCCAAGGTGCGACCGAGGGTCTCCCCGGTGCTCGTGAAATCGCCGGCGACCGTGAACACGCCCTCGACCGTCGGCGGTTTGGCCGGCTCGAGCGCCTTGAATAGTTTCCCCGCGTCGAATTCGGTCAGGGCGAAATTGCCAGTCAGCTCATACGGCAACGCGCCCTTGGTGAAACTGAGGAGCGCCTTCGCCGTGAAGCGGCCCTTCTCGCCGAAGGTCGCCTCCAGCTTCTGCAGCGTGACGTCCGCCGACTCGATGACGACCTGGCCGGTCAGCCCGGTCATCGCCCACTCCGTCCCGCGCGCGACGGACTTTACGTCCAGGCCCAGCTGGCCGGTGAAATGCGACCAGGGGGGCGTGGTGTCTGCGACCAGTTTCACCGGCGCGGTGGGCTCGGCGGGTTGGACCGGCTTGGCTCCCGCGGCCGCTGGTGCGGAAAAGACCCCGAGCACAGCCAGCGCGTCGGCCAGCTCGACGTGCTCGCCGGTCAGCCCGCCGCTGATCGCGTAGCCGCGACCCGCGGGCGTGAGGTCCAGGGAGAAATTCAAATCGGACCGCTGGCCGCCCCGGTCCAGCAGCAGGGGCGCCTGCACGCTGAGCTTTCCGTCGGCCGCCACCACCGCGCGGAAACTGAGGTTGGCCACCGGCAGCGTGGCGTTGGTGCCGGCCGCCACGAGGCCGTTGACGGTCAGGCGGGCCTCGACCTGCCGCGTCGCGCCCAGCGCCACGCGCACTTCGCCGCTGGCGCGCCCCGCCGAGACAGCCTGGGCCCCGGCGAAAACCGGCTGCGTGGCGAGGGCCGGCACCTCGAGCGTGAAACTCAGCGTGCCCTGCAGGTCGCCGCCGGCGGCCTGCGTCGCCTCGCCCTTGGCCGAGAGTAAAAGATCCCCTGCGGCGTTGCGCACCGTGATGTCACCCGTCTGGAACCGGGCATTGGCGCCGCTGGTCAGCTCAAGGATCGGCCGGGCCTCGAGGCTCAGGCCGGCGAACGCCGGCTGCCGCTGCTCCGTGAGCGAAAGCTCGCCCAGTTTGAAAGCCGACGACGAACGCACGGTCAGTTTGTCGCCGTCCATCGCGAGCACTAGTTCACCCTGCGTCACAACGCCGCCGAGCTGCGCACCCGGGAGACTCACCGGCAGCGCCGCCAGCGGCAGGCGGTCGAGCGTCACCCGCAGCAAATCGACCGCGCCGACGGCCCCGGACACCTCGGCACGACGGGTGGCGAGATCAAAGGTGAATGCCCGGAGCGCGGCAGCCTTGAAGAGATCGTGCCCCGCCGCATCCGTCACCCCGGTCTGCAGCTGGCGCAGCTCCAGTTTTTTCCCCGCCAGCGTGAAGTCCGCCTCACCGGCCCCCTTGACGCGCCCCAGCGGCAGCCAGGGCGCCAGCAGCGTCGGCAGGTCCGCGGTGTATTGGGCGACGACCGAGATAGACGGATCCGGCCCGACCGGCAGCGCGACCTTGGCTTGCGCCGACAGCGAGTCTCCCGCCGGGGTTTGCAACGTGAAGCCGCTGACGACTGCCGTGAGCTCCTTCGCCGTCAACACGGCCTCGAAGCCCAGCGTCACGTCCGCCTTGACCAGGAATGGGACGCCAGCCTGGACGATGTTTAGTTGCCCGACGCGCAGCGGTTGCACGGCGTGCAAGAGCAGCCGGTCGGCCTCGCCGGTGACGGCCAGCTGGCCGGTGATCATCCCGCCAGACACATCGGCCGCGTGCACGAAGGGCCGCACCCACGCGAGCGGCAGGCCGTGGATGGTCAGGGTCAGCGCCTCGCCAGGGGACGAGCTGCCGACCTGAAGGCGGTGTTCCTTGAAATTGATTTCCGCGGCGCGCGCCGCGGCCAGCTCGAGCACGGGCGACTCGCCTGCCAGAGAAACCTTGAGCTCGTTCAAGCGGGCAACGCCGTCCGCCTCGGCCACGTCAAACTGCGCCTCGGCCTTGACGGGGCCAATCGCCCGCCAGGCGGGCTCGAACAGTTCCAGCCGGCTGACGTCCGCCACCAAGCTGCCTTGGAAGCTGGCGGCGGCGGTCGCGGGATTGAAGGCAAAGTGCCCCTCGCCGCGGGCATTGAACTCGGGCAGCGCGGCGCCGAGGAAGAACGGCTCGACCTGCGCGGTTTGCGCCAGCACCTTCCAGTCCCCGGCGTATTCCCTGCCGCCCGCGGGCAACGCCGCGTGCACCGTCAGCAGGTTCGCAGCGGTGCCGCCGATGAGGGTGTCCACACTCAGGCCGTAGTTTTCGCCCGCAGCCGTCTTCTCGAGCCCGGCGGTGGCCTTCAACTGCTCCTGCCCGGAAAGATTCTTTCCCTCGGCGTCCACGACCGCGGTCAGGCCGATGCGACTGAAAGTCCGGTGCTCGGTCTCGAGCAGGCGCAGGGTGACGGTGGAGCGTAGCAGGGTGACACGGGCCCCCGGCGCGGGATTCCGCAGCGTCGCGGCGAACACCAGCGTGCCCTCCTGCCCCGGCGCCAGCCTGCCGCCGGTCACCTTGTATTCCACCGCGAGGGGCGGGCCGCCGGCGGAACCCGGCAGGAGCGCCCGGCCCTCGAGCTGGCAATCGCCGAGCACAAGTTCAAACGGAAGCTCGACCTGGGCCAGCAAGCCCGGCGCCGCGGCGGGTGCACCGGCGGCGGCGATCCCGGCCTTGTTGCGCGAAAGCCGGCTGGCGTCCACCAGCAGACCGCGACCGGTCAATTGTTCGACGGCGAGGCGGCGGCTGAACAACAATTGCCAGAATGAGTAGTCACCCTCCAACTGGCCCAGCTCCACGAGAAGGCCGCCTTTCTCCAGTTTCGCGCCCGCCAGACTGAACCGGTTCAGGCCGGCCGAGACGGTCGCCACCTCAAACTTGAGCCCCGGCGTGCCGCGCGCGGCACGCAAGACCGCCCAGCGCTGCACCCCCGGCACCAGGGCGATGCCGCCGGCCACGAGGACGAGCGCGAGGAGAGCGCCGAGGAAGATGAGCAGCAAGCGGGCCGGCTTCATGAACAAGTGCGGTTACGACCCCGGAGGGTGACGGAGGTTGCGCCAGTGGCGCGACTGAAAACTGTAGCGGCGGTCTATGACCGCCGGTGGATCGAGCTCTCCGAGCGCGATGATAATAGCCTGCTGCGAAGCAGTTCATTATGAGCGCCTGCGGCGCGCGTGTTTTAC
>JANYAM010000091.1 GCA_025361365.1 Opitutus sp. | reverse complement strand
CCCTCGAAGGCCATGATGTGCGTCGCCGTGCGGTCGAGGAACCAGCGGTCGTGGGAGATGATCACCGCGCAGCCGGCAAAGCTCTCCAACGCCTCCTCCAGCGCGCGGATGGAGTTCACGTCGAGGTCGTTGGTCGGCTCGTCGAGCAGGAGCAGGTTGGCGCCGCTCTTGAGCACGCGGGCCAGCAGCACGCGGTTGCGTTCGCCGCCGGAAAGCACGCCGACCTTCTTCTGCTGGTCCGCCCCGGTGAAACCGAACTGCGCGCAATAGGCGCGGCTGTTCACCGAGCGCGTGCCGAGGGTCATGATTTCCTGCTCGTCGCTGATGACCTGCCAGATGGTCTTGTTGCCCTCGAGCGAGTCGCGCGACTGCTCGACGTAGGCGGACTTCACCGAGTCGCCAACCTTGAATGAACCCGCGTCGGGTTTTTCCAGGTTGGTGATGAGCTTGAAGAGCGTGGTCTTGCCCGCGCCGTTGGGGCCGATGATGCCCACGATGCCGCCGGGCGGCAGCGAGAACTCCAGGTTCTCGAACAGCAGCTTGTCGCCGTAGCCCTTGGCCACCTGCTGCGCCTGCACGACGAGCGTGCCAAGGCGCGGCCCGGGCGGGATGATGATCTCGAATTTCTTCTCCTGCTCGGCGACGTCCTGCTTGAGCATGGCCTCATAGGCGCTGATGCGCGCCTGGGATTTGGCCACGCGCGCCTTCGCGCTCTGCCGGATCCACTCGAGTTCGCGCGCCATGGCTTTCTGGCGCTTGCTCTCCGTGCGCTCGGCGACCGTGGCCATGGCCTGCTTCTGCTCGAGCCACGAGGAATAGTTGCCCTTGAACGGCAGGCCGTGCCCGTGGTCGAGCTCGAGGATCCAGCCGGCGACGTTGTCCAGGAAGTAGCGGTCGTGCGTCACGGCGATGACCGTGCCCTCGTAACGCGAGAGATGCTGCTCGAGCCAGTTGACGCTGTCGGCGTCGAGGTGGTTGGTCGGCTCGTCGAGGAGGAGGATGGACGGTTTCTGCAACAGCAGCCGCGCCAGCGCGACGCGACGGCGCTCGCCGCCGGAAAGATTGTCGACGATCGCCTCGCCGGGCGGGCACCGCAGCGCGTCCATCGCCTGCTCGACCATCGGGGCCACATCCCACGCCCCGAGGTGGTCGATCTTCTCCTGCAGCTTGGACTGCTTGTCAGAGATGGCGTCCTTGGCCGCGTCATTGGCCGCCTCGGCGAGCTCGTCCCAGCTGGCATCGTAGGCCGCCGTGAGGTCGGTCAGGTGTTTGACGCCCTCCTCGACGCACGCACGGACGGTGGCGCCGGGCGTGAGAGCCGGTTCCTGCGGCAGGAAGCCGACCGTGTAGCCGGGTTCAAAGTGCACGCGGCCGTCGATCTCGGTGTCGATCCCCGCGAGGATACGCATGAGTGAGGACTTGCCGGAGCCATTCAGGCCGAGCACGCCGATCTTCGCGCCGTAATAGAACGACAGGGAGATGTCGCGGAGGATTTCCTTGCGCTCGATCTTCTTCGAGACGCCGAGCATCGAGAAGATGATCTTGGGTGCTTCAGGCTGGGCCATGAAGGCGGAAGCAAAACCAGCCGTCGCCCCAAGGCAACGCAATCATGCCAGCCGGACGGGCGCGGCTCAGGAATGCCGGCCCAGGAAGTAATAGGCCAGGAAGCCGGCGACCACCACCACGCCGGCGCCGATGGCGACCTTGGTGGCAAAAGGCTTGTGCCGCCGGATGGCGCGCCCGGTCACGTCACCCCCGACGGGCTCGACGAGGAAAATGCGCATCTTCTCGGGGATGTTCTTCAGCTTCTGCGGCGGCAGATAGACGCCCTTCAGGTCCAGCTGGTTCTCGATCTGGGAGTAGATGAAACTCGACATGGCGATGCCACCCGGGTCGGCCAGGGGCTGGATGCGCGCGGCGACGTTCACCGCGTTACTAAAGATATCATCCGCCCGGTCGACGAGCTCGCCGAGGTGCAGGCCGATGCGGACGGAATAGCGCTTCTCCGCGGGCACCCAGGCGTTGTTAGACTCGACGTCCTGCAGGATGCTCTGGCTGGCGCGCACGGCGGCCAGGGCGGTGGGAAACTCCATCATCGAGCCGTCACCGAGGAACTTCACCACGCGGCCGCCAAACTTCGGCACCTCGGCCCGGAGGAGTTTCTCCAGCTCGCCCACGCAGGCCAGCGCGCGCTCCTCGTCGCCGGCCATCATCGCGCTGTAGCCCACCATATCGAGGAACATCACCGCGGCCAACCGGCGGTTGGGCTGTCCTGCGGCGGGATTGGTCTGTCCGAAACCGGGGTTAGTGTGTCCAAAACTCGGGTTGGTATCCATGGGCGGCAAACCCCTTCGATAACTATTCCTGCCGGTGGCACAAGCGAGGAAATCAAGCCACCGCCCTGCCCGGCCGCCGGTGAAAATCAGCCCTCAGCGCAGGCCGCCGTGGGCTGGCCGGCCCGCCGGCGCATCCTGCTGTGTGACCCGGGCGGTAACCGGGGGCCCCTCGACCAGGGCCCGGAGGAATTCCGGCTCCGCATTGAGGCGGGCGCGCAGGATGCTGCCGTAAATCTGGGCCTTGGAGCTGGCCAGCTCCTGCCGCGTCAGGCCCAGCAGCTCGATTCGGCTCAGGGTCTCGTGCAGCTTCTTGACATACTGGAGCACCTTCTGGGCATCCGGATCAGAGCTCGCCTCGAGCCAGGCGCGGAAATCCTTCGCTTCCTGGTTGAGCGAAAGCACCGAGAAGGCCTCGAAGCTCGCCGCCAGCGCGCGGGCCACCTCGTCCAACTTGTGCTGGTCCTCCCCGATCAGGCCGGTGTCCGTGGCCAGGCGGAGAACCTCGCGCACCGCGCGGTATTCGACGCGGGCCTCGGCGACCTCGTAATCGGACTCCCGGGGACGCTCGCGTTGGGGAATGGTTGTGAACAGGCCCATGCGCCGCCGCTGTGACTCGCGCTCGTCGAACCGCAGACCGCGGGCATAGATGCCGAGGGCCTGCAGCTGTTCGCGCACGGCCGCGGACAGGTCGACTTCCGGCGGGGCGGTCTCGGTGTCCTCACGCGGCACATTCGGCGTGAACGCCGACTGCAGCACGGTGCGCGGCGTGGCGTTCACGGTCGTGATCGTGCGCAACGGGGTCAGGTTCAGGCCGAACAGGTTGTCGGTCGGGGTGATGAAGGGCCCGAGCCCGCCGATGGTCGCGGTCGTCAACCCCGCCGTGCTCAGGTCGAGATAGAGGAGG
Organism: Opitutus sp.; assembly: GCA_025361365.1. Classification (GTDB taxonomy): domain Bacteria; phylum Verrucomicrobiota; class Verrucomicrobiia; order Opitutales; family Opitutaceae; genus Lacunisphaera. Next base: position 815 of record JANYAM010000091.1, on the reverse strand, counting down.
AAGGGCACCGGGTTCGGCCGGTATTGGTTGGTCACCACCAGGTCGGCGATATAGACACTGTGCTGGATGCCACCGCTGTCGGGCAGCACATCGACCACCGTCGCCCCGAGGCGGCTCGCAATATTCCCGGTGTGGGGCGGCGCGTAATCGTAGGTATTGGCCGTGGCGGGCACCGGGGCGAAGGCCGTGCGCGTCGGGTTGGGATTGGTGGCATTGCCGATCGCATTGAAGATATATACCGCGCTGGCGACGAGCTCGGTGCCCTGGTCCTGCACGGTGCCGCCCGGGGATTCAATACTGGCCGGTGCGCGCGACCGGAAATGGATGCTCGGTGTAACGGTGCCTCCGCTCCCCGTGACGTTGGTGACCAGGATCACGTAGTTGGTCGCGGCCGTGCTGCTCAGGGTGATGCCGTCGGTGGCGGCGGTCCCGTCGGCGATGGCAATGAACGACCCGTTGCGCACGACCAGGCGTTCGAAGGGCTGGATGGTGATCTTGCGGGCGAAGATATCGAGATCGCCATCGTTGCTCTTGAAGATCGAGGCGCGGCCCGGGGCGGCGGTCTTGGCGGCGTCACCGATGGCGCCACTGCCGAGGATGATCTCACCGTCGAACGAATCGAGGCGCGTATTGTGCGCGCCCGTGCCGGTGAACTGGAGGAAGTCGTTGTCGCCGGTCGCGCCCGTGCCGATGGAGATCTTCATGTCTCCCTGCGTCCAGACATCGCCGCCCACGAGGACGTAACGCCCGGTGACCGAGAGCGTGGTGAGGCGGTTGGTTGCGCTGCCGACATCGCCCCCGAAGCTGACCGCCGA
>JANYAM010000045.1 GCA_025361365.1 Opitutus sp. | reverse complement strand
CTAAGGAGTGTTTTCAAACCCGGTTTGTCATCCTGAGCGAAGCGAAGGATCCAGTGCGACGAATCCGCTATTACGAGCGAACAACTGGATTCTTCACTTCGTTCAGAATGACAGGAAAGCGGTGTTCGGCGGGTTTGAAGACACTCCCTAATCCTTCGCGGGCGGTTTGAGTTGGATGAGGACGTTGGCGACGGTGATAAGCCCACCCCCGACCAGCAGGTGCCACGTCAGCTGCTCGTTCGGATAAACGAAGCCGCCCCACGCGGAAAGCAGCGCGGGCAGGAACAGCGCCAGCACCGAGGTGAACAACGGCTCCACGCAATAAATCAGCCCGGCCTCCGTCGCCGTGATTTTCGGCTGCCAGCTGTTCATGAGGATGTAGGCCCCCAGCGTGCAGAACACCGTGAGTGTGAGCGTGGAGCCCAGCCAGGGCCCGGAGGTCCACGGTACCAGCAAGCCCGCCGCCGAGGGTGCGGTCAGGATCGCCATCGCGGAAAAGAGAACAGCCTGCACCCCGAACATCACGAGCGACACCGGCAGCGCGCGGTTGGCCGCGAACTCCTTCCGCTCGAGGAGGAAGATCTGCATCATAAAAAAAACCGAACTGAGCAGCGTCTCGCCTTCACCGCGACCGAACCGCATCGCCTGAAAATCAAAGCGCCCGAGAATCGCCACCCCCACCAGCACCAGGACGCTGCATGCCAGCACCGTGGCCGAGGGCCAGCGGCGCGACCGCCAGGCAATCCACGTCGGGATCATGATCGCGTAGAACTGCGTGAGAAACGCGGACACGGAAGCCGACGTGAACTGCAGGCCATCGTTCTGGAACAGCATGCCAATACCCGCCGTGATCCCGATGAAGAGGCCTTGCTTGAACTCGAGGCGCGTGAAGCCCCGGAGCTTGGGCCCGAGGAAGAGGAGCAGCACGATCGCCGCGATCAGGAAGCGCGGCGCCACCGTGTAGGCCGTGATGAACCACGTGCTGCTTTCCGGCAGGACCTGCCGGTGCGCGAAACCCATCGCCTTGATGAGCGGGAAGCTCAGCCCCCAAAACAAATTGGCGAGCAGGAGCATCAACAGCGCCTGCCGGTGGATCGAGGGAGGAGAAGATGTCATGGCGACTGGAGATGAATCTGCGCGAGGTGAACGACGCCTGTCGATGCCGGAGGATTTTGCGCCACAAAAAGGCACCAGGGGATTCTGCCGGCCGCGTTCCTCTCCCGCGCGCCGATGGGCGCGACGCAGACTCACTTCGCGGACCGGATCTCTTTGGGCCTTTTTGTGGCCAACCCATCCGGGCAAAAGAAAACCGCCGCGGATTGCTCCGCGGCGGTTTCAAAGGTTTCGCTAAGCGCGGGGTCTTACGAGACGTGCTTGCTGACCAGCTTGGTCATGTCGAACATGCTGACCTGCGCCTTGCCACCGAACACAACCTTCAGCGCCGCGTCGGCGTTGATGTTGCGGCGGTTCTTGGAGTCTTGCAGACCGTTCTTCTTGATGTAGGCCCAGAGCTTCTTGGTGAGCTCTGTGCGGGGAAGCGGCTTCGAACCCACGATGGGGGCGAGAGCGGCGTCCGGAGTAACCGGCTTCATGAAAGCGGCGTTGGGTTTACGAGTGGATTTAGCCATAGTGCTAGTCATCAAAGAACCGGCCGGAGCCAATGCAACGATTTTCTAGAGGGAAAATCACATTTTCCCAGAGGAGAAACGTGATGATTTCCGCCAAAATAGTCTTGCGGCAAATGCAGCGCGCGCTTTTTGCGCCGCGTCCGCGAGGTTCGGGAAACCGGGCCGAACGGCTAGGCTCCCGGCAAATCCATCTGCACGAACTGCCGGTAAAGCGCCGCATAGTGGCCGGACTGCGCCAGCAATTCCGTGTGTGTGCCGCGCTCAATCACGCGACCCTGGTCCAGCACCAGCACCAAGTCGGCGTGCCGGATGGTGCTCAACCGGTGCGCCACCACGAAGCTGGTGCGGCCGCGCAACAGTTCCACCAAGGCCTTCTGCAGGCGGGCCTCCGTGATCGCATCGATCGAACTGGTGGCCTCGTCGAGGATGACGATCCGCGGGTCGGCGACCAGCGCCCGGGTGAAGCAGACGAGCTGCCGCTGGCCGAGTGAAAGACCGGCGCCGCGCTCGCCCACTTCCGTGGCAAACCCTTGCGGCAGCGCTTCAAGCAAATCCAGGCAATCGAGCCGGCGGGCGGCTTCGCGGACCTCTGCCTCGGTCGCCTCGGGCTTCGCCAGCCGGATGTTTTCCAGCACCGTGCCGGTAAAAAGCAGGTTCTGCTGCTGCACCATGCCCATCTGCCGGTGCAGCGAATGGCTGGTGATCGAGCGGATCTCCCGGCCGTCCACCAATACCTCGCCGCGGGTCGGCAGGTAGAACTTGGAAACGAGATTGATGATGGAGCTCTTGCCGCTGCCGGTGTGGCCGACGAGCGCGACGGTCTGTCCCGGCTCGACGGTGAAGTTGACGTCGTGCAGCACCGGTTTGCCCGGGTCGTAGCCGAAGGTCACGGACCGAAACTCGACCTTGGCGCCGGTACCGCGGACGGACGGCAGCTCCGTGGCGGCCGGGTCATCCTCCCATTCCGGTTTTACGTCGATCAGCCGGAAGACCCGCTCGGCGCCGGCCATGGCCACCAGCGCCTGGTTGTATTGGTTGCCGATGATCGAAATGGGGGCGAAGAACTGGTTGGCCAGCAGGAAGAACGTGATCAGGCCGCCCATCGTCATGTCGCCGTTGAACACGCGCCAGCCGCCGAACATCAGCAGCGTGGCGACAAAGAACTGGCTGTTCAGCTCGAGCAGCGGGGTGAGGATCGCCGAGGTGCGGGCCAGCGCTATATTATACTTGGCGTGGTCGGCCAGGAGGCTGCGGAACAACCCGGCGTTCGTCTCCTGCCGCACGAAGCCCTGCGTCACACGGATGCCATTGACCGACTCGGCGAGCGTCGCCGTCACGCGGCTGAAGCTTTCCTGCGAGGCGCGGGTGTAGTGGCTGAGCCGCACGCGGAAATGCCGGTTGAGCGCCCACAACACCGGCGCCATCGCCAGCACCACGAGGAACAGCACCCAATCGCACCAGAGCATCACCGCTGCCGAAAAGACGATCGAGCCGAACTGGATGACGCTGACAAAGAGCACATCCTGGATGCCGGTGCGCACGGCCTCGATGTCACTGGTCACGCGACCGATGATGCGCCCGATCTTCACGCGGTGGAAAAAACTCATCGGCTGCCGCATGGTCCGGGCGAAGAGCTCGGCGCGCAGGCCGTTGACCACCGTCTCGCCGATCTCCAGCGCATAGCGCTGGCGGAAGTGAAACAGCAGGTCAGTGGAGAGCGCGAGCAGCCCATACACCACCACGCCGGTGATGATGCTCCAGGAAGCGACGTGGAAAAAGCCCCCGGGGCCGGCGGCCGCGGCGCCCGCCGCGTGACCGGCGATCGGCCCCTGGATGATCAGCGCCATCAGCCAGCCCAGCGCCGGCAGCTGCGCCGCGCGAACCAGCGTCATGATGACCAGCGCCATGACCTTGCCCTTGATGGGCGCGGTGTAGGTGAAGAGGCGGCGGATGAGGCCCCACTCGAGCGGCTTTTGGATTTCCTCGTCCTCATCCTCGCGCACGCGGCGAACGAGGCCGACGTCCTTGACCTTGCCCTCGGGGATCATGCGAGGACCTCCTTGCCATGTCCCACTCCGAGCTGGAACGATACTGTCACTACTTGTGGGAGCGAGCTTGCTCGCGACTTCATCGTGTCGCGAGCAAGCTCGCTCCCACAAGGCCAGGCAAAAAGTGAATTGGCGGGAATGCCCCGGGTAAGCCCCGGGCATCTTTACTTCTGGATGCCGCCGTTGTGGCAGTCCGAGCAGCTGAGATCGGGGTCGAGTTCGCCGTCGGGATGCTTGAACGCCATGCCGGCCCCGTTCAACTGCATGAGCTCCGTGCCTTTGCCCTGCGTCAGGATGGTGTGGCAGGAA
>JANYAM010000004.1 GCA_025361365.1 Opitutus sp. | reverse complement strand
GGATCAGCTCGTCCGCCAGGGCACCTGCGTATGGCCGCTGCGCTTCTCGGCCCCGCGGCCCTCGAGCAGCGCCAGCAGCAAATCGTTCTTCACGAGCATGCCCTTGAGCTGGCCCGTCCCCGGTTCGATGACCGGCAAAGTCTGCCCCGCATGTTGCGCGAAAATCCGCAGCGCCTCGGCCAGCGGTGCCAGCAGCGACACCGGCGGGACCTCGTCGTGCAACAGGTCGCCGGCGATGACATGGGTCGCGACGGCCGGGTCGTTCAGGTAGGGCTTGATGTCATGCAGCGAAATCGCGCCGGCATAATTCCCCTCGGGCGTGGTGACGTAGATTTCCTCGTGCCGCGTCTGCAGAAACAGCCGGGCAATCTCCTCGAAGCGCGCGGTCAACAGCACCGGCGCGGCCTGCGGCTTGACCAGGTCGGCCACCACGCCGGGCAGCCGCACCGCCTCGGGCGCCTCGGCCGCCTTCTTATTCAGCGCTTCGCTGTAGAGCGACTGGTCCTCGATGCCGCGCGCCGTGTAATACGCGATCACGCTGCACAGCATGAGCGGCATGATGATGTCGTAGCTCAGCGTCATCTCGAAGAGCATGATGATGGCCATGACCGGCGCATGGCTCGCCGCCGCCAGCAGCGCGCCCATGCCGACGAGCGCGAAAGCCCGGGGGTCCGCCGCGCCCGCCGGCCAGACCTCGTGCACCGCAAAGCCGAAAAGATAACCGAGGCTCGCGCCCATGAACAGCGTCGGCGTGAACACACCACCCGGTGCACCCGAGCCGAACGACGCCGCGGTCGCCGCCCACTTGCACACCAGCACCAGCACCAGCGCGGTCCACAGCAGCTGGCCATTGAGGATCGCCACCACCACGCTGTAGCCATTGCCGCAGACCTCTGGCACCCAGATGGCCAGGCCGCCCACGACCAGGCCGCCCAGCATCAGCCGGATTGGCACCGGCAGCTTGGTCCGCGCGAACCAACCCTCCACCGTCCGCAACGAACGCAGGAAGAACGGGGCCACCGTGCCGGCCAGCAGGCCGAGCACCACAAACGGGCCGATCTCCCACAGTGAGTGCAGGGTGAAGGCGGGCACCGCATAAAGCGTATGGGCGTTCGAGAGCGTCCGCATCGTCAGCGTCGCCGCGACGGCGGACACGGCCAGTGGCCCCAGGCTCTCCATGGCGATGGTGCCGAGGATGATCTCGGCCACGAAGAACGAACCCGCGATCGGCGCGTTGTAGGCCGAGGCGATGCCCGCCGCCGCACCGCACGCCACCAGCAGGCGCAGCTGCGGAGCGGAAAATTTGCGCCACCGGCCCAGCCACGACGCCGTCACCGCCGAGAGCTGCACCATCGGGCCCTCCCGCCCGATCGAGCCACCGGAGGCGATCGAAAAAAGCGCCGCCGTGCTCTTTACGATGGTCGCGCGCATCGGCAGCCGGCCGCTGCCGATCAGAATCGCCTCCATGTAGTCCGTCGAACTCTGGCCGCGGTGCAGGCGCTTGCCAAACAGGAGCACCAGGCCCGCCACCAGTCCGCCCACCGCCGGGAGGGCCAGCCGTTGCCACCAGACCAAGTCGCGGAACGAATCCACGATGCCCTCAGCGGTGCCCGTCAGGAAATAATGGATAAGATCGATGCCGCCGCGAAACGCCAGCGCGGCCAGCGCGCCCAGCACGCCCGCGCCCGCCGCCCAGAACAGCGTCTCCTGCCAGGGCGAGGGCCGCAGCTTCTCGATGACCCACAGCCGCCAGCGCAGCAGGCGCAGCAGGCGCTCGTAGATTTGCGGCACCACTTCCTTCACGGTGCCTTGGACCCTGGGGAATGTCGCGGTTCCATGCCGCCACGATGACCTGTTCCCGGCGCGTCTGACAAGGCTTGTTCGCGATTTACCCGTGGGCCAGCGAGCTTGCTCGCGCCTCCTCACGATTCAGCGCGAGCAAGCTCGCTGGCCCACGTCAGGTGGCGGGCGGCGGCGCGACCACCACCGGCTCGGCTGGCAGCGCGGGCCCGAGCGGCACGGGCGCCATCGCGGCGTTGAGCAGCTCGATCTCGCCGGTCTCCACCACGCTGAGCTGGATGAGGCTGTTCAACGAACTGAAATGCTTGGTCCACTCAAAGTCGCCGCTGTGGTTCCCGACGACCTGGTTGAAGAGCTGCTTCTTCTCGCCCTTCAGCGCCTGGATGCGCTCCTCGATCGTGCCGGCCGTCACCATGCGATAAACGAAAACGGTGTTCGTCTGGCCGATACGGTGCACGCGGTCGATGGCCTGGTCCTCCACCGCGGGGTTCCACCACGGGTCGAGCAGGAAGACGTAATCCGCCGCGTGCAGCGTGATGCCCGTGCCGGCGGCCTTGAGGCTCACCAGCATCGCCGCCGCGCCCTGCGCCGACTGGAAATCCTTCACCGGCTTCTGCCGGTCCACCGTCATGCCGGTGATCTCGTAGCGCGGCAGATCCGGGTAATGCTGGTCGAGCGCCGTGCGCACGCGGTCGAGCAGCGTGACGAACTGCGAGAAGATGACGACCTTGTGGCCGCTGGCCACGACCTCGCTGAGCTTTTCCACGAGGAGCTGCAGCTTGCCGCTGTCGGTCAGTGGCGAATTCATCCACGGGAGCAGGTCGGGATCGCAGCACACCTGCCGCAGGCGGGTCAGCAGCGCGAGGAAGCCGAAGGATTTCTCGCGCAGCGCCAGGGTGATGTCCTCGCCGAGGCGCGCGAGGCCCTCGGTGCAGATGCGGGCATACTCGGCGCGCTGCACCTCGGTGAGCGGGCAGAGCAAATCCATTTCCACCTTGGGCGGGAGTTCCGTCGCCACCTCGTTCTTGGTGCGGCGCAGGATGAACGGCGCCACCTGCTGGCGCAGGCGGTTCATCGTCCGCTCGCGGTCCAGCACCAGCGCCGACTCGAACCCGGCGCGCGAACCGAGCAGGCCGGGCAGCAGGTAGCGGAAGATGGACCACAGATCGAGCTGGCGGTTCTCCAGCGGCGTGCCGGTCATCACGAGGCGGTGGCGCGTCTTGATGGCGAAGCAGGCCTGCGTGACCTTGGCATCGGGGTTCTTGATGAACTGGCCCTCGTCGAGGATGGCGTAGCCGAACTCGATCGAGTCGAGCAGCGCGCGGTGCTTGCGCAGCTGGGTGTAGCTGGCGAGCCAGATGCACGGCGCCTTGTTGGTCTTGAAATCATTGCCCGACTTCAGGATGTCGACCTTGGCCTCGGGATAGAAGCGGGCGATCTCCTCGCGCCACACCGGCACGACGCTGGCGGGACACACCACGACATGGCGGAACTTCGCCATCGGGCGCGTGCGCAACAGGGCGATGACCTGCGCGGTCTTGCCGAGGCCCATCTCGTCGGCGAGCAGACCGTGGCACTCCGTCTCGCAAAGATGGTGCATCCACTCGACGCCGCGACGCTGGTAGTTGCGCAGGTAGTCCGGCAGCTCGGGCGGCGTGGCGGGCGGCGTGAGCACCTTCTGGCGCCAGGCCTCGATCTCGGCGCCGAGCGTGACCTTGAGGCGATGGTCGTTGAAGAGGGAGAAGATCAGGTAGGGCGGGATCTCGCCGGCAGCGGAGGTGTCCTCGAGGTTGCGCTTCCACTGGTTGTAGCCCTCAAGCTTCTCGGGCGTGAGGGTGACGATGCCGAGGTCGGGCAGCAGCATCGGCGTGCGGCCGTGCTTGAGCAGTGCGGCGGCCTGCTCGTCGGTCAGCAGCTTCTCGCCGGCGCGGAAAATCCACCGCAGGTTCAGGCCGCCGTCGCCGCGGCGGTCGGCCACGGCCTCGATCTCGATGGCGCGCGCGCCCTGCTTGATGTTGTCCACCTTGACGTCGAGCTCGATGGCGAACTGCTTTTTCCAGTGCGGCAGCAAGTCGCGCAGGAAGCCGGGGATGTCGGCCAGCGCGTCGAGCGCGTAGGCGTGGGTGGCCTGGTTGTAGCGGAAGTGAGCCTTGCGGGCATAGGTGGCCAACGCGATGAGCTTGGCGCGCTCGGTGGCGCTGGGCGGGTTGGCGCTGTTGCCGAGCGCGGGGATGCGGTTCCGGCCCTGCTTCCAATAAGCGACGAAAACCAGGCCGTCCGCGTTCGTGGTGAAGCTTAGCAGGAGATCGCGCGCCGGGGCGTCGGGCTTGGGCGCGCCGTTGGCCGCGTGGCCGTTGCCGTTCTCATTGCCGTTGGCGACAGCGTGCTGGCCGTTGCCGGCGGGGCTGGCCTTGGGCGAGGCGCCGGTCAGCAACGCGGCCATCTCGTCGACCAGCAGTTCCTCGATCTCATGCAGGCCGGCCACGGCGATGGCGTTGGCCAGCAGGACATCGGTGGAGGAGGAACGGACCTTGATGCGATCGTTGTCCCACTCGATCACCGCGTATTCTTCCTTCTTCTCAACCTTGCGGTGGATGATCGCGTCCTTGGCGCCGAGTTCGACCTCGCGGATCTCGCCGTCGCGATACATGTCATGGCCGCGGTCCACGTGGGCCGCGTCAAACTGCCCCTCCCAGTCGACCTCCATGCGGCCGAACCAGAATTCCAGGGATTGCGGGGTATAGATGCGCTTGGGCCCGTGGGTTTGCATCAAGCTAAAAGCCAGACGTTAAAAAGTTCCGCGCACTCCGCGCAACCACTATTTCGCTTATTTAGCCGCGTCCCTGCGGTGGAGCGTTTTACGCAATCGTCACCGAACCGGCACCGGTCCTTGACACGTTGCGGGCATGCTTCGCGTGCGCTCGACGGCTGGCCGGTGGCCACCGCCCGGGCCACCCTCCTTGCAACTTGTCCTCGTAACCGAAACCTACTCTCCCGAAATCAACGGCGTCGCCATGACGCTGGGACACTTGGTGCACGGCCTCACGCAGCGCGGCCACCAAGTCACGATCATCCGCCCGCGCCAGCGCGCCGAAAAAGGCGCTCCCGCCCTGCAGGTCGACGGTCTCGTCACGCAACACCTGCTGCCCGGCCTGCCGATCCCGGGCTATCCCCTCCTCCGCTTCGGCTTGCCCGCGGGCCGCCTGCTGCGCCGGCGCTGGCGCCAGTCGCGCCCGGACCTCGTGCACATCGCCACCGAGGGCCCGCTCGGCTGGTCGGCCCTCAACACCGCACACGCGCTCGGCCTGCCCGTCACGTCGAGCTTCCACACCAACTTCCACCACTACACGCACGACTACCGCTTCAGCTGGCTGTTCACGCTCACGGCGAAGTGGCTGCGTCATTTTCACAACCGCACGCTCCGCACTTTCGCCCCGACGCGCGAGCTGTGCGATGAACTCGCGGCCGACGGATATCACAACCTCCGGGTGCTTTCGCGCGGCGTGGACACCGGTCACTTCACCCCGGCCCGGCGCGACGCGGCCCAGCGCGTGGTCTGGGGCGCCAACGATGATGATCCTGTCGTCATCCACACTGGCCGGCTCGCGCGCGAAAAAAACTACGGCCTGATCATCCGTGCTTTCAACGCCATGCGCGCCACCAACCCGCGCTGCCGCTTCATGGTCGTCGGCGACGGACCGTTGCGCGCCGGGCTGGCGGCCCAGCTGCCCTACGTCCGCTTCACCGGATTCGTGGACCGCACCACCCTCGCCGCCCACTACGCCTCGGGTGACATCTACCTGCACGCCAGCGTGACCGAGACTTACGGCAATGTCGCCGCCGAAGCGCTGGCCAGCGGCCTCGCCTTCGCCGGCTATGATTACGCCGCCGCTCACGAGCTGGTGCGCCCCGGGGAAAACGGCCTGCTGGTGCCGCTGAACGACGAGTCGGCCTTTCTCGCCGCCGCCGTGCGCCTCGTGACCGACCCTGATCTCGTCACGCGCCTGCGTCTCGCGGCCCCTGCGGCCGTGGCGACGCGTTCCTGGGATAACGTCGTCAGCCAATTTGCCGCCGACCTCGCCGAGGCCGCCACGAGCGTCAACCCCGCAGCCTCACCCTCCCCGCTCCCTGCTCCCCGCTCCCTGCTTCAATCACCATGAGCAAACTCCACGTCCGCACCGTCATCCTGTCCGACATCCATCTCGGCACGCCGCACAGCAAGGCCGAGGAAGTCACGCACTTCCTCAAGCACGTGCGCTGCGACCGCCTCATCCTCAATGGCGACATCATCGACGGCTGGCGCCTGCGCCGCGGCGACCCGTGGACCAAGGCCCACACCAAGTTCGTCCGCCGCGTGCTCACCATGATCCAGAAGCGCGACACCGAGGTCGTCTACCTCCGCGGCAACCACGACGACTTCATCGGCCGCCTCCTGCCCATGCAGTTCGAGCACCTGAGCCTGGTCGAGGACCACATCCTCGAGACCACGCGCGGCCGCTACCTCGTGCTCCACGGCGACGTGTTCGACGGCGTCGTGAAGAACATGGTGGTCCTCGCCCACCTGGGCGACCTCGGCTACAATTTCCTGCTCCGCCTCAACCGTGCCTACAACTGGTTCCGCCGGCTGCGTGGCAAGGAATACTTCTCGCTCAGCCAGGCGATCAAGGCGCGCGTCAAGCAGGCCGTCAGCTTCATCGGCAAGTTTGAGGACCAGGTTGCCGCCCTCGCCCGCGAGCGCGGCTGCATCGGCGTCATCTGCGGCCACATCCATACGCCGGCCGACAAGATGATCGGCGACATCCACTATCTCAACTCCGGTGACTGGGTCGAGTCGCTCACCGCCATCGTCGAGCACCACGACGGTCGCTTCGAGCTCGCCACCTACAAGGAGTTCGCCGCCCGCTTCGGCCCGGAGCCCGCCGCGGCCGACGAGGTGGATGAGCCGATGCAAATGCCGGTCCTCGCCTGAGCCATGGCGAAGGTCCTCATTCTCACCGCCGGCTACGGCGAAGGCCACAACAGCGCGGCGCGCGCCCTGCAGGCCGCGTTCAACGAGCGGCCGGGCATCGAGGCCGAGCTGGTCGACCTGTTCGCGCTGCGTGCCCCGCGGCTCAACAATGTGTCCCGGCGCGGCTACCTCCGGCTCATCAACACCGCCCCGAAACTGTGGAGCCGGCTCTACCGCTGGCTCGACGAATCGCCGCGCGCATCGTGGACGTTCCACACCCTCGCGAGTCACCGCCGCCTGCTCGGCCGGATCATCGCGGAGAAGGAACCCGTGGCTCTCGTCTCCACTTATCCGGTCTACGCATGGCTGCTCAACCAGCTGCGCCGCGAGGGCCAGGTGTTCTGCCCGCACTACACTGTCGTCACGGACGCGCTCACCATCAATTCCCTCTGGTATCGGTCCGGCTCGGCCGGCTGGTTCGTCACCGACCCCGACTCCGCCACCTTCCTGACCGCACGCGGCGTGCCGGCCGCCAAGGTTCACGTCAGCGGCTTCCCCGTCGCCCTCGCCTTCGCCGACCGTCAACCGCACCTCAGTCCGCCCGACCCGGTTGGCCCCACGCATCCGCGTCGCGTCCTGTTCATGATCAACACCGGCCGCACCCGCGCCCTGGCGATCGCCCGCGCGCTGCTGCAAAATCCGTCGTGGCACGTAACCATCACGGCCGGCCGCGAAGAATCCCTTCGCCGCGAATTGATCGCGCTGGCCGATGGCGCGCCCGCCAAAGCCGACATCCTCGGTTGGACCGATCGCATTCCCGAGCTGCTGATGACGCACCACGTCGCCATCAGCAAAGCCGGCGGCGCCACCACGCAGGAATCCATCAACGCGCTCTGCCCGCTGATCGTGAGCCAGGTCGTGCCCGGCCAGGAGGAGGGCAACTACGAGCTGATCCGTCGCAACGACGCCGGCGCGCTCGCCGAGACGCCTGCGGAAATCGTCGCCACGTTGGAGCGCCTCTTCGCCCACGACGCCGCGCTCTGGCGCCACTGGCGCACGAACCTCCGCAAGATCGCCCAGCCCGCCGCCGCCCGCGCTATCGCCAGACACGTGCTGCAGCCAAACCGACAAGACTCGCCCGTGGCCTTCGAAGCTTTAGCGAAGTAGGCCGCCACCGTGCTCGCCCCCACGAACGTCGCCGCACCTACACCGGAGATGTCACGTATTACGTGACATTCCCCTCTGAGCGGTGCGGAAATTTGTAACGTAATACGTTACAAATTAATTTAAGCCAGCTGCGCGCGGATGACCGCGAGGGTGCGCTCCGTGGCACCGCGGTTGGCTTCGCTCCAGTCGCGCGCGGCGGCGGCCAGCTTCTCGCGCTGCGCGGAGTCCTGCAGCAACTCCACGGCGACGCTGATCAGCTCGCTGTGCGTCTCCACCTTGCGCACCGCGCCGGCCTCGGTGAGCGAGCGGATGATGTCGCGGAAATTCGTCATGCGCGGACCGTGCAGCACCGGCTTCCCGAGGATCGCCGCCTCGACCGGCGTCTGACCGCCGTCGTGCGGCGCCAGGCTCTTGCCGGTGAACACCAGGTCGGCCAGCTGGGTGAACTTCCGCAGCTCGCCGGTCGTGTCGCCGACGGCGACGTCAACGACGTCGCCGCCCTTCGTAGCCTTGGCGAAGTAGGGCCCTTCTGACCTGAAGTGAAAGCTAAGCCCGCTCTTCTCCAGCAGGCCACGCAGCTCCTCGCGGCGCTCGGCATGCCGCGGCACGAGCAACAACGATACTGCCACCGCTTTCTCCCGCGCCGACTTGAGGGCCGTGAGCAAAGCCACTTCTTCGCCCGCCCAGGTCGAGGAACCGAGCAGCACGAGTCCGCTCGCGGGCATACCAAGTTCGCGCCGCAGCGCCACCTTCTCCGCCTCGGGCAGCAGAGGGATGCTGACATCCAGTTTGAGATTACCGGTGACATTCAAACGGTCCGGCGGAAAGCCGAGCAACTTGAACCGCTGTTCATCGCGCTTCGCGGCGCACAGCACCCTGGTGATGCCGACCGCCAGCGACCGCAGCGCCCACTTGAAGCGCAGCGAGCGCTTGAAACTCCGATCAGACAGACGCGCGTTGATGCTGATGACCGGCACGCCGTGGCGTTGCGCCTGCGATACGTGCTCCGGCCAGCGCTCGCCTTCCATCAAAATAGCCAGGTCGGGCGCGACTTTCCGCCACGCCGCCGCGCTGAAGGCCCACCAATCGAGCGGGAAGTAACCGATGCCGGCGGTCAACGCGCCGTATTTCTCCTTCGCCAGCTTGTAGCCGGTGCTGGTGGTCGTGGTCAGGTAAACCTCGCCGCCGGCCTCGCGCTTGAACGCCTCGAGCAGCGGGGCGATGGCGAGCACCTCGCCCACGCTGACGGCCTGCAGCCAGATGCGTTTCGTGCCCGGTGCCTTGGCCGGCAGCGGCGGCACGTCGCCGAAGCGGTGCCAGAAACCCTCGGCGTAGCCGCCGCGCCGCCGCATCCGCCACAGGTAATAAGGCGACGCCAGCAACAGCAGCGGGAGAAACAGGATGCGATAAACCCAGATCACAGCAGCCCGGAATTAAACACAGAGGACACAGAGTTCACAGAGTAATTCTTCTGCCTCTGCGTCCTCTGTGTTAAAAAAGGAATTGGCTTTATTGCCCCAGCACCCAGGCGAAGATCAGCGGCGCCACGATGGTCGCGTCGCTCTCGACGATGAACTTCGGCGTCTTGGCGCCGAGTTTGCCCCAGGTGATCTTCTCGTTCGGCACGGCGCCGGAATAACTGCCGTAGCTGGTGGTCGAGTCGCTGATCTGGGCGAAATAGCCCCAGAGCGGCACGCCGGTGCGGCCGAGATCCTGGTGCAGCATCGGCACGACGCAGATCGGGAAATCCCCCGCGATGCCGCCGCCGATCTGGAAGAACCCGATCGAGCCCTCGCCGTTGCGGAGCTTCTTCGCGGTCTTCGTATACCAGGCCGCGAGCCAGGTCATGTATTCAATGCCGGTGCGGACGGTGTGGACGTTCTTGATCTCACCGGTCACGACGCGGCCGGCATACATGTTGCCAAGCGTGGCGTCTTCCCAACCCGGGACGATGATGGGCAGGTTCTTCTCGCAGGCCGCGAGCATCCACGAGTTCTTCGGGTCGATCTGGTAATACTTCTTCAGCTTACCCGACCGTAGAATTTTATACATGAACTCGTGCGGGAAGTAGTGTTCGCCGGCCTGGTCGGCGGCCAGCCACTCCTCGGCGACGGCGGCCTCGATGCGGCGCATGGCCTCGCCCTCGGGGATGCATGTATCGGTGACGCGGTTCATGTGGCGGTCAACGAGGTCCTGCTCGTCGTCGGCGGTGAGGTGGCGGTAATGCGGCACGCGCTCGTAGTAGTCGTGGGCCACGAGGTTGAAGATATCCTCCTCGAGGTTGGCGCCGGTGCAGACGATGGCGTGGACCTTGTCCTTCCGGATCATCTCGGCGAGAGTGATGCCGAGTTCGGCGGTGGACATCGCGCCGGCGAGGGTGACGAGCATCTTGCCGCCGGCCTGCAGGTGGGTCTCGTAGCCCTTCGCCGTGTCGAGCAGTGCCGCGGCGTTGAAATGGCGGTAATTCAGCGCGATGAACTTGGAAACCGGCCCCTTCTTCTTCGCCAGGGCGGCGTTGACGTGTTCAGGCAGTTTCTTGAGGCGTTTGGCTTTGATCATTTCCCCTCCAGATAGGAAGCGGCGCGGGCGTTTGGCCACACTAAATTGAGCCGGAAGGAACCTCGCCGTTCGGTGGAGGGCTCAGCTCCTGCTGAGCCGCGGCCCAGCGGGAGCTGGGCCCTCCAAAATTAAGCGGCCCATCGCTGGAAACTTGCAGTCAGCCCGCGGGTCCGAAGACTCCCCTCGTCATGCTCCCCTCCCGCCCCGCCCGCTTCCGCCTCGCCTTCACCGCCCTGCTGCTCGCGCCGCTGCTGGCCTTTGCCGCCGACTTCCCGCACGAGACCAGCGACCTGCCTGTCGACCCCGGCGTCATCTGGGGCAAACTCGACAACGGCCTGCGCTACGCCCGCCAACACAACCCCGAGCCCCGCGGCCGCGTCAGCGCCCGCCTCGCCGTCAAGGTCGGCTCGATCTACGAGAATGAGAACCAGCGCGGCCTCGCCCATTTCCTCGAGCACATGGCCTTCAACGGCAGCGAGCATTTCCCGTCGGCCAATGTCGTCGAGTTCTTCCAAAAGCTGGGCATGGAGTTCGGCGGCGACACCAACGCCTCCACCGGCTTCGACCGCACCGTCTATCAGCTCGAGCTGCCCGACACGAAGCCGGACACGCTGCGCCAGTCGCTCACCTTCTTCGCCGATGTCGCGGGCGGCCTGTTGCTGGACCCGAAGGAAATCGACAAGGAGCGCGGCATCATCCTGAGCGAGAAACGCGCCCGCGATTCCGTCGGCCTCCGCACCTTCCAGGCCGAGCTGGAGTTCCTCGTGCCCGAGACCCGCTTCCCGCAGCGCCTGCCCATCGGCCTCGAGAAGGTCATCCAATCCGCCAATCGCGCCCGGTTCGCCGAGTTCTACAATGCCTGGTATCGCCCCGAGCGGATGGTGCTGATCCTCGTGGGTGACTTCGACCCCGCAGCCGTCGAGCCGTTGATCAAGGAACTCTTTGCCCCGCTCGCCGCCCGCGCCCCCGCGCTGCCGGAACCGCGCCTCGGCTCGGTCGCGCCGTCCGACGATCTCGTCGCGCTTCTCCACACCGAGAAAGAGGCCGGCAGCACCAACGTCGCCCTCGAGACGGTCGTGCCCTACGCCTTCGAGCCTGACACCGCCGCCAACCGCCTCAAGGAGCTGCCGCGCACGCTCGCGCTCAGCATGCTCAACCGCCGGCTCTCCATCCTCTCCAAGAAGGAGGGTGCGCCCTTCCTGAGCGGGCTGGTCGGCGTGACGGAGCAGTTCGACTTTTTCCGCAACGCTTCCATCGAACTCAACTGCCGCCCCGACCAATGGTCCGCCGCGCTCGCCGTCGCCGAGCAGGAGCTGCGCCGCGCCCTCGACTTCGGCTTCCAGCCGGAGGAACTCGCCGAGGCGGTCGCCGACATGAAGAACAGCCTCGAGCAGGCCGTCCAGACCGCGCCGACCCGCCACTCCCCGGGCCTCGCCGACAAAATCGCCGACGACCTCATCGACCGCAACGTCACCACCCACCCCAAAGTCGACCTCGCGCTCTATGCGCCTGCGCTCGCCGCCCTCACGCCCGAGGCGTGCGCCGCCGCGCTCAAGGCCACGTGGAACGAGGCCGCCGGCCGCCGGATTTTCGTCAGCGGCAACCTTGAGCTGGCCAAGGCCCCGCAGAACATCTCCGCCGCCTACACCGCCAGCCGGCGCACCATCGTCACGCCGCAGGCCAAGCAAGCCTCGGCCACGTTTGCCTACACGGATTTCGGCAAGCCGGGCAAAGTCGGCGACACCAAGTTCGTGGAAGACCTCGGCGCCACGCTGGTCGAGTTCAAGAACGGCGTGCGCCTCAACCTCAAGCCCACCGACTTCGAGGCCGGCCGCATCCGCGTCTCCGTCCGCATCGGCGGCGGCACGCTCACGCTGCCGCCCGACCAGCGCGGCCTCGGCCTCCTCGCCAACGTCGCCTTCACCACCGGCGGCCTCGGCAAGCACAGCGTCGACGACCTGCAGCGCCTCCTCGCCGGCAAAACCATCGGCCTCGGCTTCGGCGCGCAGACCGACGCCTTCACTTTCAGCGGCACCACCAACCGCGACGACCTCCTGCTGCAACTCCAGCTCTTCTGCGCCTACCTCACCGACCCGGGCTACCGGCCCGAGTCCCTACGGCAGGTGCACAAGGCCGCTGACCAGCTCTACCTCCGGCTCGCGCACACGTCCGACGGCCCGTTGCAACTCGAGGTCGCCAACCTGCTCGCGAACGGCGACCCGCGCTTCGGCCTGCCGCCGAAGGAAGTCCTCCTCGCCCGCTCGCTCGACGAGCTGAAGGCGTGGCTCACGCCGCAGTTCGCCAAGGGCCCCATTGAGGTCGCCATCGTCGGCGACTTCGACCCCGAGGCCACGCTCACCGCCGTGGCGCAGACCTTCGGCGCGCTGGCCAAGCGCCAGAAGAAACCCGATTACGCCGACGCGCGCCAGGTGACCAAGCTCGCCGCGTCCGTCGCCAAGGCTTACACCGTCGAGTCGGAGATTCCCAAGGCCCTCGTCCGCCTCTACTGGCCCGCCACGGACAACCGCGACGTCAAGCTCACCCGCCGCCTGCGGTTGCTGACCGATGTGTTCGCCGACCGGCTCCGCGTGAAGATCCGCGAGGAAATGGGCAGCACCTACAGCCCCGGCACCGCCGCCGATCTCAGCGAAACTTATCCCGGTTACGGCTACCTCATCGCCGAGGCCACCGTCGCCCCCGACGACACGCGCCGCATCGCCGAGGCCATCAAGGCCGTCGCCACCGCCCTGCGCGACGGCGGCGTCACCGAGGAGGAACTCGTCCGCGCCAAGCAACCGGTGCTCACCGCCCTGCGCGAAAGCGCGCGCACCAACGCCTACTGGCTGGGCACCGTCCTCGCCTCCGCGCAGGAATTCCCCGAGCACATGGAGTGGAGCCGCAACCGTTACAGTGACAACGAGAGCGTGACCACCACCGAACTCAGCGAACTCGCGAAGGAATATCTCGATCCCGCCAAAGCCAGTGAGTTCATCGTCACCCCCGTCCCGCCGAAGCCGGTGACCCCCTGATCCGGGGGTCGGGAACGTGCCCTGGGGCGCAAACCTCCCGGGCAAGAATATTGCACCGTTGCCAAACGCAAGCCCTTGGTCTTGCCTGTTCGCCATGAATTGCGCCGCAAAAATCGGTGAGGCTGAATAACACTGATCGGCAGAAGATGAAGAATCTCTCGAAATCATGGCGTACTGGAACGGTTCTCGCCACCCTTGCGGTCATCGTAGGAATTGGGATTCGCATGTTGCATCTGTTCACCCCGCCTTGGTTGTTTTCTCTTATTTCGCTTCTCTCCTTCGCTATCGGAACCATCGGCCGAGTTGGCTGGGAGTCGCAGACGTTCGACGGCAAGAGCCCCACCGAGATATGGGACCGGCGGATTTTCCTAGCCTGCTATTTTGTGGGCATTGCTTCAGGTGTCGCTTGCCTGCCTTCGTCGTGAAGCGTGAAGAAGAGCCGATCCAGCGGCCAGAGCCAATGCCGGTGCTGCGCACCGCCATGGCTCATCACTGAACGTTCGGCAAAATGCAATCGCTGCTAGTCACGCTCATTGTTCTCGGGTGCGTTCCGACGATCGGCTATCTTGCCGCAGGCCAAGTCTGTTTCGCGATGGGTCTCGCAAACGTTCCTGGATTTAAGATTTGGCGAGAGGCCAGCAAAAGAAAGAGCAGGAATGGCGAGACTATCGGGATGATTGTTGGATCGGCGGGTCAAGCTATGATCGGATTAGTATTCGCGTTTTTGCTCGCGAGGGGTGCTCACGCCTTGTTCGCACGCGTAGAAGTCGCCGTAGGTTTTCGGTGGTTTATTTGGGCTGCGCTATTCTTGTTGTTGGCCGGCCCGTTTTTTATGACCGGCCGGGCTAGCAGTAGTATGAGCGATGAAGACGGTCGGACTTATTTTTACGTCACTCTCGCATTCTCTGGTTTTGTGACGAAGATCGGATTCATATGCATGGCGATTTATGCATCATGAAAGAGAAGAAGCCGAACCAATCGCCTGAGCCAATGCCGCTAAAGCGGCATGGCTCATCTTGAACGTTGGCCGGATGCCATGAACTGGCTTCGAACATTTCTCTTTGTGGCAGTCGCCTCTTCAGCCCTCGCGAGCGAGCCAAGAGACGTCGCTGACGCGGCAATGCGAGCCTGGGTGTCTCATGATGCGAAGGCGCTCTATCCGCTTTCGCATCCCGAATTGATTTCGCGCATGAGAAGTGCGCGGCTTATTCAGTTTTATCTCGGGAAGCACCCCGAGAAAAGCGAAGTGCCGAAATCCGGTTCAGATGCAGACGTGGTGGCGCTCATGTGCGACGCCTTGGCGGCGATTGTCCCACCCCGCGACGGTCGGTTCATTTACGAGGATCGATACCTTGATACGAAAGAAGCCGGAGATTTGGCTGTCGTTACCTTTGCGAGTTCCGTCACCTCTGCGGGCAGCTCGACGAAAGCCCGGAGTTCGCCGACCGAAATCGCTCTGAAGAAAAAAGATGGGAAGTGGCTCTTTCTATGGTCGCCGTCAGTCAGCATCCACGTCGATCTCACTTGGGATCCGAGACCGTGAAGAGAATAGTTTCAGGTCTGAAGTGCGACAGAAGTGAAGCGGTCGCCTAAAAATCCATGCATCACCTCATCTTGGCAGTTTTGCGTTCGATTCAGTCACACGTTCGAATCGAGAAAGTCAGTCAAAGTGAAATCCTGTAAGGCCGCGGGGCCATCCGCTCGCCGTTGATTTACTACATTTCGTCGCATTTCGCCCCGGCCGGCGGGAAATGTGATACACTGCGGCCGAGCCCAACCCCTCCCGCCCATGAAAGCCCTCCTTCGCCTCGTGTTGCTCCTCGCCGCCGGCTTGTCCCTGGCCGGCTGTGCCTCCAAGACCGCGCAAGTCAAAGCTCCGCCCGCTCCCCCGCGCGTTGCCTCTAATCAGGACCAGAAACCTATTTCCGACCGCGATTACTGGATGATGCGCGACCTGAGCAACAGCTTCGACCGGGTGCGCGGCCAGCCTTAAGCGGACGGCGCCTCGGACGGCGCGAGCTTCAGGTTGAGCAGCGGCACGAGCAGCAGCAGCCCGACGCAGGTGAGACCCAGCACGGCGTAGCCCGCCGTATCGTGCACGGTGCCGTTGATCGCCTCCGGCCCGTAGGCATAGGCCCAGCCGGTGAGAAACAGGCTGCGGACCAGGTTCATCAGGAACGCGAAGATCATTGAGGCGACGACCAGCGCCACCTTCTTCCAGGTTTGCGTGAAGAACGTCGCGCCTAGGAATGACCCGGCAAAAAGGCACGCCGTCAGCGAGCGAATGCCCGAGCACGCGTCGGCCACGCCGACGGGCCCCTTCGGCAGCAGCAGCACGTTGCCCTGTTGTTCCAGCGGAAAGCCCAGCATGTCGAAGACGAATGCGACCACGGTCACGACCTTGCGCAGCAGGAACAGACTGACCTGCGATTCGACCGCCGACACCAGCGGCGCCGAGATCAGCCAGACCAGCACGGGAAAGATGAACAGCGCCGCCACGCGGTAGCGGCCGTCGGCGAACAGGGCCTTAAAATTGGAGGGCTCGCGTCCCTGCGAGCCGGCCCGCAGAGACGCGGGC
>JANYAM010000247.1 GCA_025361365.1 Opitutus sp. | reverse complement strand
CGAAGCCGGTCCAGGGCGAACGGTCGGCACTGGTGGCGAGGGGCTGACTGTAACGAATGAGGCGATACATGGTTGATTCCTGGTTGGTGGGTTGAAGGTTGAACTGCGTGCCGGCCCTATGCACCGCGCGTGCCGGCCGCCCTCGCGGCGCAACCTGCCGCAAAGCCGCCACTTAGTCCGCCCCCCGGCACAGTCGCCGTGCAGGAATGCCCCGCAGTGTGACGCCCGGAAGGGAAACTCCGTCCCGCCGGCTTTTTGCTTTGGTAATAACGCTCGGTTTTGGAAATAACGCTGAGCTTTAGGAATAACGCTCTGTTCGATACGCGAAAATCACGCTCCGTTCTGGCGGTAGCGCTTCGCGACGGCAGAATCCGGCTTCCGCCGGCCGCCGTGCTATATTAGATGGTGAATAACTCGCCCACTTCTCATCCTTACGTTCACCTCCCCCCCATTGCGCAGGGCGAACTGCTCGCGAGTTGGCTCCACCGGATCGCCCATCGTTACGACGGTCACTTCAGGTTCTTTTCCAAATACTCCCTCGACGAGATGCAGAGAAATTCTGCAGGATTCGATGCCTATCCCAATGTTGGCCTACTCAGAAAATTAGGGGCGATTAGGGCTGAATCAGAATTGGAACTCGTAAGGGACCATTCTTTGCTGGGAACGGTGCAGTGTTTTTATGGACCAGAGAGCTGGGTGAAGCATCTGGCCTCAATGGACGGCCAATTGCTCAAGCACAATCGCGCCAGGAGCAATCCCCGGAAGTATTGGCATATTTGCCCCTCCTGCCGCGAAGACGAATGTGCTAATGGAATTCCGACATGGCAACGTGATGCCCAATTGCCTGGGCTGCGATATTGCGGAAAATGTGGCGGGCTTCTGTCTCTCGTAACCAACACGCGCGTTCGCAGCTCAAGGCCCCCGTCTAAAAACGACCTGGTTATTTCAATCGGCAGGCCGGTCCGCGCTCGCCGACGAGAACAATATCACGTCCAACTAGCCTCAGACCTCTCAACTGCACTAAATAGAAAGCTTCCCTATTGGGGCCCCCAGAAGCTCAGAGCCAAGCTCCTCGAAATGCTCGAAAGTTGCGGCTTTGTGGAATCCGGTGCGCAACAGAAGATCCCGTGGAGAATACTGCTCCCGCACATTGTCCAAACGTTTGGCGAAAACATATTTGTTGAAGCCGAACTCCAATTTGCGGTGCGACGAATCAAACACGGCGTGTTTTTCAAGGAACCTGCACCCGACAGCCTAGTGCTTTTGGCGCTGGCGACCCGGTCTTTTGGAATGCCGTTAGCCGAGCTCTTCAGGACACCTTCGACAATGGATATCAAACCACACGGCCTCTTCAACCGTGAGGCTTTGAAGGAAGGACTTATCGAACGTGGCCGCGGGACCCATGTGGGGAGTTGCTGAGGTATTGACCCAGTGTCGTGAATAAAAAGAACTGGGTATCCACTTGCCTCAAGTAGCCCGAATCTCTGAAATGACCCGTTAGTAAAACTTATGAGACAGGAGCGCTGCCGCAACATTCATTGGCTGTGGCCGCTCCCTGGTTGGCGCACACTCCATCCGACGCGCGTGGGGCAGAGGCCTTCTTATTGAATGGAGTCCTTGAGCACGGCAAATCGCGGCTCGATTTCGTAGAATTGATTGCGCCCTGATTTTTCTGCCTGGGTCACCAAATTTAGCCCCAGCCAGTTCTTCAGGTATTTTTGAACCAGTTGCTTGGTCTTACCGGCCTGGATTCCCAACTCAGTGTTGGTGAACCGGCCTGCGGCGGCGGCCTGCAAGAACACTTCTTCCTCTGCACCCTTCAGCAGGCGTTTCACTTCGCTGCGGGCGATGGATTGCAGCATGTTTCTGGCTTCGGACATAGATAGCGATTGGGCGTAGCTGTCGGGCAGATGACTGACCAGGGAGGTGATTGCGTTCATCACATAGCGGATCTTGCCGGAAAAGGTATGGTGCAGACTTTCCACGACCTCGTCTGCCACAGGCTTGATCCACTGCTTCTCCGGGACTGCCAGCAGTTGATAACGGCGCTCCATCACGGCCTTGACCTCCGGTAAGGAGAGCGGCTCCAGATGCACAGGCGTGTCAAAAAAGATGCTGCGCACTCGCGGCAATGGCACGATCGCTTGCTGAAACATTCCCGAATGACCCACGAAAACAAAATAGATTCCCGGTTCCTGTATCACATCGCGCACCGCATCGAAGAATTTCTGCAGCACCCCAATGTCTCTATGGCCAAGAAGTTCAAGGTTGTCCAAATGGAAGATAATTCCGGAGAACCCCCGCTTGAGCACGAGAACAACCAATCCGCGCAGGTATTCCCGCAGATGTTCGTTGGTCACTTCCCCCACCTTCACCGACTTGCTCTTGTTGTGCCCTAATCCCCCACCAAAGCCGAAGAGGGTTAGGTTGCCGCTCATCCCTCCGCTATCCTCGGCCCGGACACCTACGATGGCGTTAATTTCGGTCAGGAGCTTATCCTTTCCAAGCGCCTTCTCCCCGATATCCAGCCGAAGTCGCGCAGAGAGCGACGCGAGCAAGTTGAGTAGAAAGTCTCTCTCAGTCCAGCCTTCCCGCACCGAGATTTCGCCCGCCGGCGAGATCAGTTTATGCTTGGCGCCAATCTCCCAGCGCTGCCGATGAAAATTGACGAATGTCGTTTTGCCAACCCCAGGATCACCCTCCACCGCGATCCGCCCACCGCCCGGATTGCGCAGGAAATTAGTCATCAAATCCGCCGTAGTGGTGGCCTGAGCGCGGGGTATGTAGGCGGCCTGCACAGAGAGGTGGGCTGCTTTGCTAAGCGACAGCGCCTTTGTATCGTAAGGGTTGTCGGTGAAGCCGTAGCGTTCCCAGAGATTTTGCGTCAGTTCCATGCTGGAAGAGGGTTTGGCCAGTGTTCCTGGGTTTACTGCTCAGGACAATAGTAAACCGAATCCGGTTTACCGTGGTTTACCATCAGATCGGCGGATGACCGCGCGGCCGCTTTTGTGACGGTGACGCTCCTCCGCAATACTTCCGACATCCAGAATACATCCCAGCACGCCCCGGCGACGATGGAAGGCTCGGCGAGCCATCCGCGACCTCAGGGATTCAAATCCGCGACAGGCACCGGCGGATGAACCATTGCCTGCTGCAGCAGTCGATAGAACAGTAGGCCGCGGCTGGACGATGTGCGGCGATTGAACCGGAAGACGAACTCGTCGAGATAGAATTGGAGCAGGTGGTGCCCGACTGCTCCGTGGTGCGTGCCAAGCAGCCAGCGCTTGAGCAAGGAGGCCACGAGGTCGACGTGCGGTAGGAGGTTCTCGCCGACCGCCTGATCGTGCCGGGATATCGTGTGGCAAAACTTGCGTTTAGGGAGGCCGGCGTAGCCCGCCCAGCCATCAGTCACGATGTCGCTGCCGGGCTCCGCCAGCTCTTCGACGGTATCCAGGAGGGTCGGACCAGTGGCGTCGGGGATTAACTGCAGTCTGATGCGGCCCATGCGCCGGCCGCGGATCTCTGCCGCAACCATGACCAGAACCTTGCCTGGCGCGCCGCGGCCACGCTTACCGCCAGAAAGCGCAGTCCGGTATCAGGACTGCGCTTCTTTGAAATGGCGGGTTTCTCTTCGGGACCACTCGTATCGAGGCTCAGCGGACCTGAGCCGAAAGCCACCCGGTCGCCATGATGCACCAGACGATGCACGCTCGAAGAGAAAACCCGAGTTTAACAGCGGTCTTCATACGCACATCGACCGTCGTTTCGCAGACGGAAGCGTTACCAAGGATCGCTTGGTTCGTGCCAGCGGAGAGCTGGCGGTTTTCCACGGTGACTGAACAGGTCGTGGAGGCCTGGAGTTTGGCGTTGAAGTCCGCATCTGCCGCGATGCGAGTGCAAAGCGACGACGGGCTGTAAATTGAAAGAACACCTCCATCATACCACTGCCGCCCAGCGTTTCAAGTGGGGGTGCCCAGAACTGGAGCGGAAAAAATGGGGCGCCCCTTTTGAGGGCGCCCACATTGCAAGACTCTGCCTACCGATTAAGCCGTCGACTTACCTGATGGCATCGGAAGCGGCCAAACCGGCGGAGGTCCGCCCGGCCCCCAATGTATGGCGTCGAGGACGATTGGATGAATCCCCGCTGGAGGGCAGAGAAGCCAAATCCCGTAGGAGTCTGGCTTGATTTGGTCGCTTGGTGGTATGGTGTTGTTTATCATGTCGTGAATGCGGGGCGCCCGGATTATCCTTCTGCCCCGCATGGGCTTGATACACGAACGGGACGCCGATTATGCGGTCACTAACCGATTTCCGCCGATTTCTTCGATTTTGGCCAAAAATAGGCGATTTTGAGCCAAATCTGGTGCTAATTTGCCCAGAAACGGCCGTTTTTGGCCTTCCCGAGCAGGCCGCTTCGGAAAGCTGCCCCACAGCGACGGAACCTACAGTAGGCCAGCGAACGAAAGGCCAAGCGTAGGCATCGGCAAGTGAGCCGAATGCACCTCCGCCGACGCGGGCGACGAAAAAGATAGGGGCAAGCGGCCGGAGGTTACTTGGCCGCCTTCTTCGCCGTGGGCACCAGCTTCGCGCCATAGCGAACGCGCCGCCGGTCCACGGGCGAGCGCTTGCCGTGACGTGACCTCGAATTTTCGAGCCGCTTTTGGTGTTAGTCTGGGCCAAAGAAAGGACCCAGACCATGAAAGGCAAAAGACATACGACCGAAGATAAGATCCGCATTTTGCGGGCGGCCGATGGCGGCAAGAGCATCGTG
>JANYAM010000233.1 GCA_025361365.1 Opitutus sp. | reverse complement strand
CGAATTTCGCATCGCCAACGGTGCGGCCCGGGGGTTTCTTTTCGCCATGCCGAAGTGGATCATCGCAACCATCTGTGCCGCCTTGCTGGGTTGGTTCATCTGGTTTCAGCTCAATACGGTCAAAATCTCCTACGTGAACGGCCTGGACCGTTACGTTGAGCAGTCGAACCGGGAGTTCGTCCTTGAGCTGGACTGCTACATTTTCGCCTGGCGCGACCGGAATATTCCCACCGCCTGGCCGTTGCTGGGCGTCAATGCCCCGGGCGTGCCCACCAGCGTCGCCGCCCTGCCCGGTGAGGTCAGTCGCACCAACCTCGGCAAGGATTTCCCGCTGGTCCGGCTCATGGATGTCGTCCCCAAAGGCACGCGCTTCCGCATCCTCTCGGTCCGTCGCGAGGAGAAACGCGGCCGGCCGACCGTCATCAGTTACGAGATCAAGTTCTTGGACGAAGTGGACCGGCCCTTCGCGCGCGTGGACATCCGCCCGGTGCTCCTGCCGGTCCGCGAGGCGGGTGACCCGCCGAAGATTGACGAGTTGATCGCGGTACCGTGGATCAAACGCTGAAACGCACCGGCCTCCCCCGGCTCCGGTCCATTCAGTGATGTCCGCCTTTTTCGCCCTCCTCGCCCTGCTACCCGTCGCCACCTATGTGGTGGGGCGGCGATTGGTCCCGGCTGAAACCAAAGCGCAGTCCGCGGGAACCGCGCTCCTGCTTTATAGCCTGGGCCTGCTCGTCGCCCTGCCCTTCCTGACCAGCCGGGCGGTGGGCACCGGCGAAGCCTACAACTACAGCCTCGCCACGGCGGACGCCGTACTGCAAATGCGCGAGGGGGAAATCCCGACGCTGGCCGGCCAGACCGAGTATGCGTTCAACGGCCGAATCCATCCCCTGCGGACCGCGCCATATCTTTTCTATCTCGGTGGCACGATTGACGCCCTGACCTGGCACCGGCTGGGATTCTGGGAGCTGCAGAACCTGATGCTCGCCTTCAGCCTGATGGCGGCCATCCACACCTGCTACCTCGCGTTGCGCTGGGGCGCGGGCTGCGGCCGGCTCGCCGCGCTGGCGCTCGCCGTGCTCTATGGCTTCGGCCCGGCGATTCTCAGCGCCGTTTATTGGTTTGACCTGTTCATGACGGTGCACGCCACCCCCTTCCTCCCGGTGGCGCTGGCGGCTTGTCTGCGGCAGGCGCGCGACCCACGACCCGGGCACGATGCGTGGCTGGCCGCCGCGCTCGCCGCCGCCTGGCTGGCGCATCCGCCCGTGGCCCTGTGGCTGACGGGCGGGGCGGGTTTGGCCCGCCTCGCTATCTGGCTGGGCCGGCCGTCCTGGCGCGAACTCGTGCAACTGGTCTTGGCCGCGGGCCTGATGCTACTGCTGGCCGGCTACGTCTTCACTTCGGTCTTCACGCTTCCCAACCTGGGCTTGGCAAGCGCCAAGGATGCGATGCTCCCGTCCGTGCGGACCATGGGCTCGATGATCCAGGCGGCCTTCCCCGGCAGTTTGCTGCCCGTGCCCAACGTCCAGAACAATATGTCCAACCTGCAGCTGGGCTATGGACATTGGCTGCTCCTGGGCCTCGCGCTTTTCAGCCTGTGGAGCGGACGGCCGGCGGCGCCCACGGGACGCCGCGATGCCCCCTGGCGGGCCCGCCTCGGATTGACGATCGGGGCGCTATTCCTGCTGACGCTCACCGTGCCCGTGCCCGGAGTGACCCCGTGGCTCTGGCAACTGATGCCGAACTTCGTCATCCAGCTGACCACGATCTGGCCGATGCAACGGTTGTATCTGGTCGCAACCGCGTTGATCATCTTTGCCGCGGCCGAACCCGCCGCGCTTCTGCTGACCCACCGGTGCCGCGCCGTGGTGCACGGTGGGCTCGTGCTCGTCGTGGGCTGGACCCTCTGGCAATCCTGGCCGGGCTTGCAGCGCGGGCTCGCCGCCCGCTGGACGGAGACCGCCACCGAGCAAAGCCACCTGCCGTCCAACCTGGACCTGACCGAAACTTCGTATGCCTACCTCGGCACCCCGGCGCATTTTATCAATGGCGTGATGGATCCGCTGGAGGAGTTCCGCCTGCTGCGGCCCGGTGGACCGGGGATCGGAGCCGCCCTGGCCGCCGCGCTGCCGACCGGAGCCGTGCTAGCCCGTGGCGTGGTGCAATCGCCGGAGTCGGCGGCGGCACCCGCCATGATTAGGCTGGAGCCCCACCGCCGGTATTTGTTGAGCTTCGCCTTCCGCACACCCCCGATGAACGGGCTCTTGCAGATCACAGGCCCCAAGCTGGCCCGCAACTATCACCTGCCGGACGCGGGCCGGGAGCTCGGCTTCGGCATGAACGAAGGTCATCGCCGTTCCGTCTCGGTCTGGACCAGCGCGGATGAGCCCGAGCAAGTCCGCCTGATTTTTGTGCCGGACCCTTCGCTGCCGCTGCCGATAGTGCTGGCGGATTACACCCTGCAGGCGGCCGACGGTGAACCGGCGCCGGTCGTGGTCCACTCGTTGCTGCCGCTGCGCTGTACCGTGACGGCGGGTGACACCAGCGGTTTTCTCGAGACCTGCCGGCGTTTCCTCCCCGACTATGTGGCGACCGTCAACGGTGAGGCCGTCGCGCCGGTCCGGTCGCCCGACGGCCAGCTCATGGTGCCGGTGCCGGCGGGTCGCAGCGCCGTCGAAATCCATTACGCCGGTCCGCGCCTCGTGCGCTGGGCCTTTGGGGTCGGGGTGGTCGCGTGGTCCGGCCTGGCGCTCGCCTTCATGGTCAGCGGGCCAGGCTGGCGGAAGATCGCCCGCTGGCTGTGGCGCGGGAAATTCATTCTGCTGGCCGTGGCCGCAGCGGCGGCGACGGGCGCGCTGGGCTGGCAGCAGCTCGCGCGCTGGCAGGCCGCGCACGTGCAGGGTCCAATTCGACTGGAGGTGCGCCTGCCCTACCTGCCCACGGTGGTGGGTCGCGCGGAACCCCTCGTCGTCACCGGACGGAGCGGCGCGGGTGATTTCGCCTACATCCGGTATCTCGACCGGGAGCATGTGCGATTCGGCTTCGACCACTGGGGGGTGGGCGGCGCCATCAGTGAGCCGATCGCGCTCGACAACTCCCAGGTCCACTCGATCGAGATCCGGCTGGGCTCGCTCTATCCGCCGCTCGAGGACCGGCAGTGGGCGGACACTCCGGCCGCGGTGCGCGCGCAGCGGGTTAACACCATGGAGCTGCGGCTCGACGGCAAGGTTGTGCTGCGGGCGGCCCTGCCTTCCCACCCGACTACGGACGCCGAGATCACCGTCGGCCTCAACCAGATTGGCGGGTCCAACTGTGCGGAGAAATTCTCCGGGAATATTCTTGCCCGCGAACGTCTGCCGTCCACGCAGCCCTGAGCCAACCGCCCGCGCTAGGGCGCGTCGATCGGCAGGCGGTAGGCCTGGACCACGGTGCCCGAGAATTTCTCCCGCACCCATGATCCGCCCGCCGGATTGACGCCGTAAAACACCCCGGGTTGACGTGGAATCGGTGCCTTCACGCCCTCAGCCAATCGCGCCACGCCATCCACCACCACGCGGAAGCTGGTGCGCAACATCTGCTGCCGGGCCGCCGGCACGCCGCCCCAGCGAATGTCATCCTCCGGCGGATAAAGCCCGGGCAATTGAACCACGATTTCCGCCCGGCCGGGATTCGCGAGGGCAAAGGGTTCACTTTCCGGTGCCCCCACGCCCCAGAATTCCACGCCCACCCTCGCCTGCCCACCGGGCAATAGCCGGAGATAAACCAGTGTGGCCTCGCCGGTCATTCCCACCACCAGCAGCGGCTCCGGCACGCCCGCCGCCGTCCCCGACAAGTCCACCACCAACCGGATCGCCCCGCAGTCACTGGCTGCACCCGTGGCCGGGACCGGGTAGCCGCCCCGACTGGCCGCGAGAATGTCGCCGGTGAAAACCGCGCCCACCCCGGCGGTCTGCCCGACATTTTGCCCGAGATAAATTCCAGCACCGGATTCCACCGGGAAATGCCGGGCCCGGGAATTCAGGATACTCTTTCCATTCCAACTGATCGCGACGACGTTCTGGTAGCGAAGCCGCTGCGCCGGATCCACGCTCCCACCGTCTGCTTCCGCGGGCAAAAGCCCGTCACTGAAAAAACCCATTTCATATTCCCGGCCCGGCTCATAAGCCACCGGCGCGGACAGGTAAACCGCGGCCGTGCGATCGGCAAAGCCCAGCGCCAGCTGGTCGTTGTCAAAATAGCGCACGAAGAAAAGCTCGCCGCGACCGGGCGCGCCCACCGCGAGCAAAGGTTCGGACAAGCTGGCAAAAGGAGCGGGAAAACGCGCGCGGAGCCGGATTTGCCCGTGGGCCTCTCCGGGTATGATGGCGGCTTCCGCCCGCGGCGCGGGGCCGGTCTCTGCCTGGCGTTTCAGCAAGAGAAACCTGCCGGAGCGCTCCACCAGCCGATATTCGGAGGGTTCGATTCCCGCGTCGGTCTTCAACGCGGCCCAGAGCCACGAAAGTGGGCTCTGCTGCCGGTCCCACAGGATCCATACTGGTTTGGGTTTGCCGGCCAGCCGGTCGACCCAGAATAAATTCCGGTCATGCGCATAGCGCAACAGGTGGCGGCCCGCGATGACGGGGTCGGTCTTTTTTCCTTCCCGGCGGTAGCGCGCAAAAAGCCGGTCGGCCTGCTCGCGCTCGGCCGCGCTGACGGGCAGGATTGGATTCAACCGGTAAACCTCCGTGGTCTTGGGCACTGCCTTCACTTGTCGCCACAGGCCCCAGCCGACACCCCAACCCAAAAGCAGAATCACGCCGCCGGCCACTACCCGGGCCCGCCAGGTCCCGGTCCGGCCGTCACGCAACAGTTGCCAGGCTGAGGCCAGCGCCAGACCGCCGGCCAGCTGGAAAAAAGCCAGGGCCTGCACCACCCGCGGAGCCCAAAGCAAATCCTCCTGCACGAGCCAGGCGACGAGGGTCGTCAGCACGCCCGCCACCAGCAGGTGGGGCCGCACCAGGATGAGGCCGAAGGTGGCCGGCACGGCGAGGGCCAGCCAGCCGGCGACCGTCGTGGATTTCAACCACGGGCTGAGATTGTTGATCCCATAGGAGAACAGCGCCCCGGCGTTATTGATGCCGATCGAGCCGGCCACCCGCAGCCGGGCGAAATTGGTCGGCACGCCCGCGACCTGCTGGGTCTTCATGAAATACAGCAGCAGCGGCACCGACCCCGCGGCGAGCACCAGCATGACCGTCGCCGGCCAGTTCCATCGCCGGGGCGGATCGCGGCCGAAGAGCCGGATGACATCCTCGGCGAGGATCATGGCCGCGACGACGATGACCAGCAGCGGCGCGTCCTCTTTGAAAAGAATCAGCACCGCGGTCAGTGCCAGTGATCCCCGCCAGCGCCGGCTCAGCAGAAAATAGGCGAGCCAGAGCGCCAGCGCCGGCTCCAGCAATTCGGGATGATACCCGTAGATGCTGTCCTGGTAAGCATGCATCGCGAGCGGCATGAGCGTGGCCGCGAGCCCGTAAACCAAGGCGACCGCCGTGGGCACCGCGAGCAGGCGCTGGATCCGCACCAAGGCCGTGATCTGGGCGGCCACCGCGAGCCCCAGCGAGATGAACAAGCCCACGGCCCCAAACGGCACCGTCAGGATCGCGAGCAGTGGGGACAGAAAATACGTGTGCATCCGCAGGATGTTCCCGAAGCAGTTGTCCTGATATATCCTCCCGTCGAGCCATGAGGTGGTTTGCTGCACTTCCGCATACAGGTCGGAGGTGGTTTCCAAACCCCAAAAGCACTGCAGTTTGAAGACGAGAATCCACAGCCCGGCCGCCACCGCCGTCGCGGCCACCCACCAGCGTTCCGTCGACCGGAGCGATCCCGGGGGTTGGGGCACCGGACTGGCGAGGGCTTTGATCAGGTATCCTCTGAAGGATGCAAGCACAACGGCTGATTAAGCTGCAGCCCAGGATCGGCGAGCATGAATTGCCCGGCCGCGCCCTTTCGGCACGACCACCCATCCCCACAGATGGTGCTTTACCAGCTGCCGGACATGTTCTGAATCGGGCTGGCTCATGCAAGTTGTCTTCACCAACTCCCGCTTCGGCATCGGACGCCCGCACCCATCCCTGGACTGCTGCCCAACCGCCTGCCTCGCATAATATGCCGACCGTCTCTCTTTCCCTGCCGGCGCCGCTGGCCGGCCGCCGTCTCCTCGAGCTCGATGAGCTCAAAGGGGTCGCGATCGCGCTGGTAGTGCTCTACCATGCCGGTGGGGTTCTCGTCTGGAACAACACCCTGCACGGCGACCTGGGCGTGGATATTTTCGTCATTCTCAGCGGCATCGGCCTGGCGCTCAGCCCGGCCTTTCCGGGCTTCGTGCCTTTCATGCGGCGGCGGCTGCGGCGCATCCTGCCCGCCTACTGGCTGGTGCTCACGGCCGCCCTGCTGCTCAACACTCACTTTCTCCAGAAGGATTATTCCGCCGCCAACATTCTCCTCCACTACCTCGGGATCCACGGGTGGTTTGGTGACTTCTACGCGATGAGCATCAACGACTCCTTCTGGTTCGTCACGTTGATCCTGTCGCTATATCTGCTCTATGCCGGGTTGCGCCAATGGCTGCCCGATCTCGAGCGCCAGCTGCTGGCGGGCGCGGCGGTTTCCGTGGTGGTGGCGTTTGTTTTTTTCCTCACCGGTCAATCGGGGGTCTTCGCTCATCTCGGCGTCCGGATTCCCGGGTTTTTCCTCGGGCTGCTGCTCGGCCACTTGCTGCGCACGGGCCGCCTCGACCTTAAACTGGGGCCCGCGCTGGGCCTGGCCGGCTTTGTTCTGCTCTATGTGCCTTATACGCAGGGCATCATATTCTACACCACGGTGGCGGGCTTCAGCCTCATGGGCCTGTATGTTTTCGTGCTGCGCGCGCCCCTGGCCCGCGTCGCCCCGGCCGCGGTGCGCGGCCTGACCTTCCTCGGGAACCACTCGCTGGAGATCTTCCTCATGCACCAGCTGTTGATCCGCGAATACAATTACTACCTGCAGGGCCGCTGGTTTAACGACGGCCAACCTTCCTCCGGCTCCCTTATCATGGGCATGGTGATCGGTCTGGCCCTCACCCTGTTCCTCAGCGTCGAACTCCGGCGCCTGCTCCAACGTTTTATCCGCGAATGAACCTCGTCATCACGGGCTCAAGTTCCGGCATAGGTCGCGCGTTGACCGCCCACCTGCTGGCCCGCGGCCATGCCGTGTGGGGACTCGCCCGCTCGGATCAGTCAGACTTCGCCGCCGCGCAGCCGGCCTTCCGTTTTTCCCGCTGCGATGTGGCGGACTGGGCCCAAGTAGAGCGCGCCGCCGCCGCGGTGGCCGCCGCCTGGCCGCAGGTTGACGGCCTGGTCGCCTGCGCCGGCTTGCAGGGCGCGATCGGTCCCGCGCTCACGGCCGATCCCGCGCAATGGAGCGCCACGGTCCGCGCCAATCTCGACGGCACCTATTTTGCGCTCCGGGGTTTTGCCGCCCTCCTGCAGCGCAGCCGCCGCGCCAAAATCATCTGCCTCTCCGGTGGCGGGGCCACCAAGGCCCGGGCCAACTTTTCCGCCTATGGCGCGGCCAAGACGGGCATCGTCCGCCTCGTCGAGGCCATCGCCGAGGAAACCCGCGGCCAGCCGCTCGACATCAACGCCATCGCCCCCGGCGCCATTAACACCCGCCTCACCGACGAGGTCATCCGCCTCGGCCCGGCGCTCGTCGGCACGGCCGAGCACGCCGCCGCCGTGAAGCAGAAAGCCACCGGCGGCGGCTCGCTGGAGCGCGCGCTCGGCCTCATGGAGTTCTTGCTCTCGGAGAAATCGGACGGCATCACCGGCCGTCTGCTCGCCGCGCCCTGGGATCCGTGGCCCACCCTCGATCGCCACGCCGCCACTCTCGCCGCTTCGGACATCTACACCCTCCGCCGTATCCTCCCCGAGGAACGCGGCAAAAAATTCGACTGATTCTTATCCTATGCCCGGCATCGCCATCGTCGGTTACGGTTATTGGGGCCCCAAGCTCGTCCGTAACTTCCTGCAAAACGCCGCCTTCTCCCCCGTCGTCATCGTCGAGGAGAATGCCGACCGCCTCGCCCGCGGCCTGCGCGAGAATCCCGGCGCCCAGGGCCTCGGCTCCTTCGCCGAGGCGCTCCAGCGCGCGGATCTCGCTGCCGTCGCGCTGGCCACGCCGGTCGCCACCCACCATCCGCTGGCCAAGGCCGCGCTCCTCGCCGGCAAGCACGTCCTCGTCGAGAAACCCCTCGCCACGACCGCCGTCCACGCCGAGGAACTCGTCGCCCTCGCCGCCGCGCGCAAACTCGTCCTCGGCGTCGACCACACCTACGTCTACCACGCCGCGGTCCAGCGCATCCGCGAGTTCGTGCGCTCGGGCGAACTGGGCCAGCTCGCCTACATTGACTCCAGCCGCATCAACCTCGGTCTCTTCCAGCACGACGTGAACGTCCTCTGGGACCTCGCCGTCCACGACCTCGCCATCATCAACACCCTCACCGACGAGCGCCCCGTCACCGTGCAGGCCATCGGCGTCGCGCACCTCACGCAGCACATCGAGAACATCGGCATCCTCATCCTCCGCTACGCCTCCGGCCTCTTCGTCCATATCAATTGCTCGTGGGTCTCGCCGGTCAAACTCCGCCACATGCTCATCGGCGGCGACAAGAAGATGATCGTCTATGACGACCTCGACGGCAACGAACCGGTCAAGATCTACGACACCGGTGTCGTCGCCCGCACCGACGAGGAGCGCAACCGCCTCCTCTACGAATACCGCGCTGGTGACGTCTACTCGCCCCGCATCCCGCAGCGCGAGGCCCTCGCCAACCTCGTTGCCGATTTCGCCCAGGCCGTGCAGGCCGGCGGGCGCCCCGTCTCCGACGGCCGCTTCGGCGCCGACACCGTCCGGATCCTGGAAGCCGCCCAGCAGTCCGTGAAAAACCGCGGCGCTGAAATCCCCCTCACATGGAAATAGTCAACGAGGACAGTCCCCGCCGCTCGCTCGTCAACGTCCGCCTCGGGACGGGCGCCCGCATCTTCAATTTCGTGAATGCCTACGGCTGCGAGATCGGCGACGGCTCCAAGGTCGGCTCCTTCGTGGAAATCCAGAAAGGCGCGAAGATCGGGAAGAACTGCAAGATCTCCAGCCACACCTTCATCTGCGAGGGCGTCGAGATCGGCGACGAGGTCTTCGTCGGCCACAACGTTTCCTTCATCAATGACAAGTTCCCCGCCGCCACCAACCCCGACGGTTCGTTGCAGACCGACGCCAACTGGAAGTGCATCCCGACCCAGGTGGCGCGCCGCGTGTCGATCGGCACCTCGGCGACGATCCTGTGCGGCCTCACCATCGGCGAGGGCGCCATCATCGGTGCCGGCTCGGTCGTGACCAAGGACGTGCCCCCGGGTGCCACCGTGGCCGGCGTGCCCGCCCGGATCATCCGCCGGAAGGCTTGAATCGTCCCGGGGAAGCGCTCAACCTGCGCCTCCTTTTGATGAAAGTCCCCTACTTCGACCTTCAGGCCCGCCTGCGGCCGCTCCGGCCGCAACTCGACGCCGCCATCGCGCGCACGCTCGACAACTGCTCCTTCTGTCTCGGCCCCGATGTGGCCAAATTCGAGGCTGACTTCGCCCAATGGTGCGAGGCGAAGCACAGCATCGCCTTCAACAGCGGCACCTCCGCCCTCCATGTCGCCATGCAGATGCTCGGCGTCGACCCGGGCGCCGAGGTCATCACCACGCCCTTCACCTTCATCGCCACCAGCTGGGCCATCGTCTACCTCGGCGGCAAGCCGGTCTTCGCCGACATCGACGAGGCCACGATGAACCTCGATCCGAAACTCCTCGGCCGCGCCTTCACCGCGCGTACCAAAGCCGTGCTGCCCGTCCACCTCTACGGCCACCCCTTCGATCTCGATCCGATCCTGGCCGAGTGCAAAAAACGCAATATCCCGCTCGTCGAGGACACGGCCCAGGCCCACGGCGCCCGCTACCGCGGGAAGCAGGTCGGCACTTTCGGCGTCATGTCGGGCTACAGTTTCTACCCGGGCAAGAATATCGGCGCTTGCGGCGAGGGCGGTGCCCTCGTCACCAACGACGACGCCTTCGCCCTGCGCGCCAAATCCATTCGCGAGCACGGCTCGAGCACCCGCTACTATCACGACGAGATCGGCTACAATTACCGCATGGAGGGCCTGCAGGGTGCCGTCCTCGGTGTGCAGCTCCCGCATCTCACGGCATGGAACACGCGCCGCCGCGCCATCGCTCACCGCTACCATGAATTGCTCAAGGGCACGCCCCTCCGGCTGCCGGTCGAGGCCGCGGGTTGTGAGAGCGTTTATCATCTCTACGTCGTCCGCCACGCCGCACGGGACAAGCTCAAGGCCCATCTCGAAGCCGCTGGCATCGGCTCTGCGCTGCATTACCCGCACCCGCTGCACCTGCAGAAGTGTTTCGCCTCGCTCGGCTACCAGCCCGGCGACTTCCCCGTCGCCGAGCGTGCGGCCCGCGAGTGCCTCAGCCTGCCGATCTACCCGGAATTGACGGATGCGCAGGTGGAATTGGTCGCCTCGGCGGTCAAATCCTTCCAGGACTGGTGAACATGCAAATCGCCCGCTCGGAAACCCGCGTGCTCGTGACTGGCGGTGCCGGCTTCATCGGCTCGCACCTCACCGACCATCTCGCCGCGCTCGGCTGCCGGGTCACCGTGCTCGACAACCTGGTCAACGGCCGTCGCGAGAATCTCACCGCCGCGCTCGCCACCGGCCGCGTCACCCTCGTCGAGGGCGACATCACCGACGCCGCCACCTGCGACCGCACCATCCCGGGCCACGACGTCGTCTTCCACCTCGCCTGCCTCGGGGTGCGCGCCTCGCTGCACGATCCCTACAGCAATCACCAGGTCAACGCCCTCGGCTCGCTCAACCTTCTCGCCGCCGCCCGCCGCGCCGGGACGAAGCGCTTCGTCTACATTTCCACCAGTGAGGTCTACGGCAAGGCGCTCACCTTCCCGCTCACCGAGTCTGCCGCCACGTGGCCGACCACCGTCTACGGCGGCTCCAAACTCGCTGGCGAACACTACGCCGCCGCTTACCACGAGTGTTACGGCCTGCCGGTCACCCGCATCCGCCCCTTCAACAACTACGGCCCGCGCGCCCACTTCGAGGGCGACTCCGGTGAGGTCATCCCGCGCTTCATGCTCGGTGCGCTTGCCGGTCGGGCGCCTGTCGTCTTCGGCGATGGCTCGCACACGCGCGACTTTCTTTTTGTCCAGGACTGCGCCGAGGCGCTGGTGAAGATCGCCGAGACCGACGCTTTGGTCGGCGGCCTCGTCAACCTCGGTTACGGCGAGGAGACGCGGATCGGCGACCTCGGCCGCCTCGTGCTCGCCGCCACCGGCCGCACGGACTTGAAAGTTGAGTTTGCCACCGAGCGCCCGGGCGACGTGCCCCGCCTCTGGGTTGACCCCGCGAAACTCCGCGCCGCCACCAGCTGGCGCCCGCGCACGACCCTGGCCGAGGGCCTGCGGATCACGCTCGACTATTATAAACAGATCTATGCCGCCAACCCGCGCTGCCTCGAGCAGATGACCGCGAAGAACTGGGAGAAAAAATGAGCGCCCCCGCCATTCCCCTCATGCGCCCCGAGATGGGCGACGAAGAAATCGCCCTCGTCGCCGAGACGATCCGCAGCGGCTGGATCACCCAGGGCCCGCGCGTCCGCGAACTCGAGGCGGCGTTCTGCGTCCACACTGGCGCGGCCCACGCCATCGCCGTTTCCAACTGCACGACTGCGCTGCATCTCGCCCTCCTCGTCCTCGACATCAAGCCCGGCGACGAGGTCATCGTGCCCCCGCACAGCTACATCGCCACGGCCAACGCCGTGCTCTACTGCGGCGCCACGCCGGTCTTCGCCGACATTGATCCGGTTGACCTCAACCTCGACCCGAGGAAAGTCGCCGCCGCCATCACTCCGCGCACCAAGGCCATCATGGCGGTCCACCAAGTGGGCCGGCCCGCGGCTCTCGCCGAGCTCGCCGCCCTCGCGCAGCAGCACGGTATCGCCCTCATTGAGGACGCCGCCTGTGCCGCCGGCAGCGAATATCATGGCAAGCCCATCGGCGCCAACCCTTGGTCGTCGCTCGTCTGCTTCAGCTTCCACCCGCGCAAGATCATCAGCACCGGCGACGGCGGCATGATCACGACCGACCGCGCCGATTACGCCGCGAAGCTCCGCCTGCTCCGGCAGCACGGCATGTCGGTGAACGATCTCCAGCGCCACGGCTCGAAGACAATCGTGAACGAGGAATACACCATCCTCGGCTACAACTACCGGCTCACCGACGTACAGGCCGCCATCGGCCTCGCCCAGCTTCGCCGCGTGCCCGCCTTCATCGCCCGCCGGCGCGAGATTGTCGCCCGCTATGACACCGCCTTCGCCAGCGTGCCGGGCGTCACGCTTTTCCGCGAACCGGCCCATGCCCGCTGGAACCACCAGACCTACCTCATCCGCCTCACCGGCGCGACGACCGCCGCGCGCGGCGCGTTCATGCAGAAGCTGCTCGACGACGGCATCGCCTCGCGCCGTGGCATCATGTCGATCCACCGCGAACCGGCCTACACCGCGCGCTTCGGCACCCAAAGCTTTCCGGCCAGCGAGGCCGCGAGCGACCAATGCGTCTGTTTGCCGCTTTACACCCAGATGACGGACGCTGAAATCGAGCGTGTCATTACGGCCGTGCGCCAGCATGCTCCGCGCTGACCGCCCCGCATGGACCAACCCGCCGCCAAGCCCCTCCCCGCCAATCCCTACAACCCCTTCTGCTGGGTCGCGGGGACGCCGGAGATTGGCGAAGGCACGTGGATCGGCGCCTTCACGCTGATTGACGGTCTCGGCGGATTGAAAATCGGCAAAGGCTGCAACATCAGTTCGGGCGCCCAGATCCTGTCCCACTCGACGGCGCGCCGTTGTGTGACCGAGCGCCAGCATCCGGACGCGGATAAGAAACCCACCGAGCTCGGTGATTTCGTCTTCGTCGGCGCCAATGCCGTCGTGCAAATGGGCGTGAAGATCGGCCATCACAGCATCGTCGGCGCCGGCGCCGTCCTCCTCGAGGACACCGTCGTCCCGCCCTACTCCCTCGTCGTCGGCGTGCCCGCCCGCGTCGTGCGCGACCTGCGCGATGAAATCAAAACCTGGAGCCAGCCCGGCCATGCCTAAGCTTTCCATCGTCGTCGCCGCCTACAATGAGGAGGGTAACCTGCCGCTCCTCTACCAGCGGGTCTGCGCGCTCGACTGGAAGGCCCTCGGCCTCGAGCCCGAGTTTGTCTTCGTGGACGATCATTCACGCGACGGCACCCTGCGTCTCCTGCGCGAACTGGCGGCGAAGGATCCGCGCGTGAAGGTCCTGCGCTTCGCCAAGAATTTCGGCAGCCACAAGGCCTTCACCGCCGGCCTCGAGCACGCCACGGGCGACGCCGCCGTCATCCTCGCCGCCGATCTGCAGGATCCGCCGGAGACCATTCCGCAGCTCGTGGAAAAATGGCGCGCGGGCGCCCGGACCGTCTGGGCCGTCCGCGCCGAGCGCGAAGGCGTGTCGCTCGCGGACAAGCTTTTCGCCCGCTTTTATTACTGGCTGATGCGGAAATTCGCGGACGTGCAGCCGCCGCGCGAGGGCGCCGACTTCCTGCTGGTGGACCGCTGCGTGCTCGACCAGTTGCGCGCGACACCGGAGAAGAACACCTCCGTGCTCCTGCTGATCCAGTGGATGGGCTTCCCGCAGGACCACATCACCTACACCAAGGCGGCGCGGCACAGCGGCCGTTCCAACTGGACCTTCGCCAAGAAGCTCAAGCTGGCGATCGATTCGCTCGCCAGTTTCTCCTATGCGCCCATCCGGTTCGCTTCGCTTATGGGCGTGGTTTTCGGCGTCACGGGTTTCATCTACGCCCTGGTCGTCGCGGCCCGGGCCATCTGGTGGGGCAGCCCGGTGCAGGGCTGGCCCGCGCTGATGTGCGTGGTGTTGATCACGGCGGGCATCCAACTCCTCATCCTTGGCGTCCTCGGGGAATACCTGTGGCGGACCTATGAGGAATCGCGCCACCGTCCGCGCTACATCATCGAGGAGCGGATCAATGGCTGAGCCAACGGGGGACAAGTCCCGCTCCCGGCTGAGCGCTTTTTCCGCGCACCTTTCCGGCGAAGCCAACAGGGGCTGGTTCCGGCCGGATCGCGCGCTGCTCGATTGCGCCAGCGCCGGCTGGCTGGCCTACGCTTTCGCGGTCTTCCGTGGCCACGAGGGCCGGCCTCCGGTTTATTTTGCCCTGACCTTAGCGTTGGCGGCCGGACTCGGCTGGTGCCTGTGCGGCGGCCACGGTCGCTGGCGTCACTGGCCCGGGCGCGCGGCCGGTGGTCTGGCGCTGGCCG
>JANYAM010000209.1 GCA_025361365.1 Opitutus sp. | reverse complement strand
TTTGTATCGGAGAGTGCATCCGATCATTACCGTTACCAATTTCAGGTCGGAGGAAAAACCTGTTCAATTCAGACCAAAATTAGTTTTGGGGAGAAGGAGATTGGAGACGGATTGATAGGAAAAATGTGCAGACAGGTGCATTTATCTAAGGGCGAATTTGTCCAACTGGTTTCCTGCACCTTGGAAAAGGAAGCATATATGGAAAAGATGCTCAAAGGGGGACACGCGACCCCTCCGAATCCGCCTCCAGTCATTCCCCCAAAGAAGTAGAGCCGGGGCGCTTTATGCGCCAAGTGAGTAACCACCGTTTAATCGTAGGCCGAAAGAACTAAACGAGCCTCAGGGCAGATTAACCACGTAGCGCTGCAGGGAGCTGCCCTCGATGCGGTGCAGGGTGGTGATGGCGGCCTGCAGGTTGACCTTGGCCTGGAGTTCGCTGACGCGGGCGGTCTCGAGGTCGGTCTGGGCCTGCAGCACCCGATAGCTGGTCGATTGACCGGCATCGAACTTGGCCTTTTCGAGCTCATATTGCTGCTGGCTGAGACGGGCGGCGAGGGAGGCGATCTTGACGTTTTCGAGGTTGGTCTCGACGGAGCGGACGGCGCTGCGGACCTGCAGCTCGATGTTCTGCTCGATCTGCTTGAGGTGGACCTGCTCGCGGTTGAGCGTGGCCAGGCTCTGGCGGTAGCGGGCGCGGTCGGACGTCTGGCCCCACGGATAATTGAAGGCAAAGTCGACTTGCCAGGAATGGCTCTGGCGGTCGAGCGCGTCGTTGAACGCGTCGTGGCCGCTGCCGTTGGTCCCGTTTAGGCCGATCGCCGCGCCGACGCTGAGGTCGGGCTTGGCGGAGTCCTTGGCCACCACGAGGTCGAGCTTGAGCTGCTCGATGGTGGCAATGGAAGCGAGGTAATCGGGCTGGCTTTCCTTGGCCATCCGGAGCGAGGTGGCGAAGATCGGGGCGCCGTCGGTGACCTCGGCGAAGCGGACCGTGCCGAGCGCGCTATCGAGCTCGAACTGGCCGATGAGCGCGAGGAGCGCGTCCTGGCGGTCCTTCACGGTCTGAGTCCCAAGGATGACATTGCGGCGGGCGTTGGCCACGCCGACCTCACCCGTCAGCACGTCGAGATCGGTGGCTACACCGGTCTGACGCCGGATCTTGGCTTCCTCCCAGAGCCGGTTGGCCAGCTCGAAGGAGGAATTGAAAACCTTCAGCTGCTCACGGGCGAAGGCCAGGTTGTGGTAGGCGTTTTCGGTGTTCTGGATGACGAGGAGGGCCGTGATCTTGAAATTCAGATTAGCTACATCCAGGCCGAGCTTGGCGCGGTTGATGAGCGCGCGGTTCACCTCGGTGCCGAAGCCCGACAGCAGGTTCTGGCGCACGGAGAGAGTCAGGTCGGCGTTATAGGCGGGATTGAGGGCCGCGACGGCGGGATCCTGCGAGCTGCGGTCCAGCCGGCTGCTGGCGGAAAACGACGTGCCCGTGTAAAGTTGCTCGGTCACGCCGACCCGGAGATCGGAAGTGCGGGAGCTGGAGCCCGGTACGCTGCTCTTGCCGGTCGAGCCGGTGACAGAAACCACGGGTTGATAAGCGCCCTTAGCGACCTCGATGCTATCCTTGGCGATCGCAGGGTTGTAGCGGCCGATCTCCAGGTCGAAGTTGTGCTGCAAGGCGCGCTCAATGCACTGCGCGAGGGTCAGCTCGACGCCGTCCGTCGAGGCGGCGGGGGCGGCCGGCACGGAGGAGGGAGCACTGCCTTGCGTGAGGGCGGCCGACGTGGAGGAGGGGGAGGAGGCGCTGTTCTGAGCCAGGGCGGCCGTGCAGGCAAAGAGGGAGGCCAGCGAGGCGGCGGTGAAGCGACGGGGGATGATGGTCATGAGGGAGGTGTGGCAGGGACAGCGATAGAACACGCGAAATTGGGCAAAAGTTTAAGCTTTTTGTGACGGTGGCGATCCCGGAGTGGTTTCAGGAAAGAAAATGCCACCGCGGGGGCGGTGGCACGAGAGGAATAGGCGGGCGGCGTTATGACAGGATGAGCGGCGCATCCCGGGCCGGCTCAGGGCCGGGCCGGGGCGGACGCCTCGGATTTCTTGAGCTCGGTCTCCACGAGGCCGGAGAGATACACGCTGCTGTTGTTATTGGCAATGCGGGTCATCATCTGCTGCTGGAGCTCGGTATAGCGCGGATTGGCGGGCGAGAGGTCGGGCAGCTTCTTCTCCTGCGCGAAGACGAGGTAACCCTTCTCCGCGTCGGCGGCCATCTCGGAGACCTGGCCGGCCTCGAGGCCCTGCTGCAAGGCGCCGAACGCCTGGTAAGGAATGTCCTGTGGCGGCGCGCGGAGGGTGAAACCGGCGTAGCTCTTGATCTCGAGCTTCTCGGCGGCGGCGGCGGTGGCGAAATTGGCGGGGGCGGCCTTGGCGGCGGCCTGGAGCTGGGTGCGGAGGGCTTGGCCGCGGGCGATGAAGAGCTTCCGCTTCTCGCGGTCCTTGTAGTCGGCCAGCACGCGCTCGCGCACCTCGGGGAACATCGGCTTGTAGCCCGGCAGGCTGTCGTTCCAGAGGAGGATGACGAAGCTGTCGGTGGTGGGCAGCGGGTCGGAGAAGTGGCGTTCCTTGCTCAGGCGGGAGATCTGCTCCGCGTAGTTGGCGAGCCAGGGCAGGTCGGCCGGCGGCTGGTCGGGAGCGAAGGGCGCGATGGCCTTGGCGGGATGGCGCTGCTCAGCGAGGAAGGCGGCCAGCTCGGGCGAGTTGGCGGCGAACTTGCGGTCGAAGAGCGCGGTGGCGAAATCGTTCGCGGCCTTGGAGGCGCCGCGGGCCGCGACCGCCTGTTTCAGCGCGGCCTCGACCTGTGCGCGGACCTTGGGGAAGTTGTCCACGGTGGCGCCGGGCTTGTCATCCTTCTTGTCGGCGTCGGCCGGGACGGGAAAACGCGCGGGGTTCGTATTGTAGGCGGCGCGCAGCTCGGCGTCGGTGGGCGCGTTGGGCGGAAGGTAGTCGGAGCCCTTGAACTCGACCAGGCTCAGGCGCGGACGGGCGGGGACCTCATAGGTAAGCGCATTGTCCTCAAAGAATTTTTTCAGCGTCTCCTCGCTCGGGTTGAGGGCGGGGTTGAAGGTCGCGTAGTCCAGCGTGGCCACCTGCACGGTCCAAGTGGAGTCGGCGAGGGTGAGCTGCTGCTTGATATCGTGCGGGAGGACATAGCCCGGGCCGCCGATGAGCTTGGAGAGGGCCTCGAAGCGGACGTCGTCCCGCAGGATGCGGTTGATGTCGGCGGCCGTCAGGTCGGTGCGGGTCTTGAGCGAGTCGGCAAACTGCGTGTAGCGGGCCTGGTCGAACTGGCCCTGCTCATTTTGGAAGGCGCGGAGCGTGGTGACGGACTTGGCCACCTGGTCGGCGGTGGGGACGGGCAGGTGGAGCTGATCGGCGAGGGCGAGGCCGGCGACGCGCTGGAGGGCATATTGCTGCAGCTGGTCGCCCTGGAGGGCGTCATAGCCGGCCTTGAGGCGGACGCTCCACGTGGCGTCGTTTAAGATGCGGCGGGTTTCCTCGGTGTTTCCGAGATTACGGCCGAAGAAGGGGCGCTCGAGGAGCTTGCTGGCGCCGTTGCGGCCGCCGCCACCGGAGGAGCTATAGATGACGACCATGGGCAGGGCCACGGCGATCAGGATGACGGCGAAGACGAGGCGGAAGTGCTTCTGAAAGTAGCGTTGGATCCAGGAAATCATGGGGGAAAGCGGCTCAACGTAGAAATGGGGCAGCCGCTGTCAACAGGCGAACTGGCTGGGTGATGGTCTGGTTCCAGTCTCAACCATTT
>JANYAM010000181.1 GCA_025361365.1 Opitutus sp. | reverse complement strand
CAGTTCGGCCATAATGATTCCGGCGTCGTCAACGAGGACGCCTCGGTCCCGCCCGAGCGTCGGCGCGCCCGCGGCTCGATTCCCGCGCTCGGCGAGGAAGCCCAGGAGATCGACAACATCATCACGAAGAAGCACGAGATCGTGCACACCTACGGCTGGTATATGCGCAAGATGATCGCCGACACGAAGGCCAGGGGCGCCACGCCCATCGTTCTTTCGCTCACCGCCCGCAACGAGTGGAAGGACGGCAAGGTCGAGCGCAACAACGGTCCGTGGCGCAAGTTCTCCCACGCCATCGCCGAGACCGCCGGCGTCGCCTACATCGACCTGACCCGGATCACCGCCGACGAATACCAGAAGCTCGGTGCCGACAAGGTGAAGACTTTCTTCCCGAAGGACCACACGCACACCG
Organism: Opitutus sp.; assembly: GCA_025361365.1. GTDB lineage: Bacteria > Verrucomicrobiota > Verrucomicrobiia > Opitutales > Opitutaceae > Lacunisphaera. The sequence continues at coordinate 9,562 of JANYAM010000181.1, read as the reverse complement.
GTCCCGACGGAGCCGAACTCAACGCGTCGTTCGTCGTCTCCGGCCTGAAGGGCATCCGCAAGGGACCGTTCGGCCCGCTGCTTTCCGCGAAGGGCGCCGCCGTCACCGAGGATCGCATCGGCTGGCTCAACCTCCCCGAGCCGGCCGACCCCAAGCTGTCCTCGATCGTCCTTGTCGGCGACTCGCTCGTGCGCAACGGCCGCGGCGACGGCGCCGGCGGCCAGTGGGGCTGGGGCGATTCGCTCGGGAATTTCTTCGACCCCGCCAAGGTCAACGTCGTCAACCGTGCCGTCGGCGGCCTCAGCAGCCGCACCTACCTCACCCAGGGCCACTGGGAGCGCGCGCTCACGCTCATCAAGCCGGGCGACTTCGTCCTGATCCAGCTCGGGCACAACGACTCCGCCCCCTACAACGACAACTCGCGCGCCCGCGGCACCATCAAGGGCGTTGGCGAAGAGACCGAGGAGATCGACAATATGATGACGAAGCAGCACGAGGTCGTACACTCCTTCGGCTGGTATATCCGCAAATACGTCCGCGAGGCCAAGGCCGCCGGCGCCACGCCCATCGTGCTCTCGCTCACCCCGCGCAAGACCTGGAAGGACGGCAAGATCGGGCGCAGCGGCGCCGACAGTTACGGCGGCTGGTCAAAGCAGGTCGCGGAACAGGAAGGCGTGGCGTTCATCGACGCCAATGATCTCATCGCCATGCGCTACGAGGCCATCGGCGAGGGCAAGCTCGACCCGCTCTTCGGCGACCCCAACCTGCATACGAGCAAGGCCGGCGCCGATTTGAATGCCGAGGTCATCGCGCGCGAGCTGGCCAAGCTGCCGGGACTCGCGCCGTTCGCCCAGCTCCCGGCCAAATAAGGCAGGGCGAATCCTCCGGATGAGCCGCGGCTCGTCGGGGACGACTCACCCTACCCTGCATTGGCCCGAGGCCTGCTCCATCGGAATCAACCCCATTTCCCATGATCCGCCGCGCCACCCCCGCCGACGCCACCGCGATTGCCGCCATCTACAACCACTATGTGGCGAACACGGTCGTCACTTTCGAGGAGGAAACGGTGCCGGTGGCCGAGATGGCCCGGCGCCTTGGCGAGGTTTTCGCCGCCGACCTGCCCTGGCTGGTCGCGACCGAGGACGACCGCGTGCTGGGCTATGCCTACGCGAACAAATGGAAGGCGCGCTGCTCGTATCGCTTTTCCGTCGAGTCCACGGTTTACCTCGATCACGCCGCCACGGGCCGCGGCCTCGGCACGGCGCTTTATACGGCCCTGATTGCCGAGATGAAAACTCTGGGCCTGCACGCCATGATCGGCGGCGTCGCCCTGCCCAACGCTGCCAGCGTGGCGCTGCATGAGAAGCTCGGGTTTAAAAAAGTCGCCCACTTCCGGGAAGTCGGGTCGAAGTTCAACCAGTGGATTGACGTGGGCTACTGGGAACTGCTTCTCTGACGCCGGTTCATCCCACGCCATGACCTCCCGCCAGCTCGTCCCCCTGCTGATCATCCCTTTCGTCGCCTGGCGCGTCTACATGCGGGTCCGCCGCAACGTCGGCCGGCAGCTCTTTCACCCGGGCCGGCTCAAGGCCAGCATCGGCATCTTCAGCACCATCGCGGTCGTCTTCCTCGTGTTCAGCCTGCCCGTTCCCCAGGTCGCCGCCTCGCTTGCGGGCGGCCTGGTCCTGGCCGTGCCGATTGCGCTCTATGGCCTGAAGCTGACGAAGTTTGAGGACACCCCCCAGGGCAAATTCTACACGCCCAACACCGCGCTCGGCATCGGCATCAGCGCGCTGTTCCTCGGCCGCGTCGCCTACCGCTTTATCGTGCTTTACGCCGCCACGGACCTGCAAACCGCGCAGGCACCGCAGCCTTTCCAGAGCCCGCTGACCTATCTTCTGTTCGGGCTGAGCGCGGGTTATTTCATCGCCTACCAGACCGGCGTGCTCATCCGCAGTCACAAGCCGGCGGCCTGAGCGGCGGCCTTCATACTGTCAGTTTTTCGCAGGGTTTCGCCGGGCCCGATTCAGAGCAGGATTTGCCCATGCCCCTAGCCCCCCTGCTGCGCCTGACCGCGCTCGCCGCCGCGTGGACGGCGTGTTTGTCTGCTGCCGATCTGCCCGACAACCACCCGGTCATCCCGCTTTGGGTCGACGGCGCTCCGGGTTCCGCCGCCCGCATGCACGAGCCCGCGAAAATTGCCGGTAATAACATCTCCAACATTCACCAGCCGACGCTGACCGTTTATCTGCCCGCGAAGGACAAGGCCACGGGTTGCGCCATCGTGGTTGCCCCGGGCGGCGGCCACCGCAACCTCTCTTTCAAGAACGAGGGCCGCGACGTCGGCGAATGGTTCGCCGCCCATGGCATCGCCGCCTTCGTGCTCAAATACCGGCTGGCCAAGGACGACGCCGCGCCCGCCGGCGCGACGCAGCCTTACACCGTCGAACGCGACGCCCTCGCCGACGCCCAGCGCGCCTTGCGGATCGTGCGTGCGCGCGCGACCGAATGGAGCGTCAACCCGGCCGCGGTCGGCGTCGTGGGTTTTTCCGCCGGCGGCGAACTCGCGGCGCTGGTCGCATCGGTCAATGACGCGGGCAAGGCCGACGCCACCGACCCGATCGAGCGCGCCGGCTGCCGCCCGGATTTCCAAGGTCTGATCTACCCCGGCCAGTCGCAGAAGATAACCCCGACGAAGGACTCCCCACCGGCCTTCCTCGCCTGCGGCTTCAACGACCGGCAGGACATCTCCGAGGGCCTCGCCGAGGTCTATCTGAAGTTTAAGCGCGCCGGCGTGCCGGCGGATTTCCACGTCTATGCCGGGGCGGGCCACGGGTTCGGCTCGCGCGAGGTCGGCCGCAGTCCCGCCGGCGACTGGCTCAACGAATTCCGCGCCTTCCTTGTCGACCGGAAATTTATCACCACCCCCTGATCCGATGACTCGCAAAATCTTCCTCCTCGCCCTGGTCCTGAGCGCCGTGCTTTCCGCCGCCGGCCTGCCGCCGGCCCGCTCCGGCCCGACACGCGCCATCAACACTGACAAGAGCGGTCCGCCGATTCCCGCCACGCCGGCCGTCGAGTCGGCCCACCCCGCCGCCATCCCGCTCTGGGCCGACGGTGCGCCCGGCTCTGAGGCCCGCAAGAACGAGCCCGAGGAGGTCAGCTGGCGCCAGGAGCCCGATATCGTTTTCCCGGTGGTCTCCAACATCCACAACCCGAGCCTCACGCCATTTCTGCCGGCCAAGAACAAGGCCACCGGCTGCGCCGTCATCATCGCGCCCGGTGGCGGCCACATGCAGCACACCATCGACCGCGAGGGCTACGATCTCGCGCGCTGGTTCGCCGACCATGGCATCGCCGCCTTCGTCCTGAAATACCGCCTCGCCCGCGACGGCTCCACCCCCGCCGGCTCGCCCCAGCCCTACACGATCGACCGCGACGCCGCGGCGGACGGCGCCCGCTCCATCCGCCTCGTCCGCGCCCGCGCCGCCGAATGGGGCGTCAAACCCGACCGCATCGGTATCCTGGGCTTCTCCGCCGGCGGCGAAGTCGCGCTGCTGGCCGCGGCGCGCCATGATGCCGGCAAAGCCGACGCGACCGACCCGGTGGAGCGCCAGTCCTCGCGCCCCGACTTCTTCGCGCCGATCTACTCCGGCGGGCTCAACCGCTCCGATTTCACCTGGTCGAAGACGGCCACGCCGCCGGCGTTCCTCGCCTGCGCCTACGATGACCGCATGCCGGAACAGCTCGCCGCGTTCTTCACGACCCTGCGTCAGGCGGGCGTCAACGCCGAGCTCCACATCTACAGCAGCGGCGGCCACGGCTTCGGCATCCGCGCCGACCGGCCGGACCTACCCGTCTCCACCTGGCACGTGCGCTTCGCCGAGTGGCTCGGCGAGCGGGGTTTCCTCAAAAAATAATGCGGCGGCTCACCTCCAGCCTTTTGCTCCTGCCCGTGGTGGCCTTCGGGGCGCCGGCCCCGGTCTCCTTCGAACGCGAGATCAAGCCCCTGCTGCAGAACTACTGCTACGACTGCCACGGCGACGGCAAGCACAAGGCCGGCCTCGCCCTCGACGCCTACGCCAGCGCCGCCGACGTCCACGCCGCCCGCCCCAAGTGGGAGGCCGTGCTGCGCAACGTCAGCTCGCACGTGATGCCGCCCGACGACGGCGGCCCGATCCCGACCACCACCGAGCGCGACCTCATCAGCCGCTTTGTTGAGCAGGAGCTGTTCGCCCTCGACCCCGCGCATCCCGACCCGGGCCGCGTCGTGCTCCGCCGCCTCAACCGCGCCGAATACAACGCCACCATCCGCGATCTCGTCGGCGTGGACTTCCGACCAGCCGACGATTTCCCGCCCGACGACTCGGGCTACGGTTTCGACAACAACGGCGACGTGCTCACGCTGCCGCCCGTCCTGCTCGAGAAATACCTGGCCGCCGCCGACAAGGTCCTGGACACCGCCATCGTCACGGACCCGATCCGTAGCGCGGTGCGCCGCGTGCCCGCCACCCTCAGCCAGATCGGCTTCAACGCCGTCGGCGACCGCGGCGACGGCTGGGTGCACCTCATCAGCCTCGAGGAAGACGACGCCGCGGTGGAGTTCGCGCTGCCCGCCGGCGATTATCTCTTCCGGGTGCAGGCCTACGCCACCAAGGTCGGCGGCGCCCTCAAGGGCCAGGGCAGCGAAGTGCCGCTCGAGTTCAAGGACGACCCGGGCCCCACCAAGCTGGCCCTGCTGCTCAACGACGCCTTCGTGCAGAACTTCACCGTCGGCACCGACGAGAAAAACCCGCAGGTCTTCGAGGCCCGCGTCGGCGTGCCCGCCGGCCGGCAGCGTTTCCGCGCGGCGGTCCTCCGCAAACGCGGCGGCCAGGAAAACGAGACCTTCATGCTCAACGGCCGCCTCGGCCTGCAGCAGCCGGGCATCGTTTTCGTGAAGTGGCTCGAGATCGAGGGCCCGCTGCCCGCCGCCACGCGCCGCTACCGGGCGGACCGGCTCGACGCCGCCGGCGAAGGCCGTTTCACCGCCGCCGGGGAGCGCGTCCTCACGGGCCGGGGCGAGGTCGCCGTCGATGTCAGCGCGCCGCGCGAGACCGAGGTCATCCTCCGCGCCCAAGCCTACGCGCAGCAGGCGGGCACCGAGCCGGCCCGCATGGAGTTCCGCGTGGATGGCCGGCCGTTGACGAGCTTCGACGTGCTCGCTCCCGCCACGATGCAGCCACTGCCCAAGCAGCGCGTTTTCTCCCTCGCGTTGCTCGTGCCCCAGCCGCAGGTCTACGAGTTCCGCACCAAGCTCCCGCCCGGCGCCCATCGTTTCGCCGCCGCCTTCGTCAACGACTTCACCGACCCGAAGAACGAGAACCCCAACCTCACCGACCGCAACCTGATCATCCAGAACCTCGAGGTCGCCAGCCTCGGCGAGCCGGTCATCACCCCGGAAAAACCCGCGCCCATCGCCCGGCTTTTCGCCGAGGCCGCCACCACCGAGCCCGTGACGACCCTCGCCAAGCTTTTTGGCCAAGCCACCTACCCCGCCGACACGCCGGCCTCCGCGCGCGCCATCCTCGAGAAATTCACCCGCCGCGCCTGGCGCCGACCGGTCGAGCCGGCGGAGATCGACCGCCTCATGGGCCTCTACGCCACCGCCCGCGCCCAGGGCGACGGCTTCGAGGCCGGCGTGAAGCTCGCCCTCAAGGCCACGCTCGTGTCGTCCCACTTCCTTTTCATCGGGGAGCCGCGCTCCACTGTCGCCAAGCCACCCGGCCCGCAGCTGCTCGACGAATTCGCCCTGGCCTCGCGCCTGTCGTATTTCCTCTGGAGCTCGATGCCCGACGACGAACTGCTCGATCTGGCGGAGCGCGGCGAACTGCGCGCCAACCTTCCCGCCCAGGTGAGGCGCATGATCGCCTCGCCCAAGTCGCGCGCCCTCGTCGAGAACTTCGCCGGCCAGTGGCTGCAGATCCGCAGCCTCGAAACGTTCCAGCCGGACAGGAAACTGTTCCCCGACTATGATCCGGTGCTGCGCGCCGCTATGCAGCGCGAGACGGAGCTGTTCTTCGAGCACGTCATGCGCGCGGACCGCAGCCTGTTCGACTTCCTCCTCGGCGACTACACCTTCGTCAACGCTCGCCTCGCCAAGTTCTACGGCCTGCCGGGTGTCACCGGCGACGAGTTCCAGCAGGTCTCGCTCGCGGGCACACCGCGCCGGGGCGTCCTCACCCAGGCCAGCGTGCTGACACTCACGTCCAACCCCACCCGCACTTCACCGGTCAAGCGCGGCAAGTGGGTCCTCGACAACCTGCTTGGCACGCCGCCGCCCCCGCCGCCGCCGAACATCCCCGAGCTCGACGACAAAAGCCGCAAGCTCGCCGGCACGCTCCGCCAGCAGCTCGAGCAGCACCGCACCAACGCCACCTGCGCCTCCTGCCATGCGCGCATGGACCCGATCGGGTTCGGCCTGGAGAACTTCAACGCCATCGGCAGCTGGCGCGACAAGGACGGCCCGGATCCGGTGGACGCCACCGGCCAGCTCGCCAGCGGCGACAAATTCGCCGGCGCCGCCGAGCTCACCAAACTCCTCGCCGAGAAGAAGCGCTGGGAATTCCTCCACTGCCTCGCCGACCGCTCCCTGACCTACGCGCTCGGCCGCGGCACCGAGTATTACGACCGGCCCGCGCTCGACCGGATCGTCGCGGACACCGAGGCCGGCGACGACAAGTTCTCCGCCCTCATCCTCGCCGTGGTGCAGAGCTTCCCCTTCCAGAATCAACGGGTGGAGCGTGTTGCCCCCAACGCGCTTTCCGAGTCCCCAGCCAACGCGTTGGAGGCAACGCGTTCCACCCCCACGCTCACTGAGCAGTGACCTTGCCTTCGATTCCCTTGCTTCTAACCTCCCCCCTCAAGCCCCAGGCCTCACGCCTTCCCCTGCCATGAGTATTTCCACGCCCATTCCCCGCCGCACCTTCCTCCGCGGCCTTGGCACCATGGTCGCCCTGCCCGCGCTCAACTCGATGCTGCCGGCCTCCGCCCGCGCCGCCTCGACCGCGGCCGCCGCACCCAAGCGCGTCGCCTGGGTCTATGTGCCGAACGGCGCCAATATGGCGGACTGGACACCCGCCACCACCGGCACCGGCTATGAGTTGCCCGCCATCCTCCAGCCGCTCGCGGCGCACAAAAGCGATTTCTCAGTCCTCACCGGCATGGCCAACCCGATGGGTGACGAGCTCGGCGACGGCGGCGGCGCCCATGCCCGCGCCTCGGCCAGTTTCCTGACCGGCGTCCACCCGCGCAAGACCGCCGGCGCCGACATCAAGACCGGCATCTCCTGCGACCAGATCGCCGCCCGCCAGATCGGGGACCAGACGCGCCTGCCCTCGCTCGAGCTGAGCTGTGACGGCGGCCAGCGCGCCGGCTCCTGCGACTCGGGCTACAGCTGCATCTACCAGTTCAACCTCTCCTGGAAGTCCGAGACGCAGCCCATGCTGCCCGAGGTGAACCCGCGCGCCGCCTTCGAGCGCCTCTTCGGCAACGGCGACCCCGCCGCCTCGCTCGAGGCCAGCGCCCGCCGCGCGCTCTACCACAAGAGCCTGCTCGACTACGTGCTCGACGACGCCCACCGCCTGGAAAAACGCCTCGACGCCCCCGACCGCCGCAAGCTCGACGAATACCTTTCCTCCGTCCGCGACCTCGAACGCCGCATCGCCCGCGCCGAGGAGTTTCCGGTGCCGGCCGTGCCCGCCGGTGCCGCGGCGCCCGAGATGTTCGAGACCTACGAGCAGCATATGCAGCTGATGTATGAGGTCATGGCCCTCGCCTTCCAGACCGACTCGACGCGCATCGCCACCTTCATCGTCGCCCACGACGGCAGCAACCGCCCGTATCCCACCATCGGCATCCGCGACGGCCACCACGATCTTTCGCACCACCGCAACGACGAGGAGAAGAAAAAGAAACTCGCGCAGATCAACCGCTACCACGTCACCCAGTTCGGCCGGTTCCTCGACCGGTTGAAGTCCATCCCCGAGGGCGACGGCACGCTGCTCGACAACTGCGTGATCCAATACGGCAGCGCGCTGAGCAACGGCAACGAGCACAGCCCGGAGAACCTGCCCATCCTCCTCGCGGGCGGCGGCGGCGGACGCCTCGCCACCGGCCGACACCTGAAGGTCGACGCCCGCACGCCGATGACGAACCTCTACCGCGCGATGCTCGACAACGTTGGCGTGCGCACCGAGAAGATCGGCGACAGCACCGGCAAGCTGGATACGATCTTTCGGGCCTGAGGTGGAACCCGGCCTCCGGACGGGTTGGGTTTTGTAGGGTCGCCGCTAGCCGGCGGACCGCGAGCGAGGCATCGGAAGGTCTGGTGACACTTGTCAGCCATAGGCCCAACGACGGCTGAAGCGCCAACCCTACATTATTGCCACGCTCAGCTCAAATCCCGGAACGACCCAAACTCCGGATCGAACAGCCGGCGATAGGTGCGCACCACCATGCCGTCCGTCTGGCCGGAGAGGAAATCGCAGATGCGGCGGGCCTTTCCGTCCTGCGTCTTCTCGGCCTCGATCAGGCGGCTGACGTTGTTGGGCAGGATGCGGATGACGCGCTCGTTGCGCTCGGCGTAGTTTTCCCAGATGGCGTTGTAGAGGGCGTTGATGACGGTGCGCGCTTTGTATTCGAGCTGCTCGAGCTGCGGGCTCTCGAAGATGATGTCGTTCGCCATCTTCTTGAAGAAGTCCGCCTCGCTGCGCGCCGCCGGGTCGATGAGGAGGTCGAAGGCGTAGCGGTTGGTCTTTTCCGCCATGAAGTTGTCGCGCGGCTTGAGCCGGCAGGCCTGGATGAAGGCGCCCGTCTTCTTGGAGAACGTGTTCTCGAGCCGGTCGCGCCGGATGGCGTCGAACAGGGTGTCGAGGTGCCGCTGCTCGGCGGCGCCGATCGTCTCGCCGTCCGCCCAGCGCTCGACGCGCTCGACCGTGAGGAAGCCGGCGCGCACACCGTCGACGATATCGTTGAGCGAGTAGGCTGCGTCATCGGCCCAGTCCATGATCTGGCACTCGACGCTCTTGAAGTCGTTGAGCGCGTCGCCACGCATCAGCGCGCCGGGAAGCTTGGTGCCGCCGAAGACCCAATCGCGCACCGGGGCCTGGCCGTCGTAGATGAAGTGATTGATCGGTGGCGTGGCGAACTCGGTGTAGAGCTTCTTGTATTTGAGCACACCGTCGAGCAGTGCGCGGGTGGGCTGCATGCCCTTCACGCCAGACTCGTTCTGGTAGATGCTCTCGCAGAGCAGGTGCAGGGTCTGGGCGTTGCCCTCGAAGCCGCCGCGGCGCTTCATCAGCTCCTGCAGCGTGCGCTCGCCGGAATGGCCGAAGGGCGGGTGGCCCATGTCGTGCGCCAGGCTGCAGGCCTCGACGAGGTCGGAGTCGATGTAGAAGTCGCCGGTCAGCGGGTCGCCGCGGCTGAGCAACCAGGCACAGATGGAGCGGCCGATCTGCGCGACCTCCATCGAGTGCGTGAGCCGGGTGCGGTAGAAATCGTATTCGCCGCTCAGGAACACCTG
>JANYAM010000136.1 GCA_025361365.1 Opitutus sp. | reverse complement strand
CGAGCCGCACCAGGTTGACTACATCAACGCGCATGGCACCTCGACGCCCTACAACGACAAGTTTGAGACCATCGCCATCAAGAAGATCTTCGGCGACCACGTCCGCAAGGTGAACATCAGCTCCACCAAGTCGATGACGGGACACCTGCTGGGCGCCGCCGGCAGCATCGAGGCCATCATCAGCGTCAAGGCCATCGAGACCGGCATCGTGCCGCCGACGATCAATTACGAGACCCCGGATCCCGACTGCGACCTCGACTACACGCCCAACGTGAAGCGCGAGGCGAAGATCGACACCGTGCTGACGGACAACCTCGGCTTCGGCGGCCACAACGCCGCGCTGATCTTCCGCCGGCACTAAGTCGGTGTGGGAGCGAGCTTGCTCGCGACTGCGCCCGTGCTTGAGTCCTAGTCGCGAGCAAGCTCGCTCCTCCATGCGCCGGGCGGTCATTATTTCTCTGGTTGCAGCGTTTTGGCTCGCTGGTTGCAGCCGTCAGGCACCCGCACCGGATCCGGCCACGCGCGCGACCGTGTGGGCGGCCCTCCAGCCGCTGGCCGGGCGCTATCGAATGGATCCGGCGTTCGTCTACGCCCTGGTGGAGGCGGAATCCAATTTCGATCCGGCGGCGCGCAACGGCGAGGCGCGCGGGCTCATGCAAATCAAACCCGGCGCTTGGCGCACAGTCAGCCGCGAGCCCTACGAGCCAGGTGTCTGGGCTTGGCGACAGAATCTTGCCGCGGGGGTGGACTACCTCGCCTGGTGCCGGAGCTACCTGCACCGGAAACAAAATTTTTCCTATCCGCTGCTGCTGGCGTCCTTCCACTACGGGATCGATTACGTGGAGGCCCGGGATTTCGACCTGCGGCGGCTCGACCCGCCGGACAACGCGATCTACCGGGAATTATGGCGGGGTAACCTCACGCCGGTGCCGCCGCCGAAATAGGATTGCCGCGGCCCGGCGGCGGGGGCTGCATCGCCGGGTGAACTCCTCGTCGGCCAGCGTCCGGTTGCTCTTTGCGGCGCGTGTGGTGCGGATGTTCGCCTACGGCATCCTCGGGGTGATCCTGGTGCTTTACCTCGCGGCAACCGGGCTGGGCGAGGCGCGCATTGGCCTGCTGCTGACCATGACCTTCCTCGGCGACGCGGCGATTTCGCTGTGGCTGAGCACGCAGGCCGACCGTTGGGGCCGGCGGCGCGTGCTGGTGGCCGGTGCGGCCCTGATGGCGCTGGGCGGCGCGGTCATGGCGCTCACAGGCGACTTCACGCTGCTCGTGCTGGGCGCCACGATCGGCGTCATCAGCCCGACGGGTGGCGAAGTCGGCCCGTTCCTCGCGGTGGAGCAGGCCTGCCTGGCGCAACTGACCGCCGCGCGCGACCGGACGAAGGTCTTCGCCTGGTATAACGTCGTGGGTTACGGCGCCACGGCCCTCGGCGCACTGGGCTGCGGCTTCGCCGCCGAGGCGATGCAACGCGCCGGCTGGACGCCGCTCGCGAGCTATCGGGCCTTGTTGGCGGCCTATGGCGTGCTCGGTCTGGTGATCGGGGGCCTGAGCTGGCGGCTGGGGTCGGCTGTTGAAGCGGAAGTGGCGCCAGCCGCGGCGGCAAAAAAATTTCTCGGATTGGGCGAGTCGCGCGGCACCGTCTTCCGGCTCAGCGCGCTCTTCGCGCTCGATTCGTTTGGCGGCGGATTCATCGTCCAAAGTTTTCTCGCCTACTGGTTCCACCTGCGCTTCGGCGTGTCCGAGGCGGTGCTGGGCGGGATTTTCTTTGGCGCGAATTTGATGTCGGGTCTGTCCGCCCTGGCCGCCGTGCCGCTGGCGCGTCGCATCGGCCTGGTGAACACCATGGTGTGGACGCACCTGCCCTCCAATGTGCTGCTGATGGCCGTGCCGCTGATGCCTTCCTTCGGCTGGGCCGTGGCGGTGCTGCTTGCGCGGCACATGATCTCGCAAATGGACGTGCCCACCCGGCAGTCCTACGTGAATGCCGTCGTGCCCGCGGCGGAGCGGTCGGCCGCCAACGGCGTAACCGGCACGGCGCGGCAACTCGGCACCGCCCTGGCCCCGCTTTGCGTCGGCCCGCTGCTGGCCACGGCGGCGCTCACCAGTGTGCCCTTCTTCGTCGCCGGCGGGCTCAAGATCATCTACGACCTCGCCCTGTGGCGGAACTTCCGGGCCGTAAAGCCCCCCGAGGAAGCGTGATCCGGGCCGGTCGGGAAATTTGCCAAATTCCCCGTTGACGCGTCCTTCCGGCGCCCTTTTAACTCGGCCCCTTTCGTTCATGGCGAGTTAGCTCAGTTGGTAGAGCAGAGGACTGAAAATCCTTGTGTCCTCGGTTCGATTCCGAGACTCGCCACCACTTTAAGCCGCTGCGGGTCAACCCCTCAGCGGCTTTTGTTTTGACCCCTCCGCGTCCTCAGCGGGCGCTGGCGAGCGTGGCCTCGGTGCTTTTGAGCAGGGCCCGGCTGATGACGATGCGCTGCACCTCGGACGAACCCTCGCCGATCTCGCTGAGGCGGGCATCGCGCCAGTAGCGCTCGACCGGGATGTCGCGGGTGTAGCCGTAGCCGCCATGGATCTGGAGGGCGCGGTTGCAGATGCGCGAGGCCGCCTCGGACGCAAAGAGCTTCGCGACGGATGACTCGATCGTGTGGCGCTCGCCGCGCGAGGCGAGCGCGGTGGCCTGCAGCACGAGGGCCTCGGCGGCGCGCAGCTCCACCTCGCAGTCGGCGAGCATAAACTGCAGCGCCTGAAAATCGGCGAGCCGCTTGCCGAACTGGCGGCGGTTGACGGCGTGCTGCAACGCGGCGTCCAGGGCCGCGCGGGCGAGGCCCAGCGAAACGGCGGCGACGCCGATGCGGCCCTTGTCGAGGCAGGCGAGGGCGGTGGCCTGGCCGGTGCCGCGCGCGCCGACCAGCTCCGCCTTTGCCTTCACCAGCTTGAACTCGGCGGTGTCGCTGGCGCGCAGCCCGCAGGTGGGCACCTTGCGCACGGGGATGATCTGGGCGCGTTCCACCAGGAAGGCGCTGATTTCCTTGCGGCCCTCGGCCGTCTGGCCGGTGACGGCCATCACGATCACGATGTCCGACGAGCGGCCGAGCGTGATGTAGCGCTTGAAACCATTGAGCTCCCATTTACCGGGACTGACCTCGGTGGCGGTGGTCTGCACGCCGCCGCTGTCACTGCCGGCTTCCGGTTCGGTGAGAGCCCAGGCGGCGAGCCACGTGCCCTTGAGCAATTTGGTCAGGACGCGCTTGTGCTGGGCCGGACTGCCGGCGGCCAACAGGTGGCCGGAGCCGAGCGCGTTGTGCGCGGCGAGGTCGATGGCGAACGCCGCCTGGTATTTGGCGAGTTCGCGGATGGCGAGCGCATAGGCCGCGTAGCCGAAGCCCTGGCCGCCGAGGGCGCGCGGGGCCGTGATGCCCAGCAGGCCGAGCTTGCCGGCTTGCATGAAAGCCGCACGGGGCAGCTCCTCGGATTTTTCCCACGCGTCGGCGTGTGGGGCGATCTCGGTCGCGGCGAAGTGCGCGACCTTCCCGAGGAAGGTGATCTCGGCGGGGGACAACTGTTCGCGCCAGGGCGCGGCGATGGAAAATGAACTCATGGGACAGCGAATTGGGCCGGCGAAAATGCGCGGCTGGTTATTTATGATTCAACATACCTCTTTCCTTCGCGCGGGACTAGGTTTCCCCGTCCGGGAAACCCACAATCATCCTTATGGCGTAGCTTCGGCGGTCGGATTGCGGTTTGCCGGGCGAGTGATTTCTGGTGAGAGTAAATCCCGCAAGCTCGCCCCAACCCATTTTCCCGTGCCATCCCCGAAAACCCTGCTCGATTATTACCATGAATTTGCCGGGCAGGAAGCCGGGCTCCGCGAAGGCGGCGGGGCGGACGGCCAGGCCCGCCAGCACAAGCTCGGGCGCCTGTTCGTGCGCGAGCGCATCGCGGCGCTGGCGGATGACAAGGGCGCGGGTTTTCTCGAGCTCGGCCTCTGGGCCGCCCACGGCATGTATAAGGAATGGGGCAGTTTTCCCGGGGCCGGCGTGGTCACGGGCATCGCCGACATCGGCGGCCGCGCCTGCATGGTCGTGGCGAACGACGCCACGGTGAAGGCGGGGGCTTTCGTGCCGATGACGTGCAAAAAGGTGCTGCGCGCGCAGCGCATCGCGTTTGAGTGCAACCTGCCACTCGTCTACCTCGTCGACTCGGCCGGCGTGTTCCTGCCGATGCAGGATGAGATTTTTCCCGACGAGGACGACTTCGGCCGGATTTTCCGCAACAACGCGGTGATCTCTGCGGCCGGCATCCCGCAATACGCCGCAATCATGGGCAACTGCGTCGCCGGCGGCGCCTACCTGCCGGTGCTCTGCGACAAGATCCTGATGACCGAGGGCAGCGGCCTCTATCTCGCCGGACCGCAGCTGGTGAAGGCCGCGATCGGCCAGGAGACCGACCAGGAAACGCTCGGGGGCGCCGCCATGCACGCCGAGCTATCCGGCACGGTCGATTTCAAGGAGAAGAACGACGAGGCCTGCCTGAAGCGCCTGCGCAGCCTGGTGGCGCTGCTGCCGGCCGAGACGCCCGCGGCGCTCCCGCCGCCGGTCGAACCCGAGTTTCCCGCGACCAAGATGCTCGACATCGTCTCGCTGGACGGCCGGCGGGAATATGATGTGCGCGACCTCCTGCGTTGCCTGGTCGATGCTGGCACGATGGACGAATACAAGGCCGACTACGGCAAGACGCTGGTGACGACCTTTGCCCGGCTCGGCGGGCGGCCCATCGGCATCGTGGCGAACCAGCGGATGCGCGTGCAGTCGAAGGCGAGCGGATTGCAGATGCCCGGCGTCATCTACGCCGATTCCGCCGACAAAGCCGCGCGCTTCATTATGGACTGCAACCAGACGCGGCTGCCGCTGTTGTTCCTGCAGGACGTGTCGGGTTTCATGGTGGGCAAGGACGCCGAGCAGAGCGGCATCATCCGTTCGGGCGCGAAGATGGTCAACGCGCTCAGCAACTCCACCGTGCCGAAGATCACCGTCATCACGGGCGGCTCCTATGGCGCCGGGCACTACGCCATGTGTGGCAAGGCCTTTGATCCGCGTTTCATCTTCGCCTGGCCGAACGCCAAGTATGCCGTGATGGGCGCCGCCCAGGCGAGCGACGTGGTCTACAACATCCTCGCCAAGGCGGCGAAGGACCGGCCGCAGGAGGAACTCGACCGGCTGCGCCAGCAGGTGAAGGAAAATTACGTCGAACAAGCCGACATTCGTTACGCCGCGGCGCGTGGGTGGGTCGATGCCGTCATTCAACCACATGAAACGCGGGCGACGCTGTTGCGGACGTTTGCGCTGGCGACCCGGCCGGCCGCCAAGGCGTCGTTTCATACCGGTGTGCTGCAGGTCTGAGCCATGACCCGCCCACTTAAGATCGCCAATGCGTCCGGCTTCTGGGGCGACCAGCCCGACGCCGCGGCGCGACTCGTCGCGCAGCAGCCGGACCTGGATTTTCTCACGCTGGATTATCTCGCGGAGGTCTCCCTCTCCATCATGGCGATCACGCGCGCCAAGGATCCGGCCGCCGGCTATGCGCGGGATTTCCTCGAGGTGGTCCAATCCCTCGCGAAATTCTGGCAGGGCGGCGGCAAAACGAGAATCGTCACCAATGCCGGCGGACTCGACCCACACGCCTGTGGCGCAGCCGTGCGGGCCGAGCTGGCCAAGGCCGGGCTCACGCACCTGAAGGTCGCAGTCGTGTCGGGCGACGACGTGCTTCCGCTGGTCCGCGCCGGCGGACCGGATTTTCGCAACTTGGAAACCGGAGCGGAACTGAGCGCCGTGGCGGACCGGCTGGTCACGGCCAATGCCTACCTTGGCGCCGATGGCATTACCGCGGCCTTGCAGGCCGGAGCGCACATCGTCGTTACGGGTCGCGTGGCGGATCCCTCGCTGACGGTGGGCCCATGCCGGGCGCATTTTGGCTGGGCGGCGACCGACCATGACCGCCTCGCCGGTGCGACCGTGGCGGGGCATTTGCTGGAGTGCGGCGCGCAGGCTTGCGGGGGATTTTCCACCGACTGGCTCGATTTGCCCGGTTCGCACGACATCGGGTTTCCCGTGGCCGAGGTCGCGGCCGACGGGTCATGCGTGCTGACCAAACCCGCCGGCACGGGCGGTGCAGTGACGGTGCCGACGGTGAAAGAGCAGCTGCTCTACGAGATCGGTGATCCCGGCAATTATCTTTCGCCCGACGTGACCGTTTCCTTCCTGACCCTGCGCGTGGAGCCAGCCGGCCCGGATCGCGTGCGCATTTCAGGCGCAACTGGCCGTCCACCTCCGTCCACCTACAAAGTCAGCGCCACCTATCGTCATGGCTACAAGGCGCACGGGATGCTCACCGTGTTTGGCGACCAAGCGGTCGCCAAGGCCCGGCGAGCGGGCGAGGGAGTGTTGCGCCGTCTGCAGGAGGCCGGCTGCAACTATCGTGAAACGCTGGTGGAGTGCCTCGGCACGGGCGCCAGTGTTGGCGGCATTGTCCGGCGGGTGCCTGAAACTGAGCTGATCGAGACGGTGCTGCGCATCAGCGTGGCCGCTGACACGCCGGAGCCGGTGAAACGTTTCACCCGTGAGATCGCGCCGCTCGTCACCTGCGGGCCGCAGGGCGTCACGGGCTATGCCTCGGGCCGCCCGAAGGTGCTGCCGGTTTTCGGTTACTGGCCGTGCCTGATTCCGCGCACGGCGGTCAAACTTGTCTGGCAAATGTTATGAACACTCTCCGCACCATCGCCTTTGCGCGCAGCGGCGACAAGGGCTCCTCGGCCAACATCGCCGTCTTCGGTCGCACCCCGGCGGATTATGCCTGGTTGAAGCAGCATCTGACCGCGGCGCAGGTCGAGGCTTGGTTCAAGCCGCTCGGCACCGGCGCGGTTGTCCGCTATGACGTGCCCAACCTCGAGGCGCTCAATTTCGTCCTGCCCGGCGTGCTCGCGGGTGGCGGCAGCTGCTCGTTGCGCATTGATGCCCAGGGCAAGACGCTCGGGCAGGCGCTGCTGGCGATGCCCCTGGGCCTGCTGCCGGAATCCTCTCCCTCAACCGACTGATCCCATGGCCGCCTCCCTTGTGCTTTCCGAAAGTGCCGGTCCCGGCATCACGCTCCTGACGCTGAACCGCGCCGAGAAACGCAATGCGCTCTCCATCGAGCTGGTGCAGGCGCTCCTGCTGACGCTCACCGCTGCGGAAAAGGATTCCGCGCAACGCGTGCTGATCCTCACGGGCGCCGGCCCAGTCTTCTGCGCCGGCTTGGACCTGGCCGAAGCCGCCGATCCCGCCCGGGCGCACCAGTCGGCCGAGCTAATCGGCCAGGCGTTGCGGCGGTTGAGCGAGAGCCGTCTCGTCACCATCGCGGTGGTGCGCGGCGCCGCCATCGCCGGCGGCGCAGGGCTGATGTCGGCGTGTGATTTTGCCTTCGCCGAGGAAACGGCCCAGATCGGCTATCCCGAGACCAGGCGCGGCCTGGTGGCGGCGTTGGTGATGACTTTCCTGCGCCGCCAGCTGCGCGAGCGCGATGCCCGACGGATCCTGCTGACCGGCGAGCTGTTCTCCGCGCGGCACGCCGAGGTGATCGGCCTGGTCAACGAGGCGCTCAGCGCGGATCAACTGATGCCGGCGGCCCTGCATACCGCGGCGGAAGTGATGCAGGGCGGTCCCGAGGCCGTGGTGCGCACCAAGGAGTTACTCGCCCAACTCTGGCCCGCCTCCCTCCCGGCGGACCTCGAGCGGGCGATGGCGACCCACCTCGAAACGCGCCAGTCGGCCGAGATCCAGGAAGGGCTGGCCGCGTTCCGCGAAAAGCGTCCACCCAAGTGGGTGCCGGGCAAGTGATTTGCCGGTGGCGGCCGGTTTCTTTTCCTTGGAATAAGCCGCGGGCCGGCCGACTCTCATCGGCGCATGGCCAGTGAGATCTTCAACCAGTTGGTGGACGCGCATTACACGCCGCTCTTCCGCTTCGCCCTCAGCCTGACGAGAAACTCGTCGGATGCGGGCGACCTCACCCAGCAGACATTCTTCATCTGGGCCAAACAGGGCCACGCGTTGCGCGAGGTCAGCAAGGCCAAGTCGTGGCTCTTCACCACGCTCTATCGCGAATTTCTCCGCGGCCGTCGCCGGGCCGAGCGCGTCACGGCGCTCGAGGACCTGGGGCCGGTCGAGGCCGACCCACCGGCGCCCGAGGTGGACGTGGTTACCGGGATGGATGCCAGTCTCGTGGTCGAGGCCTTGCAGGAGGTGGACGAGGTCTACCGCGCGCCCCTGACCCTTTTCTACATGCAGGATTTCTCCTACAAGGAGATCGCCGAGATGCTCGAGGTGCCGATTGGCACCGTCATGTCCCGCCTGTCGCGCGGGAAGGCCCAGCTCCGCACGACCCTGGCCCGGAAGGAATCCGCCGGGCGCAACAAGGTCGTGGCTTTCAACCCTCCGTCCGCGAGGAAATTTCCATGAACAACGCCGAGGCAAAATTTATCCTGCAGGGCTACCGGCCCAATGGGGCCGATGCCAGCGATGCGACCTTCCAGGCCGCGCTGGAGCAGGTCCAGCGCGATCCGGCCCTGCACGAGTGGTTCGCCCGCCAGCAGGCCTTCGATGGCGCGGTCAGCGCGCAGCTCAATGCAGTGCCGGCCCCCGCGGGCCTGCGGGAGGCGATCCTCGCCGGTGGCCGCGTGACCGAGGCCGACCCGACCCAGGCGCGCTGGTGGCGTTCGCCTGCCCTGCTGGCGGCGGCCGCGGCCATTGCCGTGATTTTCACCACCGCACTCGCCCTCTGGCCCAAGCCGGCGCTGGCGGACACGGCGTTGGCCGGCTATGTGATGACCGATGCGGCGCACGGGAATCTGCACGGTGGTCATGGCACGGACTCGCTGGAAGCCACGCTGGGCAATCCCGCGATCCGGTTGGGGCGCGGCCTGCCGGTCAACTTTGAAGCCCTCCGCAAGGGCGGCTGCCGCACCGTGAGCTACGAGGGGCATGACGTCCTCGAGGTGTGCTTCAACCGCGAGGGCGTGTGGTTCCATTGCTACATCGGCCAGCGCGCCGATTTTCCCGCGCTGGCGGCGGTGCCGACCTTTCTGGACCGGGACGGCATGAGCGTCGCGGCCTGGGCCGACGAGGCGCATGTCTACTTGGTGGCGGGCAAGGCCGGCCGGGCCGCCCTGCAGCGGTTGCTGTAAGGCGCGGCGTTTTGCCGTGCCAAGCGGGCCGCGGCCTGTAGCATCCGCCCCCAATGAAGCCCGCCCCGTCCACCGCGGAACATGCCCGTCTCGCGGAGGACGCCGCCCGCGGAAAAAACTGGAAGCGCTGGGGCCCGTATCTGGCCGAGCGGCAGTGGGGGACGGTGCGGGAGGATTACTCCGCGGACGGCGAGGCGTGGAAGTATTTCACCTTCGAGCAGGCCGAGAGCCGCGCCTATCGCTGGGGCGAAGACGGTTTGCTGGGCATCACGGACCGCGAGTGCCGGCTGTGTTTTTCGCTCGCGCTGTGGAACGGCCGCGACCCGCGGCTGAAGGAGCGGTTGTTCGGCCTGACCGGCCCGGAAGGCAACCACGGGGAGGATGTGAAGGAGGCGTATTTCTACACGGCCAGCACGCCGACGCACAGCCACATGCGGGCGGTGTATCATTACCCCCAGGCTGAGTTTCCTTACGCGCGCCTGCGCGAGGAGAACGCCCGCCGCGGCCGGAACGTGCCTGAGTTCGAATTGGAGGACACTGGAGTGTTCGCCGAGAACCGCTACTTTGAGGTGGCGGTGGAATACGCCAAGGGTGGACCGAATGACATCCTCATCGAGATCTCGGCAAAAAACTGCGGCCCCGATCGCGCGCCGCTGCACCTGTTGCCGACCCTGTGGTTCCGCAATAGCTGGTCGTGGGGCTGCAAGCACGACGGCTGCGAGCTCAAGCCGCGGATGCAGCAGCTGGCACCCGGCCATGTGCAGACGCATCATGAATCGCTGGGGCGGTTTTTCTGGGAGATCGAGTCGGCGCATGGCCGGCCCGATCCGCTGCTATTTACCGACAACGAGACCAACGCGGCGCGGCTCTTCGACGCGGAGAACGCCGGGCCGTTCGTGAAGGACGCCTTCCACGACTACGTGGTGCGCGGCCAGGCCGGCGCAGTGAACGCCAAGCGGAACGGCACGAAGGTCGCGGCACACCGGGTGTTGGACCTGGCGCCGGGCGAGACCGCGGTCATGCGCCTGCGGCTTAGTGCCGAGGCCGAGGCCCCCGGCCGGCCGTTTGGCGAGGGGTTCGCCCAGGTTTTCGCCGCCCGGCGGGCGGAGGCGGAGGAATTCTATGCCAGCGTCCTGCCGCCGGGCGCGGGCGCGGAGGAGCGCAATGTGGCGCGACAAGCCTACGCCGGGTTACTCTGGTCGAAGCAGTTTTATCACTTCGTCGTCGCGGACTGGCTGGAGGGCGATACCAAGCAGCCGCCCCCGCCGGCGGCGCGGCGCCAGGGCCGCAACAGCGACTGGCCGCACCTGTTCACCCGGGATATCATCTCGATGCCGGACAAGTGGGAGTATCCGTGGTTCGCGGCGTGGGACCTGGCGTTCCACATGATCCCCTTTGCGCAGGTCGATCCGCATTTCGCCAAGGAGCAGCTGAACCTGTTCCTGCGCGAATGGTATATGCACCCGAACGGCCAGATCCCGGCCTACGAGTGGAATTTTTCCGACGTGAACCCGCCGGTGCACGCGTGGGCCTGCTGGCGGGTCTACAAGATGACCGGGCCGCGCGGCGGCCGCGACCGGCTGTTTCTCGCACGGGTGTTCCAGAAGCTCGTCGTGAACTTCACCTGGTGGGTGAACCGCAAGGATCCGGGCGGGCGGCACCTGTTCTCCGGCGGCTTCCTCGGGCTCGACAACATCGGCGTGTTCGACCGGTCCAAGCCACTGCCGACCGGCGGCCAGCTGGAGCAGGCGGATGGGACGGCGTGGATGGCATTTTATTGCAGCACGATGCTCGCGATGGCCCTCGAGCTGGCCGAGGAGGACCCGGCCTACGAGGACATCGCCTCGAAGTTTTTCGAGCACTTCGTGGCGATCGCCGACGCGATGAACAGCCTCGGCGGCACCGGCCTGTGGCACGAGGAGGACGGTTTTTATTACGACCAGCTCTTGATCGACGGGAAAACCTTCCCGCTGCGGTTGCGCTCGGCGGTGGGCATCATCCCGCTGTTCGCGGTCGAGTTCATCGACGAGGCGCGGCTGGACCGCCTGCCGGGCTTCGCCAAGCGCACCCGGTGGTTTCTGAAAAACCGCAAGGACCTGTCGGCGCACATCTCTTATATGACCCAGGGCAAATCCGGCACGGGGCTGCGGCTGCTGGCGATTCCATCGAAGGAGCGGCTCCAGCGCGTGCTGCGCTACGTTTTTGACGAAAAGGAATTTCTCTCGCCCTACGGGATTCGGTCGTTGTCGAAAATCTACGGCGAGCAGCCCTTCACGCTCCAAGCCGGCGGCCAGGAATATCGCGTGGATTACGTGCCCGGCGAGTCGGACTCGGGTTTGTTCGGCGGTAACTCGAACTGGCGCGGCCCGGTGTGGTTCCCGACCAACTACCTGTTGATCGAAGCCCTCGAGCGCTACCACCACTTCTACGGCGACAGCTTCACGGTCGAATTCCCGACCGGCAGCGGCCACCAGGTGACCTTGAAAGTGGCCGCCCAGGAACTGTCCAAGCGACTTGTAAAACTCTTCCTGCCCGGCACAGAAGGTGGGCGGGCTTGCCATGGGGCAGGGGCGTCAAAATCCGACGCGGATCGTCTGCAGAGCATGGTCCTTTTCCATGAGTATTTCCATGGCGAGACCGGGCAGGGTCTTGGAGCCAGTCACCAGACGGGCTGGACGGCATTGGTCGCGCGCCTGATCGAAGGCATTTCTCAGAAAAACGGCTAGATTTGCTCGAAAGTTTTTGGGCAAGAACGGCGCGTAAAAATGTGCAGTTCCAATGGGTTACGTAGTGTGGTGGTAAAACTAGGGTCATCTCGTCCCGAGTAAAATAGTTGGGAGAAATTCCGGCTTGTCGGTGTCCTGATTTTGGCCTTCTTCCCGGCCACTCAGAGATATGAAAAGACACCTCCTCAAGTTCCTCCTGTTGGTCAGCCTCCTCGGTTTTACATCTGTAGCCGGGGCGTCCGACCGTTGGGAAACCTTGCGCGCCATCAACTGGGTCGAGAACCCGACCAACCAGACCCATGTGGGCCGGTTTGGTGAGCTGGGGCCGTATCAGTTCCGCCCGGCCACCTGGCGCATGCATACCGACAAACCCTTCCGCCAGGCGATTGATCGCGCGGTGGCCGACGAGGTCGCCGTGAAGCACTACGAGTGGATCAAGCGCACCTTTGAGCAGGCCGGCGTCGAGCCGAGCGTCTTCAACATCGCCATGGCATGGAATTGCGGCGTGGACTCCGTGCTTTCGGGCCGGGCGCCCAGCGTCAGCTACAATTACGCCGAGCGCGTGAGCAACCTGGTCGCCACCCTGAAGGAGCGCACGCAGCCTGCCGTCGCTTCCGAAGCGCGGCCTGCCGGCCGCAGCGAGGAATTGAACATCGACGAGCGCGGTGACACCCAGGTGCGCTTCCGCATCCTGCAGGACACGCCGCGCTTCGTGCTCGCCGCGGCCGAATAACCGGCCGCGCCGGTTATTCCAGAAACGACGACTGCTTGGGCAGCTTGGCGGCCTTCCGGGCCGCTTCTTCCTCCGGCGAGGCATTCAGATGTCGGGGCGGACGAGTGACCCGTGAAGCGACCGCCGCCTCGCGATCGGCCACGATGCGGTCGCAGATCTTCTCGATCTGCAGGTGCAGCCAGTTCGTCGTGGCGCTGTTCTCGGTGTAATCAGCGGGCCCGTAGTGGTCGATGCGCCCCGTGTGGCGCAGGCGGTCGTTCTGCTCGAACTCGGCCCGCACGGCCGGATTGTAGACCGCATAGGTCTTGCCGCCGCCTTTCTTGACCACGGAGAAGCTGGGCACGTCGCTCGGGCCGTCGGCGATATAGATCATGTTCTGCAGCGGAATCCGGCGGTCCTCCGGTGTGACCTTGGCGTTGACGTCGATGGCCGGATTGCGGTTCGTGCCCTTGTTGATTTCGAAGATGGCGCGAGTCTTGGTGGTGTTGTCGATCATGACGCCGATTTGGGCGATCTCGTTGGCCGCCTCGAGGGGGAATTCCTTCTGCTTGAGGAAGCCGGGCTGCAGGGGGTTCTCGATGAACTCGCAGGCCCAGGTCGCATCAATGTAGGGCGCCAGGGCGCTGCCGCGGATCATTTCCGCCAGGCCCGTGCTGACGACGTAGTGCTCGAGTTGGATCTCGTGCTTGCTGTATTCGGGCTTGGCTTGGGCCCAGGCCCGGGAGGACTCGAAGAATTTCGGTAGCCCGGGGTAGAACTTGATCTCGGCGCCGCACTCACGGAGCACCTTGTTGCCCAGGCCGGGCATCTTGCCGGCGAGCACGTAGGTCAGCAGGTGGTTGAGGTAGCTGATCTCCGGGGCGATGCTGTAGCCGCGCTTCCGGTAGTTCTCCGCCAGGGCGTTGGTCTCGGCCCAGAACGTCGCCTCGTCGATGCCATAGCGCCGGAACAGCGGCGCCTGCATGTAGTCGGGAATCAATGTCTTGTCAAAATCCCAGACGCAGGCGATGATGTTCTGTGTGAAGAGTGTGGAAGCCATCGCGGATAAATTCTATTAGACGGCAGGCGCTGCCGTTGGTTTGGCCCTTGATAAAGCCGCGTGCCGCGGCTGAAGCAATTCACAATTTCCCGCCCGCTCTCCCGCATGGATCTTTTGCCCGACATCACCCTCTTTCAGCGCCGCCTCGACGAACTCGACGCGCAGATGGCGGCGCCGTCGTTCTATGCCAACCCGCGCAAGGCGACGGAGGTTTCCCGTGAGCAGCAGTCGCTTCACAAACTGGTGGAGACGCACACCGAGTATGAACGGGCCGGGCGGGAACTCGCCGAGCATGCGGCCATGCTGAAGGACCCGGCGGCCGACGCCGAGCTGCGGGCGCTGGCCCAGCAGGAGATGCCCGAATTGCAGGCCCGGCGCGACCGGCTGCACCAAGCGGTGCTGCTGGCCATGATCCCGCCCGAGCCCTCGGATTCGCGCAATACCGTGTTCGAGATCCGCGCCGGCACCGGCGGCGATGAGGCGAGCCTGTTTGCCGCCGAGCTCTACCGGGCCTATGTCCGGTATGCCGAGGGTAGCGGTTGGAAAATCCAGCCCATGAGTTCCAGTGCGTCCGACCGGGGCGGGTTGAAGGAGGTCATCTTCCTCATCACCGGCTCGGAGGTTTACAAGCAGCTCAAATACGAGAGCGGCGTGCACCGCGTGCAGCGCATCCCGGTGACCGAGGCCAATGGTCGCATCCACACCTCGACCATCACCGTCGCGGTGCTGCCCGAGGCGGAGGAGGTCGACGTGCAGATCGATCCGCAAGATCTCGACATCAGCGTCATGCGGGCCAGCGGCCCGGGCGGGCAGGGCGTCAACACCACCGACTCGGCCGTGCGCATCGTGCACAAGCCGAGCGGGCTGATGGTCTATTGCGCCGACGACCGCTCCCAGATCAAGAACAAGGCCCGGGCCATGGCGGTGCTGCGCTCGCGTCTGCTCAAGCTCAAGGAGGACGAGGAGCAGGCCAAATACGCCGCCCAGCGTCGCGGCCAGATCGGCACCGGCGGCCGCAGCGAGCGCATCCGCACCTACAATTTTCCGCAGAACCGCATGACCGACCATCGCATCGGCCTCACGCTCTACAGCCTGCCCGCCATCATGGAGGGCCAGCTCGACCCGATCATCGAGGCGCTCCAGCGGGCGGACTTCGAGGAGAAGCTGGCGGCCCTGACCGGCGGACCGGCCCCGGTGCGCGCCCGGGCCTCCGACGACGACTGACATGCTTAGCGTGCTCGAAATCATCAAGCGGACGACCGGCTTTTTCGAACAGCGCGGAGTGGAGTCGCCGCGCCTGAATGCCGAGCTGCTCATCGGCCACGCGCTGGGCTTGAAGCGCATGCAGCTCTACCTGCAATTTGAGCGGCCGCTGACCGAGACTGAGCTGGAGAAGATCCGGCCGTTGGTGAAGCGCCGCGGCGGCCGCGAGCCGCTGCAATACATCGTAGGCGAGACCGAATTTTCCGGCCTGAAACTGAAAGTGGACCGGCGGGCCCTCATCCCCCGGCCCGAAACGGAGCGGTTGATCGAACTGGTGACGCAGCACCTGACGACTCCGCCGGCGAGCATCCTCGACCTCGGCACCGGCAGTGGAGCCATCGCCTTGGCGCTGGCCAAGGCCTATCCGGCGGCCCAGGTCACCGCGGTGGATCGCAGCGAGGAGGCGCTGGCGCTGGCGCGGGAGAATACCGTCGCGTGCGGCCTGGACGGGCGCGTGGCGTTTCTGCTGTCCGATTGGTTTGCCGGCGTGCCGTCGGGCGCGAAATTCCCGCTGATCGTGGCCAACCCGCCCTACCTGTCGGACACGGAGACCGCGGCGGCTCAGCCGGAAGTAAAGGATTTCGAGCCACGCCTGGCGCTTTCCGCGGGGCCGAACAGCGCGGCGGATCTGGAAAAGATCATCCGCGCGGCGCGACCCTATCTGGCGACGGGCGGGTTGCTGGCGTGCGAGACCGGTATCGCGCAGCACGAAGCCTTGCTCAAACTGGCGACGGAAGCCGGCTACGCGCGGGCCGAATCGCACCGCGACCTCACTGGTCGCGAGCGCTACTTATTCGCCTTTGTGTAAGGCGGTGATGGGGGCCCGGCCGTCGGCCCAGTATTGCGGATCCTTGTTCAGCCGCAGGGCGTCCGTGACGACGCGCAGGGCCTCGCGGAGATGCACGTCCAGCTTGGCTTGGGTCTCCTCATCGAGCGCATCGGTGTCACCGTCGTCGGGGCCCGGCGCGGGCTTCGCCTTGGGCGGGACGACGGCGGTCTTCAGCACGGTATCGAGCTTGATCTCGCGGCTGGCGTAATTGTTCCTGGCCAGCCGTTCGCGCTCGGCGTCCATCGTCTTCTTGAATTCATCGTCCGACTTCTTGAGGGCCTGGCGCTGGGCGAGGTTGAGCGAGATGTTCTTCTGCTCGAGGCGCTCCTTGGTCCAGTCGATGTTCTTCTTCCAGTAGGTGAATTCCTCGAGCGACTGCTGGCGCTCGTGGCTGGCTTCCAGCAGGGGCTGGACGAAGGCCTTGGCGAGAGGCCGTCCGTCGAAGGGCGTCGACTTGATCTCGTCCCACATGAGCGCGTGCGGCAGGTCGGCCTCGCCGATCGGGAGGAAGTCGTCGATCGAGGGGAGCGTGATGTCGGGGGTCACGCCCTTCTTCTGGGTGGAGGCGCCGTTGGGCAGGTAGAATTTCTGGTAGGTCAGCTTGGCCGCTCCGGTGTTAGTGATGTTCTGGCTGAGCCGGGGCAGGAAATTCTTCATCTCGAGCACGGCTTGGACGGTGCCCTTGCCGTGGGTGGTGCTGTCGCCGATGATGACGGCGCGGCCATAGTTTTGCAGTGCGCCCGCAAAGATCTCGGAAGCCGAGGCGCTGAAGCGCGAGGTCAGGACGGCCAGCGGGCCTTCATAGCTGACCGACGTGTCGGTGTCGCTGTCCACCTGGAGGCGGCCCATGGAGTCGCGCACCTGCACGACCGGGCCTTGGGGGATGAACAGACCGGTCAGGTCGACGGCTTCAGAGAGCAGGCCGCCGCCGTTGCGCCGGAGGTCGATGACGAGGGCTTTGATGCCCTGGGTCTTCAGCTTGCCGATGAGTTCGGCGACATCCTGCGTCGCGGCGTTCTTGTTCGCCGCGTTCTCAGCGGTGTCCTCCGAGGGACCGTAGAAGGAGTTGAGTGTGATCACGCCGACCGGCACCCTCTGGTTGTTTTCGCCGGGCAGGTCGTAGATGGAGGCCGTGGCCCGGGCCTCGTCCAGCTTGATCACGTCGCGGACGATGTGGACCTGCTTGGTTTTGGTCGCGTCGACGGCATCATGCGGCAGGACGGTCAGGGTGACCTTGGTATTCTTGTCGCCGCGGATCATCTCGACGATCCGGCGCAGCTTCATGCCGATGACCTCGATGGACTCGCCGCCCTGCTGCTGCACGGCGACGATCTTGTCGTTCACGTGGATCTGGCCGCTGAGGTCGGCGGGGCTGCCGGCCTTGACCTCCTTGACCACGCAGTTGCCGTCGTCCTCGATGCCCAGCACGGCGCCGATGCCGATGAGGGAGAGCTTCATCTGGATGCTGAAGTCCTTCAGCGTGTCGGAAGAAAGATAGGACGAATGCGGGTCATACATCCGGGTGAATGCGGAGAGGAACAGCTCCTGCACGTCGAGCGGCTCGATGTCCCCGACGTTTTTGACCATGCGCTCATAGCGTTTGTGGATGCTGGCCTTGGCCTCCTCCTGGGTCTTCTTGTTCAGCATGTCCTGCAGGATCTCGTATTTGATGCGCCGGCGCCACAGGTCGTCCGCCGCGGTCGCGTTGGCGGGGAACTCGGTCTTGCTGCGGTCGGGGGCGTAGACCTCCCGGCTGGTGAAATCGTAGTCCTTCTTCAGTTCCTCCGAGATCCAGGCGGCGCGCGCCTTCACGCGCTCTTCGTAGGTCTGGAAGATGGTGAACGCGGTGTCGATGTTGCCCAGATAGGCGAGGTCCGTCTCGATGCGCGGGCCGAACTGGGCGCGGAAGTTTTTTTCATCTTCCGTCGTGAAGAACAGGCGCTGGGGGTCGAGCCCCTCCTTCATGTAATCGGTGATCAGGTCCGGGAAGTCCTTCGCCGAGACGCCGTCCTTGTTGTAGTGGTAGGCCTCGAGCAACTGCACCAGCGTGCGCGTCTCAAGGCGCATGACTGGCGTCGTCTTGAATTCACGATCCGGCACCGCGCGCGCGGCGGTGAGGAGGAGCAGGGTGAGGACGAGGAACTTGGCGGGAGAACGAAAGGGTAGATTCACAGCGAGGGGATGAGCAAAGAGGTAGCGATTAGAGGACGTTAAGGGAGATTTGTTTCCATAAAACGGCAAACTGCTTTTCCAGCTATTTCACGCGCTAACGGCCTGATTCGCTCCTCGGGGCTTGGGCCGAAGCACCATTAATGCCGGCTCAACAGGTCCTTCGCCTCGTCCAGCACGCGTTTTTCCTGGTCGGTCAGGGCGCCAAAACCCTGGCTGTTGATCTTGTCCAGGATCCGGTCCACTTCCGCCCGGAGGTTGGCGGAGGGCTTGCGGGCGGGACTGCCGGGTAGGGCGGCGGCTGATTTCCACTTTGGCCAGCGGCGCAGCCAGGCGGGCAGCGCCAGCCCGGCGGCCCGGTCCAATCCGTGGTTGGCGTGCACGTAGCGGAAGTAGATCCAACCCGCCAGCATGCCGCCCAGGTGCGCGGAGGGCGTCATGCCGAGCGGCAGCAGGGTCCCCGGAATCTCATACAGGAGCAACCCGAGCACATTCACGGCAATCAGGGCATAGACGATGTGCCGGATGTTGAATTGAACCGGAAAGAGGAAAAAACTCATTTGCATGTGCGGGTGCACGCAAGCCAGCACGACGAGCAGCCCGAACACCGCGCTGCCCGCCCCTAGGTGCAGGGTGCCGTGGGTCCAGTTGACCGCCGTCCAAGCGAGTCCGCCGAGCAGCACCATGCCCGCATACAGCCAGAGGAAGCGCTTCGCGCCCACCACCGGCTCGAGTTCGCGACCGACAAAAATCAGCCCGGTCACCGTGAACAGGATGTGCCAGGGAGTGCCCGTGCTGTGCAGGAAACTATGGGTCAGTAGCGTCCACAGATGCCAGTCCCGCACTCCCTCCACGGTGAGCGAGAGTTCGTGGACCAGGACCGCGGCCCCACCCAGTTTTGGGGACAGGACCACGAGTTCCAAGACGAACATCGCCACGATGGCGCAGACGAGCCAGATATAGGTGGAAGTAGTTCTTCCGCCGGGATACCCACTGCGCATATAGGAGCGGTCTGACAGCATCGCTGCGAAACTTATGTCGCCTGTCCGCGAAGACAAGCCCCCGTCTCGACCACGGCGAGCCCACACGACATAAGGCCTTGCGACTTCTTGACAGCTGGGTGAATTCCCCTTCAGTCACCTGTGAAATGGCCAATAAAGCTGAGAAATGGAAGGACAACGCTGGCGGCAAATTCTATGTCGATCAGCAGTGCATTGACTGTGATCTGTGCCGCGAAACCGCGCCGGCGTTTTTCAAACGCCATGAAGAGGGCGGTTATTCCTTCGTCCATACCCAGCCCGCCACTGAAGAAGATGCGCAGCTATGCATGGAAGCGCTGGAAGGTTGTCCGGTCGAGGCCATCGGCAACGACGGCGACTAATAAGTCGCCCAGCTTCTCAAGCCGCTCCGGGAGCGGCTTTATTTGGCCGATCTTGGTTAAGCATAGTAATCATTCCTTTAACGCAATGCTCCATCCTCATCGCTCCCTGCTTCGCTCCACGTGCATTTTCCTGGGGCTGACCGGGCTGTCGGCCGCGGTCCGCGCGGATGACCCGGCTTATGAACTGCCGAAGTTTGCCACCTATTCGGCGCAGGTGGCCAACCAGACGCCCGTGGCGACTTTCGCCATGCCGGTCTCCGCATTGCGCTTTGAGCCGCGCGTCGACGTGCAGGCCCGCAACCTGGCCGAGGGGCAGGCGGATGTCACCATCCGCGGCGGCGTTTTTGAAAACACCGGGTTCAAGTTCGGCGCCGTTTCGCTGTTCGATCCGCAGACCGGCCACTACTTCGCGGAAATCCCGGTAGCGCCGGCCATGCTGCTCTCGCCGCGGGTGCTCACGGGCGCCGATAATGCGCTGGCCGGCTTCAATGCCGAGGTCGGCACCGTGGCCTACGGCTGGCGGCCCATTGAGCAGCGCGGCGAGGCGGCGGTCGCGTTCGGTGATTACGCGACCAACCGCCAGAGTCTCTACCAGGGCCTGGTGCTGCCGGACCGGCACGACGGGCAGACCGTGGCCGCGGACCTGAATCTTTCCCGCTCCGAATCCGACGGCTCCGTGCCGTTCGGGGACCACAACTTCCGGCGGGCGGCCGGCCGCGTGCAGCTGCAGGGCGCGCAAAGCCAGACGGATTTCTTCGCGGGCACGCAGCACAAATTCTTCGGCTGGCCGAATCTCTACACGCCGTTCGGCTTCAATGAAACCGAGGACCTGCACACCACGCTGTATATGTTCAACCACCGGGCCAGTCTCTCGGCGGATGACTTCTGGCAGATCGGGGCCTACTACCGCCGCAATTACGACGACTACGAGTTCAACCGCGCGGTCCCGGGCGCCTCGAATCCTTTCCAGCACACGACCCACGTGCGGGCGGTCTCGCTCGAGGGCCACCTGACCGAGGGGGACTATGCGGCCGACTTCAGTTTCCAGGCCATGCGCGACAACCTGCAATCGACCTCGCTGACCGCCGGGCGGTTCAACACCCGCGATTACTACAAGGCCACCTTTGTGCCCGAGCGGCAATATGCGGCCGCCGCGGGCGCACTCACGCTGCGGGCCGGCGCGAGCTTCGACGACACGAACCGCGACAAGTCCGCGCTCTCGCCGATCCTGGAAGCGTTGCTGGTCCGCCCGGATGGCACCCGCTTCGATCTCCAATACACCGAGACCACCCAGGTGCCGACCTACACGGCGCTGAACTCCAACGCCACGGCGGGTCTCTTCCGCGGCAATCCCAACCTGGGGCGGGAAACCAGCCGCAATCTGGAGGCCGGGGTTTCGTTCAAGCGTGCCGGCTGGACCGTCGAGACCGCCGTGTTTTATCGCTGGGATGACCAGCTCACGGACTGGACTTTCACCCGCGGGGTGACGGCGCGCACGGCCAATGCGGTGGACATCGGCATCCTCGGGGTGGAGATCGTCGCGACGCGCAAGACCCCGCGCTATGATGTCGTGCTGGGCTACACCTTCCTCGACAAGACCGCCGACTACGGGGCCGCGACCATCGACGCCAGTTTCTACGCGCTCAATTTCGCGAAGCACCGGCTGACCGCGGCGGTCACCGCCCGCCTCGGCGGCGGGCTCGAGGTGCGCCTCGACAATGAATTCCGCATCCAGGAGCCGAACCTGTTGCGCACCATCGGGGGCGACCACGCGGTGCTTTCCTCGGCCGGGCTTTACTATCTGCCGCCGCGCCTGCGCGGGGTGGAACTTTCCGTGCTGGTCGAGAACCTGTGGGACAGCAGTTTCCAGGAAGTGCCCGCCGTGCCGGCGTCGCGCCGCCAGTATTCAGTCGGCGCGGCCTACCGGTGGTGAGGGCGGTCCAATTCATTTGACAGACCTCCGCTCTGCGCGGTCATTACGCGCCTGATGGACAATCCCTTTCTCGATCGCTCGTTTCAGATTGCCTGGTCGCAGCTCACCGCGGAGCGCGTGGGGCCGGCAATCGAGACGGCGCTGGCGGAGGCCGAGGCGGCCCTGGCCCGCATCGCTGCCGTGCCGGCTGGGCAGGCGGACTACCGCCATTCGTTCCTGGCGCTGGAGGAGTCCACGGTGCAGCTGAACGAGGCCTGGGCCAAGGTCACGCATCTCACCACGGTGGCCGACTCCCCTGTGCTGCGCGAGGCCCACAACGCCATGTTGCCGAAAGTCTCGGCCTTCTTCGCGAAGATTCCTCTCAATGCCGGGGTCTGGACGCAGCTCAAGGCCGCCGACGCGCTGCCGTCCGTGATTGCGCTGCGCGGCGAGCACCGCCGCTTCGTCGACGAGACGATGGCCGACTTCCGCCAGCAGGGGGCGGACTTGCCCGCGGACCAGAAGACGCGGCTCGAGGCGGTGCAGAGCGAGCTCGCGCAGCTGACGCAGAAATATTCCGAGAACGTCCTCGATGCGACCAATGCCTGGGAGCTGCTGGTCACGGATCCGGCCCGGCTGGCCGGCCTGCCGGCGCATGCGCGCGAGGCCGCCCGGCAGAGCGCCTTGAAGAAAGGGCAGGGGACGGAAGCGGCGCCGGTCTGGCGGTTCACGCTGCACGCCCCGTCGCAGGAACCGGTCATGCTTTATGCGGAGGATGCCGGGTTGCGCCAGGAGATGTGGTCCGCCGCCACGCTGGTCGGTCGCCAGGCGCCGCATGACAACCGCGAGCTCATCACTCGCATCCTCGCGTTGCGCCAGGAGAAGGCCGCGTTGCTCGGCCATCCGCATTTCGCCGACCTTGTGCTGCAGCGCCGCATGGCGAAGAGCGGCGCGGCGGCCCTCGCGTTCATCACGGACTTGCACGGCCGGGTGAACGCGGCTTTCGGGCGCGAGGCGCACGAACTCGAAGCCTTCAAGGCGGAGCAAACGAAAACCCCGCTGGCCCGGCTCGCGCCGTGGGAGACCGGCTTCTGGGCCGAGCGGTTGCGCCGGTCGCGCTACGATTTCGACGAGGAGCAGTTGCGACCCTACTTCCCGATGGATCGTGTGCTCAACGGCCTGTTCGCAATCACCGGGCGCATCTTTGGCATTCGGGTAACCGAGCGCCTCGCCGGCGCGGTCGAGGTCTGGCACCCGGAGGTGAAATTCTACGACGTGCACGACCGGGCCGGCCGGCACCTCGGCTCCTTCTATGCCGACTGGCATCCGCGTGAGTCCAAGCGTGGCGGGGCTTGGATGAATTACCTGATCACCGGCGGCCCGGGCGCCGGCGGCCCGCGGGCGCCGCACCTCGGGCTGATGTGCGGCAACATGACGCCCGCCATGGACGGCAAGCCCGCGCTGCTCACGCACCGCGAGGTCGAGACCGTCTTCCACGAGTTCGGCCACTTGCTGCACCACCTGCTCGGCGAGGTGGAGCTCAAGTCGCTCAACGGCGTGAACGTCGCCGGGGACTTCGTCGAGCTGCCCTCGCAGATCATGGAGAACTGGTGCTGGGAACGCGCCGGCCTCGACCTCTTCGCCCGCCATTACGAAACAGGTGCAATCATCCCCGACGCGCTCTTCCAGCGAATGATTGCCGCAAAGAATTTCCGCAGCGCCACGGCCACGATGCGCCAGCTGGCGTTTGCCCGGATGGACCTGGAGTTGCACCTGCACGCCGCCAGCTATGCGCAAGGCGACGTGTCGGCCCGGCTCCAAGCCTTGCTGCGCGACTACGTGGTGCCGACCGAGCCGCCTGCCCCGACCATCGAGAACCGCTTCACGCACATCTTCTCCGATCCCACGGGCTATGCCGCGGGCTATTACTCCTACAAGTGGGCCGAGGTGCTCGATGCCGATGCCTTCACGCGGTTCAAGCGCGAGGGAATCTTCAGCGAGAAAGTCGGGGGTGAGTTCGTCGCCAAGGTCCTGAGCCGGGGCAACTCGGCCGACCCCATGCAGCTGTTCACCGACTTCATGGGACGCCCGCCCGATCTGGCGGCGCTGCTGCTCCGGGCGGGGCTGGCCTGAGGCTTACAACGGCTCCGGGCCTTTCCAGCGGGACATTTTCCGCTGGAAAAACGGACCGACCTGGCGATTTTCCCACCAACCAATTTTAATCCATTCCCACCATGCTCATCTGGTTCATCCTCATTATCATTCCGATGCTCTTCGGCTTTTACGCGCAGATGCGCGTGTCGACCGCCTATAACAGGAACGTGCAGATCCCGTCGCGCGGGCACATCACCGGCCGCGAGGCCGCCGCCGCGGTCATGGAGAGCGCCGGCATCCACGACGTCGAGATCGTCCGGGTCGAGGGTCAGCTCACCGACCATTACGATCCCAGCGAGAAGCGCCTCGCGCTTTCCGAGCACAACTACGACGGCACCAGCCTCGCCGCGCTCGGCGTCTCGGCCCACGAGGCCGGCCACGCCATCCAGCACAAGGAGGGCTATGCGATGATGAACTTCCGGCAGGTGCTCGTGCCTTCGACGCAGATTGCCTCCGGCTCGGCGCAGTTCCTCATCATCCTCGGCATCGTGCTCGGCGCGAAGGCGCTGGGCGGCATCTTCCTCATGCTCGGCGCGATCGCGCTGGCGGTCATCTGCCTGTTCCAGCTCGTCACCCTGCCGGTCGAGTTCGACGCCACGCGCCGGGCCAAGGTCCAGCTCGTCAACCTCGGCATCGTCGGGAAAGACGAGATGGAGGGCGTCAACGAGACCCTCGACGCCGCGGCGCTGACCTACGTGGCGGCGTTCGCCGCCTCGCTCGGCAGCTTGTTGCACATCCTGCTCATCCTGATGGGCGGTCGCAATCGCGACTGAGCCTCGTCCGTTCTTAAAAATAAAGCCGGTCCTCGCGGGCCGGCTTTTCCATGGAGGGCCCAGCTCCTGCTGGGCCGCGGCTCAGCGGGAGCTGAGCCCTCCACAGGCGGGATCAAAGATCCCGCCCAAAAGGTTCGCGCGGCTCAGAAGTCGAACTGGTCGATGTTGCCCTTGTTGAAGATGAAGGGCTTTCCGAGGAGGATGTTGTCGCCCTTGATCTCGAAGGTGCCCATCGATCCGGCCTTGAAGCTCACCGCGCCGGGCTTGAGCTGGTCCTTGGCGAGCGCCGTGCCGGCGTAGATCGTCAGGTAGCCGAGGTCCATCGTGTTCCAGAGGATGACGCTGTCGGTCACGCCCTCGTGGACGTAGCGCTTGTTCTCGTTGGGCAAACCCAGGCCGATGACCTTCACCTTACCGGTCTTGCCGGCCTGCTTGACCGCCTCGGCGGCACCCGGGACGCCGGGCGTGCAGATGGCCATGATGAGTTTCAGGTTCGGGTTGGCGCTCATGAGCGCGGTGGCCTCGGACTGGGCCTTGTCCTTCAGGTCGTCGCTGGGGCGGACGGCCACGAGGGTCATCTTCGGGTAACTGGATTTAAGGCGCGCCTCGATGTGCTTCATCCACTCGCGCTGGTTGGCGGCGGTAAGCGTGGCAGTGATGATGGCGAACTCGCCCTCGTTGTTCATGAGCCGCGCGGCCTCGTCCATCAGCCCTTGGCCGATGCCCTCGGGCGTGGCCTGGTTGACGAAGAACGAGCGAGCGTCGGGCAGGGCGTCGGCGTCGTAAGTGATGACCTTGGTGCCGGCCTTCTGCGCCTTGCGGAGCGCAGTGGAGATGCCCTCCTTGTTCTCGGCGGCCACGGCGATGACGTCCACGCCGAGCGTGATCCAGTTCTCGACGATCTCGTTTTGCTTGGCGGCGTTGGTGTCGGTCGGGCCGTCGAACAGCAGCTCGACGCCGAGTTCCTTGGCGGCCTTTTCCGCGCCGGCCTTGACCGAGAGGAAGTAGGCGTTGCCCTTGGCCTTGGGCATCAGGGCGACCATGAGCTTGCCATCGGCGGCGGAGAGCACCGTGGCGGCGGCGGAGAACAAAGCGACGAGAACACCGAGTCGGAGGAGGGTTTTCATGCAGCGTAGGGGTTTGGGAGAATCAAAATGCAAGTTAACCACGAAATACACGGAAGACACGAAATGAAATGGTTCGGCTCAGCAGCAAAATTTCTTTCGTGTATTTAGTGTGTTTCGTGGTGGTCGATTTCACCCAGCCTGACGGCGGGCGCGGAGACTAGACAAGATTTTTGGCAAGACACTCCCGGTCAGCGCCACGAGCAGCAGCGCGCCCGTCAGCAAGCCGGAGATTTCCTCGGCCGCGTTCAGGCGGATGACGACCGGCAGGGTGGCGAGGCCGCTCTTGAGCACGGCGATGGCCGCCACGCCGAGCAGTGTGCCGGTCACACTACCGCTACCGCCAAAGATGCTGGTGCCGCCCAGCACGACCGCCGTGATGGCGAAGAGTTCGTAGCCGGTGCCGGCGTCAGCCTTGGCCTGGCCGAGCCGCGCCGTGTAGATGATCGCGGCCAGAGCGGCGATGAGCCCGGCCAGCACATAGACGAGCGCCACCCGCCGTTCCACCGGCAGGCCGGCATAGCGCGCGCCTTCCGGTGAGAAGCCAATGGCCCGGAACGAGCGGCCGAACACCGTGCGGTGCACCAGCAACCAGATGGCGATGGCTACGAGCAGGAAAAGCCACGCCTGCACCGGCAGGCCGAGCCAGCGCTCCTGGCCGACGAAGAGGAAGCTGGCCGGGAAATCCGTGTAGGTGATTGCGCCGTGCGTGATCGCCTCGGCCAGTCCGCGGAAGAGCGAATAAGTGCCGAGGGTCACAATCAACGGCGGCAACCGTAGCGCGGTAATGAGGGTCGCGTTCAATCCGCCCGCGGCCGCGCCGATTACCAGCGTCAGGCCGGCCGCGACGGGGATCGGCAGCCCGCCATCATGCCAGAGTTTGCCGAACAGGATGGCGCAGAGCCCGA
Organism: Opitutus sp.; assembly: GCA_025361365.1. Lineage (GTDB taxonomy): Bacteria > Verrucomicrobiota > Verrucomicrobiia > Opitutales > Opitutaceae > Lacunisphaera. The sequence continues at coordinate 28,583 of JANYAM010000136.1, read as the reverse complement.
GCAGCGAACCGACGGACAGGTCGATGCCCGCCGTGAGGATCACCGGGGTAAGCGCCAGCGCGAGCAGGCCGATTTCACAGGAGTGACGCAGGATATCGAACTGCCGGTCGAGCGTGCCGAAACCCACGACCACGCCGCGCCGGTTCGTCGTCGTGCCAAAGTAATAGAACAGCAGCCACTCCACCACGAGCACGGTGAAGAGCAGCGTTTCGTAACGGAGGAGCAAATGGAGGGCCCAGCTCCTGCTGGGCCGCGGCTCAGCAGGAGCTGAGCCCTCCAGGTTTTTCAGTGGCGCGCTCATTTGCCGCCCCTCCTTTGCCGCACGCCATCGGCGACGACCGCGAGCAGGATGATGGCACCCTGGATGGCTTTTTCCCAATAGGCCTCGATGTGCAGGTGGGTAAGGGCCGGCGAGACGCACGCCAGCAGCAGCAACCCGGCGAAGGCGCCCCAAAGGTTGCCGCGGCCGCCCGCGATGGCGACGCCGCCCACGACGACCGCCGCGATGACCTTCAGCTCCAACCCGGCACCCGACAGCGGCTGCACCTGCGGCGACTGGACGATGTTCATGATGGCGGCGAGCCCGGTCAGGGCGCCGAGAAAGACAAACACGAGGAAGGTGACGCGCTGCGGCGGGATGCCCGCCAAGCGCGCGGCCTCCGCATTCGTGCCGACCGCGTAGACCTGGCGTCCCGCAGACAGATGACGCAGCGCGAGACCGATCACCACCAAAACGACAAGGGCCGAGACCACCAGCGTCGCCTGTCCGGCCGACTGGCTCAGGCCGAACCACTGCACGCTGTCGGGCAGGTTTACGAACTCACCCTGCCGCACGAGATTCAAGCCCTGCCGCAGTGTGACCATCGTCGCAAGGGTCACGACGATCGAAGGCAGGCGCAGGCCCGCCACCAGCCCGCCATTGATCGCGCCCATCAGCGCGCCGAGCCCGGCGGACGCCGCGACGACCAGCGGGAGCGGCCAGCCGCGGGCGGCGAGCAGGCCGGCGCAGACGCTGCATACGGAGAATTGCGAGCCTACCGAGATATCAATCTGCCGGCAGATGATCACGAGCGCCATGCCGCAGGCCACGATCAGCGTCGGCGCCTCGCGCGTCACGAGCGAGAGCAGCGGTTGCGGTTGGTAAAACGCCGGCGCAAGCACGGCCAGCCCGAGCAACACCAGCAACAGCGCGGCCGTCACTGAGAGTTCGCGGAAATAACGCTTCATGCGGCCCCCTTGTCGCCTTCCTGGCCGAGTGCCATCGCCATGACCGTGTGCGCATCGCTGCCACCCGGCAGCACCGCGGCCAGTGTGCCAGCGCGCATCACACCGATGCGGTCGCTCATGCCGAGCACCTCGGGCAGGTCGCTGGAAATCATGAGCACCGCCAGGCCATCCTTCGCCAGCCGGCGGATGATCCGGTGGATCTCGCTCTTGGCGCCGACGTCCACGCCCTGCGTCGGTTCGTCAAGGATGAGCACGCGCGGCTTGGTGGCGAGCCAGCGGGCGAGGGAAACCTTCTGCTGGTTACCGCCGGACAGGCTGCCGCCGGGCGCGTCGCAACTGGAGCACTTCACCGCCAGGTCGCGGACATATTCCAAGGCCAGCGATTGCTCGGCGCCGCTGCGCAGCCACGAAGTCGGAAACAGCCGGCGGTGCACGGCCATCGTCATGTTCTGGGCGACGGGCATTTCGAGGATCACGCCGTGCCGGCGGCGGTCTTCGGGCACATATGCGATGCCGAGCTCGATCGCCTGCTGCGGCGAGCCGATGGCGATCGGGCGGCCGTTGAGCTTGATCTCGCCGGCGGTGGCCGGCGTGAGGCCGAACAACACGCGCGCCAGTTCCGTGCGGCCCGCGCCGACCAGGCCCGCCAAGCCGAAAATCTCCCCGGCGCGCACCTCGAGGCTGACGGCACGCACGCCGGCGGCGGAGCAGCCGACATTTTGCAGCGACAACACGACGTCGCCCGGCGGCGATTCAGCCGGCGGATAAAGCTGCGCGACTTCGCGGCCGACCATCAGCTTGATCAGGCCGGCCTCGTCCATGGCCGCCACCGGGTGGGTGCCGACGCTCGCGCCGTCGCGCAGCACGGTCACGCGGTCGGCCAGCGCGAAGATCTCCTCGAGGCGGTGGGAAATGTAGATGACACCCACGCCGGCCGTGCGCAGTTCGCGGACGACGGTGAACAGCCGCGCCTGTTCGCGCTGGGTGAGGGACGCGGTGGGTTCGTCCATGATCACGATCCGCGCGCCCGCGCCGACGGCGCAGGCGATTTCCACCAGCTGCTGCTCGGGCATCGAGAGTTCGCCGACCTCGGTGTCCGGCGCGATGGTGGCACCGACCCGCGCCAGCAAATCGGTGGCCCGGGCGCGCCGCGCCGGCCAGTCGATCCGCCGGGCCGCACCGCCGTGCTCGAGCCGCAGGCCGATGTTCTCGGCGACGGTGAGGTCGGGGAAAAGCGCCGGCTGTTGGTAGATGCAGGCGATGCCGAGTTGCTGCGCGAGGGTGGGGGTGAGTCCGTCGAGGGTCCGCCCGGCGACAGTGATCTCGCCGGCATCCGGCCGGTGTGCGCCGGTGGCGACCTTGATCAGCGTGCTCTTGCCGGCGCCGTTCTCGCCCAGCAGCGCGTGCACCTCGCCTGCGGCCAGGTCAAAATCCACGCCGCGCAACGCCCGCACGCCGCCGTAGTTCTTGGCGATGCGCCGCAACGTCAGCAGGGGGGCGGAGGCGGACGGGTTCAATCCAGGTGAAACACTTCGTTCAGGCTGCGCGAGACGGGGCTGTGGTCGGAGTTGCTCGGCATGATGTCGCCCATGAAGCGCCACCAGCGCTGGCAGGCGTCGGTTTGGGCGACGGCGGCCCAGCGCGCCTCGTCCTCGATCTCGACGTAGCCGAAGAGCTGGCGGGTAGCCGGGTCGAGGAAGATGGAATAGTTGTGCGACCCGTGGGCCCGGAGGACGGCCGCGAGGTCGTCCCAGATCGGCTGGTGGCGGCGGGCGTATTCGGCCTCGGCGCCCGGGTTGACCGACATGACAAAGGCTTTGCGAATCATGAGAGGTAGGGCAGGGGAACTAGAGCACCTCCCGGCAAAATGCAGCTTCGTTCTTCGCAATGCTGACGGTAAGAAATGATTTATGTCCCCCGGCCTTGCCCCGGGCCCGGAAAACCCGCACGGTGACGGGCTGCCCCCCATGAAGAAACGCATTGCTTTCGTCGGCACCGGTGGCCGCGCCCTGAGCTTCATCGAGCCCGTCGTCACCACCTACCGCGCCACCAACGAGCTGGTGGGGCTTTGCGACCTGAGCCCGGCGCGCATGGCCTACTACAACGGCCTGCTGGCGGGCGAGCTGGGTTACCACGCCGTGCCGGCCTACCCGGCCGACCGCTTCGACGAGATGCTGCGGAAGGAGAAGCCCGACACGGTCTTTGTCTGCACCAAGGACAGCACGCACCACGACTACATCGTGCGCGCCTTGGAGGCCGGCTGCGATGTCATCACCGAGAAGCCGATGACGACCGACGCGGCCAAGTGCCGCGCCATCCTCGACGCCCAGCGCGCCACTGGCCGCCGCGTGCGCGTGGCCTTCAACTACCGCTGGGCGCCGTTCCGCACGAAGGTGAAGGAGCTCATCGCCAACGGCGCCATCGGCCGGATTCGCTCAGTCAACCTCGAATACCTCCTCGATACCAACCACGGCGCCGATTACTTCCGCCGCTGGCACGCGCAAGCCGCCGAGTCCGGCACGCTGCTCGTGCACAAGAGCACGCACCATTTCGACCTCGTCAACTGGTGGCTCGACGCGATCCCCGCCCAGGTCTTCGCCTACGGTGACCTGGTGTTCTACGGGAAGAAGAATGCCGAGGCCCGGGGCGACGGCGCGCTGACGAAATACCCGCGCTATACCGGCGAGCCCGCGGCCAAGGGCGACCCGTTCCGCCTCGACCTCGACGAGAGCGCGTCTTTCCGCGGCCTCTACCGCGCTGCCGAGGCCGACTCCGGCTATCTCCGCGACCGCAATGTGTTTCGCGACGGCATCGACATCCACGACCAGATGTCGCTCAACGTCCGCTACCGCACGGGCGAGGTGCTGACCTATTCGCTCGTGTGCTACTCGCCGCGCGAGGGCATGCGCGTGACCTTCAACGGCGACCGCGGCCGCATCGAGTATCACGAGTTCATCGGCTCGCACATGAACCGCGCCGTCCGGGAGAAGGATTTCAAGATCGAGGAAAAGCCCGGCTCCGAGGCTGAGGGCGAGTGGATCAAGGTCTACCCGCATTTCCAGACCGGCTACACCGTGCCGATGCCGCCCGTCGCCGGCGCGCACGGCGGCGCCGACGAGATCCTCAACCGCTCCTTCTACGCGCCGGACGCCCCGGCCACCGACCAATGGGGCCGCTTCGCTGGCCACGAGCAGGGCGCGGCTTCCATCCTCGTCGGCATTGCCGGCGTGGAATCCATCAAGCGCAACCAGCCCGTCAACCTCACCGACCTTGTGCCGCTCCGGCCGGAAGCCCGCCACCTCAGCGAACTGGTCTGAACCCCCGTTGCCAGCCTACCCCGCGATGAAAAAAATCCACCTGCTCTTTCTCATGACCGCCCTCGCCACCCTGACTGACGCCGCCGAACCGCTCGTGATTCCCCTCTGGCCCGAGGGCGTGCCCGGCGCCAAAGACATCGGCCCGGAGCACGCCGACGACACCGGCCGCATTGAAAAAGTTTCCATCCCCACGCTGACCTACTACCCCGCGGCGGTGGACCGGCCCAACGGCACCGCCATCATCATCTGCCCCGGCGGCGGCTACGTGCGGCTCTCGAATTTGCGCGAGGGCATCCAGTATTCCAACTGGCTCAGCACGCTCGGCGTCACGACCTTTGTCCTCAAGAACCGCCTCGGCGACTTCGGCCACCCGGCGCCGCTGCAGGACGTGCTGCGCGCCGTGCGGATCGTTCGGTCGCGCGCCGCCGAGTTCAAAATCAACCCGGCCCGCCTCGGCGTCATGGGTAGCTCGGCCGGCGGCCACCTCGCAGCCAGCGCCGGCACGCTGTTCGATCATCCGGCCGGCAAGACCGGCGCGCCGCTCGACACGACCAGTGCGCGGCCCGATTTCCTCATCCTCATGTATCCGGTCATCACGATGGGCGAGCCGTGCGACCACTTGGGCTCGCGCACGGCGCTCCTCGGCAAGAACCCGGCGCCCGAGCTGCTCCAGCTGATGTCGGTCGAGAAACAGGTCACGTCCGCCACGCCGCCGACGCTGCTCATCCATACGCAGGAGGACCAGACGGTGCCGGTCGAGAACAGTATCCGATTCTTCCAGGCGCTGACGAAGGCGAAGGTGCCGGCCGAGATGTATTTGTTTGAGCACGGCTCGCACGGCATGGGCATGAAGCCGGAGTTCGGCACGGCCTCCGACTGGCCGGCCCGCGCCGCCGAGTGGCTCCGTAACCGCGGTTTGCTTACCACCGTCAAGCAGTGACCCCACGCCCCCCATGCATTACCCCGCGCGTTTTTTCGGTCCGGTTCGCGTCATCGCCTGTCTGCTCCTGCCGGTTGCCGGCCATTCGGCGATAGCGCCCGCGGCCCCGCTGCCCGCCACCCGCACGATCGCCCCCGGCCCGTTCCAGCCGACGTGGGATTCGCTCGCGCAAAACTACCGCACGCCGGACTGGTTCCGCGACGCGAAGTTCGGCATCTGGGCGCACTGGTCGGCGCAATGCGTGCCCGAGCAGGGTGACTGGTATGCGCGGGAGATGTATCTCGAGGGCTCCGCCAAATATAAATACCACGTCGAACACTACGGCCACCCGTCGAAGTTTGGCTTCATGGAGCTTGATCACCTCTGGACGGCCGAGCAGTGGAACCCGGAGAAGATGATGGACCTCTACGTGAAGGCCGGCGCGAAATACTTCGTCGCGCTCGCCAACCACCACGACAATTTCGACGCCTACGACTCCAAGTATCACGCGTGGAACTCCGTTAATGTCGGCCCCAAGCGCGACATTGTCGGCACCTGGGCCAAGCTCGCCCGCGCCCGCGGCCTGCGTTTCGGCGTGACCAACCACGCCTCGCACGCCTGGCACTGGTTCCAGCCCGCCTACGATCACGACCGCGAGGGGCCCTTGGCCGGCGTGCCCTACGACGCCGCGACGCTCACCAAGGCCGACGGGGCGGGGAAGTGGTGGGACGGCCTCGACCCGCAGGATCTCTATGGCGGCGGTCTCCGCCTGCCCGTGCCGGCCAGCATCACCACCGTGAAGGAGGCCGCCGACTGGCACAAGAAGGTCGACGGCAACTGGTGGGAGAAAACCCCGCCGCTCGACCACGGCTACGCCAACAACTGGTTCTTCCGCGCCCAGGACCTCGTCGACAAATACCAGCCCGACCTGTTCTACTTCGATGACGAGGAGATCCCGTTTGAGAAGACCGGCCTCGAGTTCGTCGCGCACTACTACAACGCCAACGCCGCCGCCCACGGCGGCAAGCTGGAGGCGGTGATGAACACCAAGCATCTCGCCCCGGCGCACAAGACGGCCGGCGTCGAGGATATCGAGCGCGGCGTCGCCAGCGGGATCCTGCCCCAGCCGTGGCAGACCGACACCTGCATCGGCGGGTGGCATTACGACCGGAAGCTCTTCGAGCAGCACAAATACAAGACCGTCGCGCAGGTCGTGCGCATGCTGACCGACATCGTGAGCAAGAATGGCAACCTGCTCCTCAACGTGCCGGTGCGCGGCGACGGTTCGCTCGACGAGGACGAGATCGCTTTCCTCCAGGGTATGGCCAAGTGGATGGACGTGAACAGCGAGGCTATCTACGGCACGCGCCCCTGGCTGACCTACGGTGAGGGTCCGGCCACGGTGGAAAAGGCCGAGGCCGGGACTTTCGGTGGAACCCGCGACGTGCGCAGCAAGCCCTACACGGCCGAAGACATCCGTTTCACCACCAAAGCCGGCGCGCTTTACGCTGTGATCATGGAACTGCCCGCCGCCGACCAGCCCGTCGTTGTCAAATCTCTCGCCACCACCGCGACGCTCGCCAAGGGCAAGGTCACCGGCGTGACGCTCCTGGGTCACGCCGGCCTGCTCGAATGGTCGCAGGATGCCAGCGGGCTGATCGTGAAGCTGCCCGCCGCCCCCAGCGAGCATGCCATCACCTTGAAGATCACCGGCGCCCTCTGAGCTGCTTTTCAACCCCGACCCCGATGAAACTCTCCCGACTGCTTTGCCCCGGCCTGCTGGCCGCGGTTCCCTTGCTCGCTCAAACGCCGGCCGCCGCCCCGTCCGCCTCCGTCGCGCCGAGCTCCGTGCCTGCGGCGCAGGCGGCCCAGATTTACGCCGGCCGTGTCGCGCCCGCCTATCCGACGCCCTACCCGCCGGCCACGGCCGACGAGATCAAGGCGACCCTCGGCCGCATCCTCGGCTACCTCGAGACCGCCAGTCCCATCAAGGTGGTCAAGGTCATCGATCGCGAGCACCGCGAGCCGGTCACCGACCTGACAAAACTCTCGGGCCTTGTCGCCTTTGACCGCACGGACTTCCTCATCACCAGCTACGAGTGGGGCGTCACCTATGCGGGCATGTTGCTCGTTGCCGACGCCACCGGCGACGCACGCTACCGGGATTACGCCGCGATCCGGCTCCACGCGATCGCCACCGTGGCCGCCCATCTGAAGACCCTGCCACCGCCGGCCGCCGACACGCCGGGCCCACAGCGGATGATGGCGCTCCGCCCCGTGCTCGAGCCGCGCAGCCTCGACGACTCGGGCTCGATGTGCACCGCCTTCATCAAGGCCGCGCGCGCCGGCGTCGAGCAGGAGGCCCTCCGCCCGTGGATCGACAATTACATGAAGTGGATCTTCACCGGCCAGCAGCGGCTGGCTGACGGCACGCTGGTCCGCAACCGCCCGCTGCCGAACACGCTCTGGCTCGACGACCTCTACATGAGCGTGCCGGCGCTGGCGCAGATGGGCGCGCTGACGGGCGAGCAGAAATATTTCGACGACGCCGTGAAGCAGATCCTGCAGTTCTCCTCCCGGATGTTTGTCAAGGAAGCCGGTCTCTACCGGCACGGCTGGGTGCAGGAAATGGAGCCGCACCCCGCGTTTCACTGGGGCCGCGCCAACGGCTGGGCCATCGTCGCCATGGCCGAGCTGCTCTCCGTGCTGCCCGAGAACCATCCCGGCCGCGCTGCTGTGCTGACCCAATATCGTGCGCACGCCGCCGGCCTCGCCGCCGTGCAGGGCCGCACCGGCCTCTGGCACCAGCTGCTCGACCGCAACGATTCCTACCTCGAGACGTCCGCCTCCGCGATGTATGTCTATGCCATCGCCCGTGGCATCAACCGCGGCTGGCTCGATCCGATTGCCTACGGCCCGCTGGTTTCGCTGGGCTGGAACGCCGTGGCGGCGCAGGTCAACGCGTCGGGCCAGGTGGAAAACACCTGCGTCGGCACCGGCATGGCCTTCGACCCGATGTTTTATTATTTCCGCCCCGTGAGCCCGTTCGCCGCCCACGGCTACGGCCCGGTGCTGCTCGCCGGGGCCGAGGTGCTCACGCTCCGGCAGGGCAAGGGCGCCGCCGCCAATATCAGCGACAGCGCCGTCCAGTTCGCCCCGTCCCCCTCGCGCTTCTAACCCCCGCCCGCCATGAACTCTCCGACCCGCTGGCTGCGTTCGCTCACCCTCGCGATTTTGTGGCCGGCGCTCGCGCCGGCGGCCGCCCCGGTGCCGCCGGACGCCATCATTGAGCAGAAAGGTGAGTTCCACGTGAAGTGGATGCCGAAGGCCTTCACCAGCAACCCGACGCTGGAGATGACAGTGTTCAGCGAACTGACCGCCTACGGCCGCACACTGCCGGAGGTCACGGCGGCGCAGCCCGTGTATTTCGTCGCGCATGACGAGGGCTATCACCCGATGGGCGACATCATCGCCGAACATCCGCCGCTGCCCGCCGAGCTGGAGCGCTCCGTCTACGCGGCGCTGGCGGATCGGGGTTTCCTGCCGGCCGCGGACGCCGCCCATCCACCCGGGCTCGCGCTGTTTTTTTTCTGGGGCTCGCACAATGCGTTCGATCAGGACCAGGCCGGGATGTTTCCGGAGTTAAACGTCAGGCAGATCCTCGAGCGCGCGACGCTCGTGGGCGGCCGGGCCTACACCCGCAAGCTGGGGCAGGAGTTTGAATTCGGGTCGGCGCTTCCCGACCATTCGGTGAAGCAGGACTACCTGCGCTACCAGGCGGCGCACGACCTGTATTACGTGGTGGTGTCGGCGTATGACTTCGCCGGTTTGGCCCATGGCGAGCGCAAGCTGGCCTGGCGCACGACGATGACGGTCAACGCCAACGGGGTCTCGATGCGCGAATCGCTACCCGTGCTCGTGGCCACCGGGAGCTTCTATTTCGGGCGCGAGAGCAGCGAGCCGGTCGCCATCCGCCGCGATGTCCACCGCGGGGCCGTGAAGCTCGGCCCGCTGCACATCCTGGACGAGGACGTCCGCTTGGCGGCCGACTCCGCCAAGACGAAATGAGTTTCCCCATGCACCGCTGTTTTCCCCTGCTCGCCACCACCGCCCTCCTCGCGGCCGCCCCGCTGGCCGCCCTCGAGAAACCCGATGTCACCTACCAGGTCTTTCAGTTTCCCACCGACAAGATCCCGCGCATCGACGGCGACGCCACCGACTGGGCCATGGTGCCGGAGAGTTACGTCATCGGGAAGGACCAGCTGACGAACGACGTGAAGACGCCGCCGGCCGCCGGCGACAAGTCCCTCGCCGTGCGCGTCAAGGTCGGCTGGGTGAAGGGGCTCAACCGTCTGTATTTTCTCTACGAGGCGGAGGACGACTTCTGGGATTTCGCCGACCCGGGGCTGCACAACGACACCTTGGAGCTCATGGTGGACGGCGACGCGTCCGGCGGGACGTTTGTCGGGCGCAACGACAACCGTTACTGGACGGCGGAGAACATCGGGCTCCAGGCGGCGCCCGAGCCCCGCATCAGCGACAATGAGCTGAAGTGGGCCGTGCACGGCGTCCACGCGCAGAACTACCACATCATGACCCCGGCCGTGGACAAGGACTGGTGCATGGCGTGGGGCGCGGCGACCTGGACCAAGGAATTCCCGTGGGCGAACTCCGCGCAGTCGTTCAACTTCAAGCACGGCGAAGGCGGCAAATACACGCTCGAGTTCTGGATCACGCCCTTCGACTACGCCGGCCCCGAGGGTCCGCAGCGCGCGGTCGAGTCCGTGCTGTCGGAGAACAAGATCATCGGCCTCTCGTGGATCGTCATGGACTACGACGGCAAATCACCGCGCGGCTTCTGGTTGCTTTCGCCCAAGCGGCTGGGCCTGGGCAATGCGTCCGGCCTGTGCGCGTTCCGGCTCATGCCGCTCGAGGCGGCGCTGCTCCCGAAGCTCGCGGCGCAATGGACGTTCAAGATCGTCGACATGGACCGCCGGCTCGTGGCGTTCAAGGACCTGTCGGTCGGCACCGTGACGGCCTGGAAGTGGGATTTCGGCGACGGCGCCACCTCGACCGAGCAGCACCCGTTGCACACCTACGCGAAGGCGGGCAACTATGTGGTCATCCTCGACGTGACCGGGCCCGACGGCACCGCGCGTCGGTCGAAGATCTGGGACGTGCAGTTCAGGGATTAACCGGGCCTGCCTGTGAAAAAATTGCTGCTGGGATTTCTCGTGGCGTCGTCGACCCTGTCGGCGGCGACCTTCAACGTTCGCGACTACGGCGCGAAGGGCGATGGGGTCGCGCTGGACTCGCCGGCGATCAACGCCGCCATCGCGGCCGCCGCGCAGGCGGGCGGGGGCAGGGTCGTGCTGCCGGCCGGCACCTACCTGAGTTTTTCCGTTCGGCTGCAGAGCAACATTACACTGCAGCTCGATCAGGGCGCGACGTTGCGGGCGGCGACACCGGCCGAGGCGCTCGGCGCCTACGATCCGCCCGAGCCCAACGAGTGGGGCGACAAGCTCCAGTATCAGGACTTCGGTCACAGCCACTGGCAGAACAGCCTCATCTGGGGCGACGGCCTGCAGAACATCGCCATCACCGGCCCCGGCCTGATCGACGGCACCAATGCCCTGGTGCGCAACGCCGGCTACGGCCGCGTCAACGCCACCGGGCCCAACGGCACCATGCCGGCTGGCAGCGCGCCGGCGGCGGCCACCATCGCGCCGTCCGGTCCTGGCGGCCCGGGGGGCCCGCCACGCAGCCCGGTCGGGCAGGGAAACAAGGCCATCGGTTTGAAGAACTGCCGCGGTGTCACCTTGCGGGATTTCTCCGTGCTCAGCGGCGGACATTTCGCCGTGCTGGCCACGGGGCTCGACGACCTCACCATCGAGAACCTCACCATTGATACCAATCGCGACGGGTTCGACATCGATTCCTGCTCGAACGTCCGGGTGAACAACTGCCGCGTCAACGCACCGCAGGATGACGCCATCGTGCTCAAGACCAGCTATGGCCTCGGTTTCCTCCGGGCGACGGAGAATGTCAGCATCACGAACTGCACCGTCACCGGGTTTGACACCGGCACCGTGCTCGACGGCACGCGCCAGCGGAAAATGGAGAAGGCCCCTGACCGCGACGGCCCGACCGGCCGCATCAAGCTCGGCACCGAGTCCAACGGCGCGTTCCGGAACATTACCATCGCCGACTGCACCTTTGAGCGCTCGCGCGGCCTCGCGCTGGAATCGGTGGACGGCGCCGTCATCGAGGATGTCACCGTTCGCAATCTCAAGATGCGCGAGATCGCCAACCCGCCCATTTTCATCCGACTCGGCAATCGCGCCCGCGGCCCCGTGGGCACGCCCGTCGGCCTCATCCGCCGCGTGAACATCAGCCACGTCACTGCCGACGAAACCGACGCCCGCTACGGCGCCGTGCTGATGGTCGGCCTGCCTGGCCATCCGATTGAAGACATCACGCTGAGTGATATCACCATCGTCTCCCGCGGCGGTCTCACGCCCGAGATCATCGCCCAGCAACCCGCCGAACTGGTAAACAATTTCTTCCTGCGCGGTCCGCCTGAGCCCAATCTCACCGGCCCGCGCGATCCGCTGGCCGTGCCGTTGCGCGAGAAAGCCTACCCGGAGCCCAGCATGTTTGGCCTGATTCCCGCTGGCGCCATCTACGCGCGTCAGGTCAAGAATCTCACGGTTCGCAACGTAGCGGTCAGTTTCACCGCGGCGGACACGCGGCCGCGCGTCGTGCTGGACGACGTGGCCGGGGCGAAATTCGACCGGCTCGACATCGCGCAGCCGGGCGATGGCAAAGCCTTCCTCCTTCGCGGCGTGACGGACTTCGCCATCACGGCGAGCCCGGGCGTGGCCGACACTCGGCACGACTCGGTCGATAGCCTTCAGTTCTGAGTCCTTTCAATTCCACCTAGCCACGAAAAGGCACAAAAATCATGACAACCCCTTTCTCTGATCTTCCGTGCGCCTATAGGCGCCTCAGGGCTTCCATGTGTGATGCGGCCCTTTTGTGCCTTTTTGTGGCCATCCCTGCGTTGGGTTTGGCCGCGGCAGCTCCAGATCGCTTTTCCGGCGTGCCGGTGGCGCAGCAGCCGTTTGTGGATAAAGGCGAGATCGCCGGCGCCGTCATGCTCGTCGCGGACCAGGACAAGGTGCTGCACCTGTCCGCCGTCGGCGTGAGCGACCTGGCCACCGGCCGGAAGCTGCAGACGGACGACCTCTTCTGGATCGCCTCCATGACCAAGCCGATCAACGCGGTCGCCGTCGCGCTGCTCGTGGACGACGGCAAGCTGGCCTTCGACGACCCGGTGGAGAAATACGTACCGGAGTTCAAGGACCTCTGGGTAAACGCCGAGCAATCGCCGGAGCGCCGCGTGCTCGTGAAAATCGCCCGCCCCATCACGCTGCGCGACCTGCTCACGCACACCAGCGGGCTTGGCGAATACAAGGCTTACGGCCCGCACTGGACGCTGGCGGAAATGGGCCGGGCACTCGCGCGCGAGCCGCTGCGCTTCCAGCCTGGCGCCCAGTGGGGCTATTCCACCGCGGGCACCGATCTGCTCAGCCGCGTCGTGGAGATTGTGAGCGGCCAGTCGTTCGCCGAATTTATGCAGCAGCGATTGTTCAAGCCGCTCGGCATGAGCCACACGACCTTCTGGGTTTCCGCGAAGCAGGAGCAGCGCCGGGCGCGCACCTACCGGCTCGACGCCAAGGTCGGTAAGCTCGTCGAGACTCCCATCTACTATATGTATGGCGGCGCGGTCACCGACGCGGCCCGGCCGGCGATGGGCGGGGCGGGGCTCTTTTCGACGGCGGAGGATGTCGCGAAGTTCTACCAGATGATGCTCCGCCGCGGCGCGGCCGGCGGCCGCCAGGTTTTGAAAGCGGAAACCGTCGCCGAGCTGACGCGCAAGCAGACCGGCGAGCTCAAGGCCCGGCCGGGCATGCCGTGGGGGCTGGGCTTCTGCGTTATCGAGGATCCGGCGCAGATGAAGGCCAACCATCCGCTTTCGCCCGGCACCTTTGGCCACGGCGGCGCGTTTGGCACGCAGAGCTGGGCTGATCCGAAGACGGGGCTGGTCTATGTGCTCATGATCCAGCGCGACAAGATTCCCGACAACCCCGACAACTCCCTCATGCGCCAAGCCTACCAAACGGCCGTCGCGGAGGCGCTCAAGTCACCTTGATAGCCACGAAAAGGCACGAAAATCATGACAACCGCTTTCTCTCACCTACAGTGCGCCTATAGGCGCCTCAGGACTTCCATTCGCGCTGCGGCCCTTTCGTGCCTTTTCGTGGCCATCCCTGCCTTGGTCTCGGCCGAGGTGAAGCTCGCCAGCCCCTTCACCGACCACATGGTCCTGCAGCGCGAAATGCCTATCCCTGTGTGGGGCACGGCCGCGCCGGGCGAGAAGGTCACCGTTGAGTTCGCCGGCCAAAAGAAAACCGCCACCACCGACGCCACCGGCCAATGGCGCGTGGACTTGGCTCCGCTCACCGCCAGCTCTCAGCCCCGCGCCCTGCTGGTCTTCTCAGGCAATCCGCAATCCGAAATCTCCAATCCGAAATTGTCCGACGTTCTTGTCGGCGAGGTCTGGCTCGGCTCAGGCCAGTCGAACATGGATTTCTCCGTCTCGAAGAAGGTGAAGTATTTTGCCGGCGTGCTCAACGAGGAGCAGGAAATCGCCGCGGCCAATCATCCACTGATCCGTATGTTTTTCGGCGAGGCACAAAAATCCTTAACGCCGCAGACCCGGGTCGGCGGGCAGTGGCTGGTGTGTTCGCCGGAGACTGTGCCGGGCTTCTCTGCGGTCGGGTATTTCTTTGCCCGGGCACTCCAGCGGGAACTCAACGTGCCGGTCGGCGTGATCGTGGAATCCTACGGCGCCAGCACGGCGCAGGCGTGGATCCGGCGCGAGGCGATGCTCGCTGATCCGCGCTTCAAGGCGGTGTTGGACCGCTTTGACGAGATCGTGTCGAAGCACGTCCCGCCCACCGCCGCCGAGATCGAGGATTGGAAGCACGCTGTCGAGCTGGCCAAGGCCGAAGGCAAGCGCCCGCTGCGTGCGCCTGGCGCCGACCCGGTGCAGGACCAGCACAACCCGACCGTCATGTTCAACGGCATGATCGCGCCCATCGTGCCCTTCGCGATCCGCGGCGTCATCTGGTATCAGGGCGAGTCCATCACGGCGCCGCGCGAACTTTTCCCCGCCTGGAACGAGCTACTCATCACCGACTGGCGGAAACTCTGGGGTCGAGAGTTGCCGTTTTATTTCTGCCAGCTCGCCGCCCAGCAGGCCGCGAGCAACGGCCCCGACGTGCGCGCCTGGCAGGCGGAGGCGCTCGCGCTGCCACGCACCGGCATGGCGGTGACGATCGACGTCGGTGAGGAGAAGAACGTTCATCCGAAGAACAAGGCCCCCGTGGGCGATCGCCTCGCGCGTCTCGCGCTGGCCAACACCTATGACTGGAAGATCGAGTCCTCGGGCCCGGTTTACCAGTCGCTGGCCGTAGCCGGCGGCGCGCTGCGGCTGAAGTTCACGCACCTCGGCGGCGGACTCGTCGCGCAGGGTGGGGCGCTCAAGACCTTCGACGTCGCCGGCGCCGACGGCAAATTCGTGCCCGCCGAGGCGGCCATCGAGGGCGACACCATTCTCGTGCGCAGCGCGGCCGTGACGGCGCCCACTGCCGCCCGCTACGCCTGGGCCGCGTGGCCCGAGGGCTCCAACTTCTTCAACGCCGCCGGCTTGCCCGCGGCCCCATTCCAGACCTCGAACTAACGATCCATTAACGCAAAGACGCCAAGGCGCGAAGAATCTCATCCTCCCTTGGCGCCTCTGCGCCTTTGCGTTAAATTGACTTGGAAATCCTCTTTTTTATATGATTGACCTCAATCATATAACTTTCCTCACTGTCCCTCCATGCGCGTGCCCCAGCATATCGTCGACCTCCGCCGCGAGGAACTCCGCAGCCTGATCCGGCGCGACGGCTTCCTGCCGGTGAACGAGATCTGCCGGCGGCTGGGGGTTTCCGAGGCCACGGCCCGCCGCGACTTGGTGGCCGTCGAGGCCAGCGGCCACATCACCCGCACCTACGGCGGCGCGCTGGCGGACTACAACAGCGCCTTTGCCTCGCACGATGAGCGTTCCGGCCGCGCTCGTCCGGCCAAGGCCCGCATCGCGGCGCGCGCGGTGGCACTGATGCCCCGCACCGGCACCATCTTTCTCGACGCGGGCACGACCATCCAGGCGACGGCCCGCGCGCTGACTCAGCGCAAGGATCTGGCCGGCCTCGTGGTCGTGACCAACAGCCTCGCGGCCGCTTCCGTCCTCGGCGGCACTGCCGGCGTGGAGCTGCACGTCGTGGGCGGCGAGTTCCTCAGCCGGCAGGCCGCGCTGATGGGTTCGCGCGCCATCAAGGCGCTGGGCGACTGGTCCTTCGACGCGGCCTTCCTCAGCGGCGAGGGGATGGACGCGGCGGGCATCAGCAACTCCCACGAGAGCGTCGCCGCCTTCCAGAAATCCGTCCTGCGCCACGCCACGCGGGTTTACTTCTGCCTCGACGCGTCCAAGCTCGGGCGTGCCACCCCGCACCGCGTCGCCGACTGGTCGCAGGTTTCCGCCCTGATTTCCGACACCCCGCCCAGGCTTCTCGCCGCGCACGGCATTGCGCTTCCGTCCTCGAAACTCCTCCGCGCCTGATGAATTCGGATCTATTTTCTTCCTGCCTGGCGGCATTTTGGAGGGCTCAGCTCCAGCTGAGCCGCGGCCCAGCTGGAGCTGGGTCCTCCACATTTTTTGTCTTTCGCGCCTGATGAACGTGACCGCCCAACCCGACACACTCGAACGGATGCTCGACCTCTCGCACCAGCTCGGTCGCGAGGATCGCCAGCTGGCCATCCTGGGCGAGGGCAACACTTCCGCCCGGCTCTCGGCCGACACGTTTGTGGTGAAGGCCAGCGGCTCCAACCTCGGTTCACTCACCGAGGCCGGCACCGCCACCTGCCGCTTCGACGCGCTGCTGCCGCTGCTGGACCGCAAGGCGATGACCGATGCCGCCATCGACGAGGCGCTGTTCGCCGCCCGCGTCGACGCGAACGCCAAGAAGCCGTCCGTCGAGGCCATCTTCCACGCCTACCTGCTCACGCTGCCGGGCGTGAACTTCGTCGGCCACACACACCCGGTGAAAGTGAACCAGCTGCTGTGCTCGCCGCATGCCCGCACCTTCGCGCGGCGCCGGCTCTTCCCGGACGAGATCGTCTGCTGCGGCGTCGAGAGCGTCTTCGTGCCGTATACCGATCCGGGCCTCAAGCTCGCCCAGGCCATGCGCACCGCGGTGATCGCCTTCATCAAGCGCCTGTCGCGTCCGCCGCGTGTCATCCTGCTCGAGAACCACGGTTTCATCGCGCTGGGCGCCACGCCGGAGGCCGTGCTGGCCGCCACGCTGATGGGCGCCAAGTCCGCCGAGATCTTCGTCGGCGCCGCCGCCATCGGCCGTCCCCGTTTTCTCACGCCCGCCCAAGTCGCCCGCATCGCCGGCCGCCCGGACGAGCACTACCGACAGAAAGCTTTAGGGCTTTAACTCACCCGAATTTTCCGCGGATAACGCGGATATCACTGATAAAACCAACCAACCATCCGCGATCATCCGCGTAATCCGCGGGAAAATCCCACTTCATCATGAGCTCATACAAATTCGTCAACTTCGGCTGGGACGACGCCAAGGCCGCGTTGCTCGATCCGGTCGCCCGTCTTATCTATCGCTCGAACCTCCTCGGCGGCGACCAGCGCATCACCAACACCGGCGGCGGCAACACGTCGTCCAAGATCACCGAGAAGGACCCGCTCAACGGCCTCCCGACCGAGGTGCTCTGGGTCAAGGGCTCCGGCGGGGACCTCCGCACCAGCACGCGCGAGAACTTCTCCTCTCTCTACCAGCTCAAGCTGCTCGATCTCCAGAAACTCTACGCCGCCCGCACCGACAAGGGCCTCAAGGCCCCGGCCGAGGACGACATGGTGGGCATGTATAACCACACCACGTTCAACCTGAACCCGCGCCCGTCGTCGATCGACACCCCGCTGCACTCCTTCCTGCCGGGCAAGCACGTGGACCACATGCACCCGAACGCGATCATCGCGATCGCCGCCTCGCAGAACTGCGAGAAGCTCACCAAGGAAATCTTCGGCGGCGAGATGGCCTACGTGCCGTGGATGCGCCCGGGCTTCGAGCTCGGCCTCGCCATGCAGGAGATCGCCAAGAAGAACCCGAAGACGCCGGCCATCATGATGGGCCAGCACGGCTTCATCTCGTGGGACAGTGACGACAAGGCTTGCTACACCCTCACGTTGAATCTCATCGAGAAAGCCGCGGCCTACATCGACGCGAAATACCAGGCCAAGGGCGGCGACGCCACGGTCTTCGGCGGCGCCAAATACTCGACGCTCGATGCCGCGAAGCGCAACGAGGTCTTCGCCGCCATCCTGCCCTGGCTCCGCGGCCAGGTTTCCCAGCAGAAGCGCTTCATCGGGACCGTGCAGGACGACGAGAAGATCCTGCGCTTCGTCAACTCCAAGGATGCCGCCCGCCTCGCCGAGCTCGGCACGAGCTGCCCCGACCATTTCCTCCGCACCAAGATCAAGCCGCTCTACGTCGACTGGAACCCGCAGGCCGAGGACACCGCCGCGCTCAAGAAGAAGCTCGCTGCCGGCCTCGAGGCCTACCGCAAGGACTACGCGGCCTATTACGCGAAGTGCAAACACGCCAACTCGCCGGCCATGCGCGACCCGAACCCGACCGTCGTCCTCATCCCGGGCGTCGGCATGGTCGCATGGGGCAAGGACAAGTCCGAGTCGCGCGTCACCGCCGAATTCTACAACTGCGCCGTCGAGGTCATGCGCGGCGCCGAGGCGATTGACAAATACATCGCCCTGCCGCAGCAGGAGGCCTTTGACATCGAGTATTGGCTTCTCGAGGAGGCCAAGCTCAAGCGCATGCCCGCCGAGAAGGAACTCGCCCGCCAGGTCATCATCGTGATCGGCGCCGGCTCCGGCATCGGCAAGGAGACCGCCCACCGCCTCGTCAAGGAAGGCGCGCACATCGTCTGCGTCGATCTCAACGAGGCCGCCGCGCAGGCGACCGCCAAGGAGATCGAGGCCAAATACGGCGTCGGCATCGGCGTCGCGGGCACTGGCCTCTCCAATTACGGCCCGGCGATCGGCCTCGCGGCCAATATCACCGACCGCGCCAGCATCCGGAAGATGCTCGACCAGGTCGCGCTGGCCTACGGCGGCTTCGACTCCATCTGCGTGACCGCCGGCATCTTCGTGCCGAGCGACACCTCCGGCCACATCCCCGATGACAAGTGGGCTGTCACCTTCGCCATCAACGTCACGGGCAGCTACCTCGTCGGCGACGAGGCGTTCAAGACGTGGAAGGAGCAGGGCCTCAAGGGCCAGCTCGTCCTCACGACCTCGGCCAACGCCGCCGTCGCGAAGAAGGGCTCGGTGGCCTACGATGTCTCGAAGGCCGCCGGCAACCACCTCGTGCGCGAACTCGCCATCGAGCTGTCGCCGCTGGTTCGCGTCAACGGCGTGGCCCCGGCCACGGTGGTGCAGGGGAGCGCGATGTTCCCGCGCGATCGCGTTATCGGCTCGCTCGCAAAATACAACATCCCTTACAAGGACGACGAGGCGACGGACTCGCTGGTCACGAAGCTCGCGCAGTTCTACGCCGACCGCACGCTGACCAAGGCGCCGATCACCCCGGCCGACCAGGCCGAGGCCTATTTCCTTCTGGTGAGCCAGCGCCTCAGCAAGACCACCGGCCAGGTCGTCACGGTCGACGGCGGCCTCCACGAAGCCTTCCTCCGGTAAGCAACGGAATCATGGCCACGAAGAGGCACCAAAAACATCTGTCCGGTGAATGGCACCCGCGTTGCGCCTATAGGCGCGCGGTAAGTGTTAATTGCGGAACAAACTCCTTTGTGCCTTTTTGTGGCTAACCCCGTCATGGCTTCCAAACCCATCCATTGTGCAGCGGTCGACCTGGGCGCGACCAGCGGGCGCGTCATCGTCGGCACGTGGAAAACCGAAGGCAAATCCAGTGGGAGGGGCTTTACGCCCCGACTTTCCCTGACCGAGGTGCACCGTTTCCCGAATGGCTTCAAATCCATCGGCGGTCACGACTACTGGGACATTCCGGGCCTGTGGACCGAGATCGCCACCGGCCTGCGCCTCGCGAAGAAGCGTTTCCCGGCGCTCGCGTCCGTCGGCGTGGACACCTGGGGCGTGGACCATGTGCTGGTCAACGACGCGGGCCGCATGGTGTTTCCGACGCACGCCTACCGCGACGCCCGCACCCAGCCCGGCCTGACGCGCCTCGCCAACACCCGTGCGGCGCTCGAGCGCATCTACGCGGCGACGGGAATCCCCAACGTCTTCTACAACTCCAGCCTGCAGCTCGAGGAGACCGTCGCGCACAACCCGGCCGTGGCCGACCTCGCCACGCGCTGCCTCTTCCTGCCGGATTACTTCAACTTCCTGCTCTCGGGCCGCATGGAGAACGAAATCTCCTTCGCCAGCACGACGCAGCTGCTTGATGTCCACGGCCGGGATTGGTCGCGCGCCACGCTCGACCATTTCCACATCCCGGCCAACTGGTTCTCGCCGCCGATCCTGGCCAACACCGTGCTCGGTCCCGTCACCGGCCTGTCCGAGCTCAAGGGTGTGAAGGTCGTCGCCGTCCCCGGTCACGACACTGCCGCCGCCTACGACGCCATGCCCGCGAACTCCGCCGGCGGCGACCTCTACATCAGCTCCGGCACGTGGTCGCTGGTTGGCTACGAGAGCGACACACCCGTCCTCGGCCCCGCCGCGCTGGCCGCCCGCATCTCCAACGAACGCATCGGCGACGGCCGCTATCGCCCCCTGACCAACGTCATCGGCCTCTGGCTGCTCGAGGGCACGCTGAAGGAATTCGCTGCAAGACCGAAGAACGACAAGGAATGGGCCAAATTGATCGATCAGGCCGAAGCCTTGAAGGTGGAGCGCGCTGACCCCAGCACGCTTGCCTCGAAGAAAACGCGCTGGGGTCAGCGCGTTCCACCTTTGCTCGACTGCGCTGATTCTGGATTTGTTAATCCGCAGTCCATGCGCGCCGCCATCGACGCGCAACTGAAGAAGCGCAAGCTCCCGTTGCCGAAGAACCTCGCCGGCTATGTCCGCCTCATCTGCGACTCGCTGGGGCAGGGGCATGCCGATGCCGTCCGCAACTTCGAGGAACTCGCCGGCCGGAAATTCCAGCGCATCCTCATCGTCGGCGGCGGCTCGAAGAACCGCCTCCTCTGCCAGGCGACGGCCGACGCCAGCGGGCTGCCGGTCTATGCGTTCACGCTCGAGGGCACGGCGGTGGGCAACATCGCCAGCCAGCTCATCGGCCTGAAAGCCGTGAAAAACCTGAAGACCTTCCGCGAACACTTCGCCAAACAAATCAAAGCCACCATTTACCAACCAAACTAATTCTTTTTAACGCAAAGACGCAGGGACGCCAAGTAGACCAGACCCATTCCCAATCCTTTGCGCCTTTGCGACTTTGCGTTAACCTCCGACTGATTTCCCCATGAGCTCTCCCACTTACCGCCTCGCCCGCGCCGCCTACGCCGCCCAGGGCGTTGATACCGAGGCCGCCATCCGCCACGCGCTGCGCATCCCGATCTCCCTGCATTGCTGGCAGGCCGACGACGTCCGCGGCCTCGAGACGCCCAAGGCAGGCCTCACCGCCAGCGGCACCATGGCGACCGGCAGCTATCCCGGCCGCGCCCGCAACGGCGACGAGATGCGCGCCGACCTCGACCTCGCGCTGAAACTCCTCCCCGGCAAGCAGCGCCTCAACCTCCACGCGTTCTACGCCGAGACCGGCAGCAAGTCCGTCGACCGCGACGAGATCGGGCCCGAGCACTTCGCCCGCTGGCTGGGCTGGGCCAAGTCCCGCCGCGTCGGCCTCGACTTCAATCCGACCTATTTCAACCACGAGATGGCCAACTCGGGCTTCACGCTCTCCAGCGCCGACCCCGAGATCCGCATGTTCTGGATCCGCCACGCCAAGGCCTGCCGCCACATCGCGGAGAGTTTCGCCAAGACGCTCGGCACGCCGAGCGTCATCAACCACTGGGTGCCGGATGGCGCCAAGGACGCCCCGGCCGACCGCTGGGCCCCGCGCGAGCGCCTCGCCGATTCCTACGACAAGATCTTCGCCGACAAGTCCGTGAACCGGAAGCTCTGCGTCGACGCCGTCGAGGGGAAGCTGTTCGGCCTCGGCTCCGAGGAATACGTCGTCGGTTCGCAGGAGTTCTACTCCAACTACGCCCTGAGCTGCGACCTCGTGCTCTGCCTCGACCTCGGCCACTACCACCCGACCGAGTCGGTCGCCGACAAGGTCTCGGCCCACCTCGCGTTCCATAAAAAACTGCTCCTGCACACCAGCCGCCCGGTCCGCTGGGACAGCGACCACGTCGTCATCTTCGACGATGCCGT
Organism: Opitutus sp.; assembly: GCA_025361365.1. Taxonomy (GTDB): domain Bacteria; phylum Verrucomicrobiota; class Verrucomicrobiia; order Opitutales; family Opitutaceae; genus Lacunisphaera. The sequence goes on along the minus strand of JANYAM010000136.1, from coordinate 6,562 downwards.
GCGCAACCTCTTCCTCGAGATCGCCCGCGGCGACGCCTGGGACCGGGTGTATGTGGCGCTCGATTTCTTCGACGCCTCGATCAACCGTGTCGCGGCCTACGTCATCGGCGCCCGCGCCACGCGCCAGGCCATCCTCTGCGGCCTGCTCGACCCGACCGCGAAGCTCAAGGCGGCGGAGAGCGCCGGCAAAGGCCACGAGCGCCTCGCCCTGATGGAAAACGCCCGGGCGCTGCCCTGGGGCGCCGTCTGGGACGAGCTCTGCGAACGCGACGGCGTGCCGCCGGGAGCCAAGTGGCTCGCGGATGTCGCGCGCTACGAGAAAACCGTCCAATCCAAACGCGTTTAACCGCTAATCCCCGCTAATCTTCACTAATCCGATCATTAGCGTCTATTAGCGTTTATTAGCGGTTCAAAAATCAGCCATGCCTTCCCATATCGAAAATCCGGATGTCGTATTGATCGGCAGCGGAGTAATGTCTGCGAACCTGGGCGCACTCTTGAAGCGCTTGGATCCCAAGCTGCGCATCCAGGTTTACGAGGCGGCGGACGAGCTGGCCTTCGAGAGCTCCAACGGCTGGAACAACGCCGGCACCGGCCACGCCGGCATCTGTGAGCTGAGCTACACGCCGAAGCGCGAGGCTGACGGCACGGTCAAGGTCCAGAAGGTCATCGATATCTTCCAGGAGTTCGAGCAGACGCTCCAGTTCTGGGCGCACGCCGTGTCGAGCGGCATGATCGACCACCCGCACGAATTCATCAACCCGGTCCAGCACCTCAGCTTCGTGCAGGGTGCGGACGAGGTGGACTACCTCAAGGCCCGCTACGCCGGCATGTCGAAGCACCATTTCTTTGCCTCGATGGAGTTCGCCACCGACCGCGCCAAGATCGGCGCGTGGGCGCCGCTCCTCACCGACGGCCGCGACCCGGCCATGCCGATCGCCGCCACCAAGATGGACGGCGGCACCGACATCAACTTCGGTGTCCTCTCCCGCAAACTCCTCGCCTGGCTCGGCAAGCAAGAGGGCTGCTCGGTGCTAGCGAGCACGAAGGTCGTCGACCTGAAACGTGGAGGGCCGAGCTCCAGCTCGGCCGCGTCTTGGCACGTCACCACCCGCAATCTCAAAACCGGCGAAGAACACACCGTGACCACGAAGTTCGTCTTCGTCGGCGCCGGCGGCGGCAGCATCCTTCTCCTGCAGAAGGCCGGTCTGCCCGAGGCGAAGGGTCTCGGCGGCTTTCCCATCGGCGGCCACTGGCTCGTGTGCGACAAGCCCGAGATCGTCGCGCGGCACCAGGCCAAGGTCTACGGCCAGAACCTGCCTGAGGCGCCCACGATGGCGGTGCCGCACCTCGACACCCGCATCCTCGACGGCAAGAAGACGCTGCTCTTCGGTCCCTTCGGCGCGTGGACGACGCGCTTCCTGCACCGCACCGGCAGCTGGACCGACCTCCCGCGCTCGGTGAAGCCGCACAACCTGATGACGCTGCTCAAGATTGCCGCGACCAACTTCTCGCTCGTGAAGTATCTGATGCAGCAAGGCACGCAAAGCATGGCCGACCGCATGGAGGTGATGCACATCTTCTATCCCAACGCGAAGGCCGAGGACTGGAAGCTGGTGGACGGCGGCATCCGCGTGCAGGCGATCAAGAAAACCGACGGCGAAGCCGGCATCGTGCACTTCGGCACGGAGGTCCTGACCTCCGCCGACAAGAGCATGTCCGCCCTCCTCGGTGCGAGCCCCGGTGCCTCGGTGTGCGTCAACATCGACCTCGAGGTCATCAAGAACTGTTTCCCGCACCTGGTGTCGGGCCCCGAGGGTAAGAAGCGCCTCGAGGCCATCATCCCGACCTACGGCACGGACTACCGCAAGCCCGAGCTAGCCTCGAAGTTCAACGAGTTGGCGATCACCGCCCGCCGCCAGTTGAAGCTGATTTGATGGAGGGCCCGCGTCCCTGCGGGCCGTGTCTCGGAATTGTTTCACGCGAAGGCGCGAAGGTCGCGAAGTTAAATCCAATTCACCACGAAACACACCAAATACACGAAAGGGAAATCAGCGGAAGATTCCGGCCGCACCCATTTCGTGTGATTCGTGTATTTCGTGGTTTAACTGATCGGAATAATCCGGTTCAGAACGACGGCGTGATCGCGACGCTCTGGCCGGGAGCTGCGGTGAAGTCGTCGCCGCTGCTCCAGGAGAGGTCGTTCACCAGCACCTTGAAGACGACGGGGGCCTTGGCGTTCTTGACGCTGGCGGTCCACAGGCCGGCGCCGGTGCAATCCATGGCGAGGCCGCGTTCCCAGCTCAGGCCCGGGCCGTCGCCGCGGAGGTAGAGGTGGTTGCCGAAGCCGATGTCGATCGTGGCGGAGATGAAGGTGACGGGCGGTTCGCCGGTCTTCTTCTTGGCGGGCGCGGCTTTCTTGGCGGTGGCTTTGAGGGCCTTCGGCGCCGTCTTGGGCGCAGGCGCGGAAATTTTCTTGGTGGTCTTTTTCATGTTGGTATTCTTTTTCAAGTTAAAGGAGGAGGGTCAATTTCTCCCTGCCTCGGTCACCCGCAATAGCAATTTCAGAGCCAATTGGGTGACGACGTTAAGTCGCGCTGGGCAAGGAGGTAGCGGCGGCGGAAAATTGTGGTTTACTCCGGCCGGGGCGTCCTTCAATTAAGCCGTTCCACTTTCGGGGCAGTAGCTCAGTTGATAGAGCGCGTCGTTCGCAACGACGAGGTCGTCGGTTTGATCCCGATCTGCTCCACCATCCTTCGCCAAGCGTAGCGGGGACGAAGGATGCCCTCCAAAGCTTTAGCGTAGGAGGGCATTCGTTCCCGCTGGCGGTTGAAGCTACGGATGGCAGGCCAATTTCTAAAAGGCCGCGCGGAAAGAAAAGTGCCCTCCAAAGCCTCGGCGAAGGAGGGCATTACACTCCCGCCGGCCGGAGGCGGCCACGCCCCACTAGGGCCGAAAGACCGGGACTAAAGACTTGAGCCGGTCCATTGACCTGTCCCGCGGCCGGCAACAGCATGGCGGGCGTGAAAGGCCCGTTTCACCAGAATCAGATCAACCATTCCCGCGGGCGCCGCCGGGGCACAGCCGCGGGCTTCACCCTCGTGGAGATCATGATCGTGGTCGTGATCATTGGCTTGCTCGCGGCCATGGCGATTCCCGCTTTCCAGCGTTCCCGGCAGCGGTCGCAGGCCGCGCGACTCACGAATGATTTCCGCCAGTTCGACTCCGCCTTCCAACGCTATGCCCTGGAGGCCGGCCAGCGGCCCGCGGCGGCGACCGCCGGCGGAGTGATCCCCCCGGGCATGACGGGTTATCTGCCCGATGCCTATACGCAGCCGTCGCCGCTGGGCGGATTATATGTGTGGTCGGGCCCGAGCGCCCACATCGTCTTGGTGAATACCAATGCCACTGATACCGTCATGCAATTGGTGGACGCCGCGCTGGATGACGGGGATTTGACCACGGGTGACTTCATTAAGATCGGCCCCACCGCCTACGGGATGTGGGTGCATTGAGCCGCGGGCTTTTGACCCGATGGCCGTGCTATACGTAGCGCTTCGACCAACGGGAGAGGACAGAAGCTGGCCGTGCCACCCGGCTTGTCAGCCATAGGCCCGGCGACGGCTGAAGCTCCAGAAGAACCGATGGCGTCCACAGGCGTGGAGTGAACACGCGACCGCCTTATTCAGGATTCTCGAGCGCGTAAATGTCCCCGCCTTGGGGATTGTTACGGTCAAAGAGGAGGTAGCGCCCATCGGGGGACCAGACAGTGTAGTCCACGCCGATGTTTTTATCGAGGAAGGTGTAGAGATTTGGTTCCACCCGGCTGGTCTTGCGGTCCCAAAGCTGGAGATTGATGTGATTGTTGTCCGCGAAAAAACGGTGATCGGGAGACATCGTCAAGTGGGAGGAACTGATGCCGGTCGGGGCCGGGTTGAGTGCCTGCGGTTCCCCGCCGTCGAGCTTTGTTTGCATATACATCCCGCCCCCGAGGGAGAACACCAGGGTGTTGGCATCCAGCCAGCGCATATAATGCCCCGTCGCGCGAATTTCGGCGAGCGCCCTCTGGCCGCTGCCATCCGGGTTCATCACATACGGCAGGTTCTTGCCCGTCCGGTCCGACATGAAGGCGATGTGCAAACCATCCGGGGAAAAAACCGGGTTGATGTCCGCGGAACTGCTGGTGGTGAGCTGGCGCGGCGGTCCGGCAGCGGCCCCGTTGTCGTCCATGTTAACCAGCCAGATGTCCTCATTGCCCGACCGGCGGGAAAAGAACGCGATCTGGTTGCCCTTGGGGCTCCAGCTGGCTTGGTAATCGCCTCCGGGACCGAAGGTGAGCTGCACCGCATTTCCGGCCGCGCGCTTTTCCGGGTCAAAGGCCGCGACGTAGAGGTTCATGTGTCCGCCGCGGTCCGAGGTGAACACAATCCTCCGCCCATCAGAGGCCCAGTCTCCCCGCGTGTCCTCGCGCGAAGACTCGATCACCGGAAAGGGGTCCCCTGCGGGCTTGCCGGTTTCCAGATTCATGGGCAGGGCCCACAAGTCGGAATTCCAGGTCACGATGGAATAGAACAGCCGGTGGCCGTCGGTGCTGAACGCCGGGTGCAGGTCACGACCGATGCCAAAAGTGACGGGCTCAAACGGGCCGGCGCGCGTCGCTGCATCCGTCAGCGGCAGCCGCCACAGGTTGAAGCCACTCGCCAAATTGGCGGAGACGTAGATGTATTGCCCGCTCGGCGACCAGGTGGGTTCGGAAAGGTAATATGCATCGGTCAGGATCGCGGACTTGCGGGTTTCGAGATCCACCACTGCCAGCGCGGAGGTCTTGCCCTGCATGCGCCGGTAGACGATGTGTCTGCCATCGGGCGACCAGTCTGGCTCGAAGTGCTCCACCTTGTCGGGGTCCTCCGTCACCAGCCGCCGTTCATTGCCGTTGCGATCACAAGTCCAGATCCGGCTGCTGCCTTCGACATACCGGCTGTAGGCGATCACTCCCTGGCGATTGAACCGGGCACCGCAGGCCTTTTCCAAAAGCACCCTGGCCTGGTTGGACGCGAGGTTCCTGATCCAGACATCGAGAGCTTGGGGCGAATAGTATCCGCCCCACACATCGGAAGGCCGGATGCCGGGCGGATGGCCATTGGTCGGCCGGCAGTAGAGCACGTCCTTCCCGTCAGGCGTCCAGCGGGGCTCGATGTGATCCGACTCGTCATCCGTCAGCTGCCGGGCCGGGCCATCGCCCGCGAGGCTTTTCAGGAAAACCTGCCGGTAGCCGTTCACCAGCCGCACGAAGGCCAGGGTTTTCCCATCCGGCGAGGGGGTGGGCCATTCATTGCTCTCCGGTCCCACGATGACCGGCTGGGGCTGCAGGTAGCGCACGGTCCCCAGTTTGGTGTCGGCCGGTTCCTTGGCCGGAAGCGAGGCCGGGCCGGGCCGGCGGAGACCCCAGATGCCTGCCAGCACGGCCAGAATCAGCGCTCCGACGATGGCGGGCTTCTGCCAGCCTCCACGCGGGGCGCTGGCCGGAGCGGGGCGCATTGGCGCTACGCGCGCGGCACCGCCGTCCGGGACCCCGGCCCCGTTCAAGAGGCTCTTTACCCGCTCGCAGAATTTCGCCGGCGTCTCGCCGCCCGGCAAGCGCGACCATTGCACGGCCTTGAACTCGGCCGGCACCTTCGCCTCGAGTTCACCGGTATCGTCGATCCACACGGGCAGCAGGAAGGCTTTTTCGTCCGCCATCGTATAGGTGCGCTGCGCGGCGAGTTTCCATTCGAGGCGGAAATATCCCTCCAGCCGCGCCTGCGTGGCGGCCGAGATCAGCGGCACGAACAGGGCGCAGGAACCGATCTGCCGGCGGATCTTTGCATCCCACTGGTCGCCGCCGACCAGCTCGCTTTGGTCGAACCACACCTCGACGCCGGCGGCGCGCAAGGCTTCACAGATGCGCTGCGCCGCCGCCACGTCCTGGGAGGCGTAGGAAAGAAAGACCGCGCGGGTGGCAGGCATGGAGGGATGCTCGGGCATGCAGCAGAAACTGGCCGACGCTGGCCGTGTTGCGGTGGCCTTTCGAGCCAAATTGGTCCGGCCGGGGCTACCCGGTTCCGGTGAATCGAAGGATGGCCGTGCCACCCATAGCTCCACAGGAGCGTCGGGTGGCGTCCCCAGCGTGACTCGAACACGCGACCGTCGGTTTAGAAAACCGATGCTCTATCCAGCTGAGCTATGAGGACAAATCCGGCCAGCTAGATGAAGGCACTTTGGGCTGATTGCAGCACTTTTTAGAGCCCGGCAAATTCTCCGCGGATAACGCGGATTCGCGCGGATCAGGGCAGGGAAACTCCTGTCAGGGGCTGGTTTGGGTTCCGGTCCAAATCCGTGCCTATCTGCGTTATCCGCGGAGTGTTTGGGGCAGGGAATTTCGGCCGAAAAGGGCTTGCTTCGGGCCGGGGCATCGGGCTTCTTCGCCCTTCCGTTGGATCATCGGGCTGTAGCGTAGTCTGGTAGCGCGCTTGCATGGGGTGCAAGAGGTCGTGAGTTCGAATCTCACCAGCCCGACCATTTT